>NZ_OY764081.1:352197-704394 GCF_963667985.1 uncultured Methanocorpusculum sp. | reverse complement strand
AGTCATCCTCGCTCTCATCAGAGAACACATGAAACGGGGAACACTGACAAATGCCTGAATTCAGAGTTTACGTCCCTGAATCCAAGATCAGGGTCATGTATCAGTTCAAAGAACAGTTCGGCAAAGATGGATCACCCATGATCGTAACCTTCATGGAAGAATCCCTGAATGGAAATGTGGCCGCTCCCGAAAATCAAGAAGAAAAAACCGCCCGCATCTACGACCTCTACTTCGGCGACATAACCAACGAACGTGAATTCGTCCGACTTCTCGGCGGAAGAAAAAGCGCGGATGCCGCCGTCATCGGCTGCATGCGTATTCATAGTGCCTAAATAATGACTATTGTGTAGTTTTGCTGTGAATACTATAGAATACTTCTGGATAAGGAAGATGAAATGATGACGCAACGCATATAAGCACAAACCGATTACATACTAATATGGATAAAACAGGACTTATCACTCTGATTGTAGGTATTATTCTTCTTGCTCTCGGTATTCTTGGAATCTGGTTCAACTTTGATCTGTTCATCCAGTTCGTATTGGGAGGATTCGGACTTGTTCTCGCCTTATGCGGCCTTGGTGCAATTCTTCTGGGCATTCTGATGCTCAAAGAATAACTTTTTTTATGCATAGATTTTCTCTGAAAGATACACCGTTTCAGCTTGATCTGACGGTTTCCTGCGGGCAGGCATTTCGGTGGCGGCAGCATAACGGATTCTGGTATGCACCTGTTGGAGACCAAATATGGAAGATCCAGCAGGAGAGAGATCTTCTTTTGTATGATGGACCGACCGAGAAGGAACTCATCAGATACTTTGGCCTTGATATCCCCCTTGACGATATCCTTAATGATATAGACAGAGATCCCCTGATCCACGCAGCAATCGAAAAGTGCCGCGGTCTTCGGATCATCAGGCAGGATCCTTGGGAGTGTCTAGTGTCATATATCTGCGCGACGTGTGCAAATATTCCCGGAATTATGATGCGGATCGAGAATCTCGCAGAGAAATATGGCAACCAATTAGAAATAGACGGGGTGACATTCCACACATTCCCGGACGCAAAGTGCCTCTCAGAAGAGGAGATCTGTTCGATACGTACATGCAAAGTGGGGTATCGTGACGCATACATCTGCGGGGCTGCAGAAATGGCTGCCTCCGACCCCCACTGGGCAGAGAAGATTGCAGATATGCCGTATTCTCAGGCACATGAGACACTCATGATGCTAAATGGCGTCGGGCCAAAGGTGGCAGACTGTGTCCTGCTGTTTGGCTTTGAAAAATACGAGGCGTTCCCGGTTGATGTATGGATCGAGAGAATCCTTAGGACAAAATATCTTGGAGGTACACGAAAACTCTCATATAAAAAAGCAGGATCGTTTGCCAGAGAACATTTTGGTCAGTATGCGGGATATGCTCAGGAGTATTTGTTTGGGATTCGGGAAGAGATCAGCAGGAAAGGTGAGTGAGTCCCACATGAATTTACATTCGACAAAACACCAGAATACTATGCTTCTTTAACCTCATTTTTTGGTAAAAACTCATTTTTGATTGAAATTATCACGGTTGACACCATACGTTCGACACATATAAGATACCGTAGAGACCAGATGTATGGATGAAAAATCTGCCGCTCGTCCTTGCCGCAATCCTCGTAATTATCTGTTCGGCAGGGTGCGTCAGTACCCCAAATACTATCATCGGCACCTGGACGAGTGAAAAGCTCATCGATTTTCCCACCCCAAATGTAACACAGATCGTAATCACGTTCAATCCCGGTTGTAAAGGAACAGAGACCTGGGTTTATGATGACGGAGCCGATTATGTCTCCAATATGACCTGGATCCAAAATGAAGACGGGTCATATGCATATGCCTACGACTCATGGATCGCAATAATCTCGGAGGATGGGATGTATGCCACCGATGAAGAGGGACGAACCTTTGTCAGAGAAGAAGGAGATCCGCTTGACGGATACGTCGGAACATGGAAAGCGATCAGCGCGTATGAATATAACGGGATGCTCTATACGATAAAAAATGAGATATATGCCAACTACACGGGTCTTTCATTCTGGACGAATCAGTATGGAGTCTCTGACAAACCGTGGGAACTAGTCTGGTATTCTTACGAAGAAAACACGTACATTAACTACTACAAAGCGGCTTTGATCCACTTTACTATCCTCCCGGATGGGACCGGGATAGACAATTATAATCTGACTTATATGAAATCGTAATAAAAACGGGCTTACATTGGACCCATAGGTCCCATGCCGCCTTTCTGCATTTGTTTCATCATTTTGCCCATCGCCATCCGGTTCCCTCTGAATCCTTTCAGCGTTTTCTGCATCATTTTATAGTATTTGATCAGATCGCGCACCTCCTCGACCGAGGACCCGGATCCTTTGGCAACACGCATCATTCTGGATGTGTTGATCAGGGCAGGTTCGTCAAGTTCTTGGGGGTTCATGGAGTCCATGATGATTCTGAACTTTTTCATCTTGTCGGCGGTTCCTTCCAAAGCATCGGATGGGACGTTCATATTGCCCATCGGCAGCATGGAGAGAACCTGCTTTAACGGACCCATCTTCTGTACCGCTTCGAGTTGTTTATACATATCGTTCAGCGTAAACTTTCCCCGAAGCATGGCGTTGATATCGACATCCTCGGCATTCATCGACTCCTCAGCCTTTTCGACGAGGGCTTTGAGATCGCCCATGCCGAGAAGTCTGGAGATGAATCCGTTTGGATCGAAACGTTCGAGATCGTCGATCGTCTCACCGTTACCGATGAAAACGATTCCTGACTGGGTTTCGGCGACGGCAGACATGGCGCCTCCTCCTTTCGCCGTACCGTCCATCTTCGTCACGATCACGCCGTCGATGCCGATCGCTTCATGGAACCGTTTTGCCTGATCACGGGCCGCCTGACCGAGAGCTGCGTCGATGATGAGCCAGCGGTGATCGGGTTTGAGGTATGCGTTGACCTGCTTGATCTCATCGATTAGCTCATCTTCCAGCGCATGACGGCCGGCGGTATCGACAATGATGACATCCACATCTTTCAGGGCTGCAAGTCCGTCTTTGACGATTTTTACGGTATCCTTCTCTTTTGGATCACCGTAACTTGGAACATTGATCTTTTTACAGAGTGTTTCCAGCTGGGCATACGCTCCGGGCCTGAAATTATCGGCACCGATCGCCCCTACTTTCAGCCCTTTTCTCTGGAAGTAGCGGCAGAGTTTGCCGGTCGTGGTGGTCTTACCCGAACCCTGCAGACCGGCCATCAGAATCTTCTGCGGTTTCAAGGAGAACTCGGCCTCTTTGCCGACAAGATTTACCAGCTCCTGATACACGATTCTGAGAACATGTTCACGGGCGTTGATGCCTTTGGGAAGATCTTCGTCCAGAGCACGGGCTTTGATCTGCTTGGAGAGCTCCATCACGAGTTTGACGTTGACATCCGACGAGAGCAGGGCTCTTTGGAGATCGCGAACGAGTTCGTCGACTGCGGCACGGTCAATGACCGTCTTGCCGGCGTGTTTCTTCATTGCGTCCTTGAGTGAGTTGGAAAGTGTATCGAGTCCCATGTTAGTCATCTCCAAATATTTCATCGATAATCAGCGAGGGAGTGAACGGTTTCATATCGTCATATCCCTGCCCGACTCCCAGGAAAACAAGAGGTTTTCCGATCGTGTAGGCAATCGAAATCGCAGCACCGCCTTTTGGATCCATGTCGACCTTGGTAAGAATGACACCGTCTGTGGAGACGGTCTTTTCAAACTCTTCGGCACGGATGACGGCATCGTTTCCCGCAACGGCCTCGTCCACATAGAAGACGAGATCGGGTTTCATGACCCGCTTGATTTTTTCGAGCTGGTTCATGAGATTGACACGATTGTGGAAGCGCCCTGCTGAATCCGCAAGAACCACATCAGTTTTGTGGGCTTTGGCGTACTCGACGGTGTCGTAGAGAACTGCCGAGGGATCGGCACCTTCCTGATGGGCGATGAGTTTTATCCCAAGCCGATCACAGTGAACCCGGATCTGTTCAATGGCCCCGGCACGGAACGTGTCGCCCGCCCCGACCACGACGGATAGTCCCTGACTCTGAAGATAATGGGCGATCTTAGCAACCGAGGTCGTTTTCCCGGTCCCGTTCACGCCGGTGAAGAGGATCTTGACCGGACGGTCATGCGTTCTGACATAGGATACGAGATCGAACCCCTCGCCGAGAACCTCTTCGATTGCATGCCGAAGAGCGTTCGTGACAACATCATCGGCCGATTCGCGAAGCTTTCGGTGAGTGCCGACGAGTTCTTTTTTCATATGTTCGGTGATCGCCTCGGCTACCGGATAAGCGACATCGGACTCCAGGAGGACCATCTGGAGTTCGAAGAGGGATTCCTCGATATCTTTTTCGGAGAGGACAAACTCGTGTTCTACTACAAGAGTTTTGATTTTATTGAGGAAGCCCGGGGCTTTTTTATCCTCAGGCTGGGGTGATGGTATTGTTTCGACGGCGGCAGGAACGGGCGCTTCCGTCTCCGGAATCGGGTTCTTTTTTTTCCCGAGACCGAGCTTATTTTTCAGTCCTTCAAACATTATCTATTAATTCGGTCCTGTGAATATAAATTCCTCTCTGTTAGACCTGAGGGAATGCCATATTAACTTAGACCGATGACTGGAATATATTGATATCAAACGGTGTGGTCCAAAAAACTCTGATTCTTGGAGGAATTCTCCTGCTCCTCATCACTGCGATGATTGTTCCGGTTTCAGCGTCAAGTGAAAATTATCTGGTCTTTTACATGGTCGGATCCGACCTGGAGTCGGGGGAGGATCATCTTGCTTCCATGAATCTCAACGATCTCGTAAACAATCTGGATCCGGAAATCACTGATATTTTAGTGATATACGGAGGAGCTGACCAAACAGGATGGGACAACGGCCTTTCCATAACAAATCTGGACCTTCTGAAAAAAGATCTTGAGGACGGCATCGTCGGATCAGACGGAGGTCACCGGACCCCAACAGAATATGTTCTTATCCGGATTTCGGACGTGGACATCTCATCGTCAGGTGCATTATCTGAGGGTCTGCAGTATGCAGAATCCTATTCTACAGAAAATGATCTCGCATCAGCCAACAGATATCTCCTCTTCTGGAATCATGGAGGAGGGTATGAGGGATTTGGTGCGAACGAACTGTTCGACACATGAATGAGTGTGGCTGATCTGCAGACCGGCATTGCTGCCTCCAAACCTTATGATATCATTATCTTCGATGCCTGTCAGATGGCATCCCTTGAAGTGGCCGATGCCTTAGATACGCACGCGGATTTCCTTCTCGCATCCGAAGAGAATGTTCCGGGGATCGGACTCAATTACGTCGGAATCGGTAAGGCGTTCTCCAGCGACCCGGTGATGACCCCGGAGGAAGTTGGAAAGAGCATCATTTCTGCGTATATATCAGGCACGAACGAGAATCGGAAAACCCTCTCCCTTGTCCGTCTCCAGAAAGCAAAGAATGTAGTAGCATCCCTTGACGTACTCGGGACTTCGCTAAAAGACAGTCTCAACAACGAAGACTCGCTTGCAGCTCTCGGAGATATCTACACAACTGTCCAAGGCTATGGTAGGTCGGATGATGGATCAAGGGTGGCGTCGGTAGATCTCTATCAGTTTGCGGACCTGATTTACGCGAACACCGAAGATACGACCGAACTGCATAGAGCCGCCGGATCTCTGATGACCTCACTGCAGAATTACGTTGTCGCAGAAGATCACTCCACCCATTTCAGTGCTGCAAACGGCGTATCCATTGTAGCACCAAAAGAGGACTTTACAAAGGCGATCCCTCAAAGCATAGCGTTTGGAAGAAACGGATGGTATGAGTATTTCTCAAGCTATATGAGCAAAACCGGCAGCCAAAGTCAGCCAAGCGCTTCGTACAAGAGCGGGAATACCGACAGCCGAACGATCGTTGTTCATGACGAAACGGAGACGACGTGGGCGTTTGCCGATTATGTGTATTACACTGATTCGAACTGCATCATAGTCGGTCAAACACCACTCGAGGAAATATACGCTCACTCCGAGGACGGCCTCTGGATTTCCGTTCCGACCGGCGAGTATGAGGAACCAGACTGGGACGGATCCTGGTTTGTCCTGAGAAGTGACGACAAAAATGCAGATGTACTCGTATCAATGACGTATGCATACTCCGTCGTCGAAGATGAGTCCGTCAAAGATGTGTATCTGATATTCGGAAACATAACGAGAGAGATCAACGGAAAGGACATAACGCATCCTTCGGTGATCACTGCCGTTGTCGATATGAACGCGATGAAGACGAACTATTTGTTTGTTGAATCCGTATCGGAAGACGGCTGGTATTCGCGTACGAACCTCTGGGGAGATACGAAACTTTTACCAGGCGATGTGTTCACACCGCTTATTGAAGTCTACAACGAAAAAGAAGAGGCGATCTCCACGGTATATTCCGCAGACAGTTTCACATTCGGCGATGATCCTGCAGAAGATTTAGTCTTTACTGCATTGGATGAAAATAATTGTTACTGGCTAGTCGAACTCGATGATTATCTTGATGACGATGCGTTCTATCTCGAAGAGCCGGATTTCCCGGATACCGGAGCTGCGAAGTCACCGATCCTGCCGGCAGGAATGCTTTTTGGTCTGGCGGCCGCTTTCCTGCTGATCAAAAGAAGATAACACCCGCCTTTTTTTGAAACACTTAGGCGTTTTGCGTGATGGCGAACGGAACGGGAAAAAAGAGAAGTTCAGCGGTGCTGAGTCTGAGAATAGATTTCCTGCATTCTCTGCTCAACGGCCCGCATCTGTTCCTGAAGCTTTCCAAGGGACTCGGTAAGCCGTTTTGCGGATGCATCCATCTCAGTGACCCGGTCGTGAAGGAACGTGATCGCTTCTTCGACCGGTTTTTCAACCGTGATGCCTGCGCCGATCCCAACCAGGATCTTCTTCGTGTCGGTGACGATGGCATGAACTGATATGCCCCCGCCCAGATTCAGAAGAGTGGGTACATCTCCTTCCAGACCGCTGAAAGCTTCCAGCGACTCGGTGGACGTTAAAGCTTCCCCGCGTGCCGATTCGATGAACCGCAGCTGCTGGGTCAGAAGTTCAAACTGCTGGGAATATTCATTGGCATATGCCTGGAGGGAGCGGACCTCCTGCTCCAGGGATGCCTGATCAGTATTACTCGCCATTAATAGCCTTTGCAGCGTCAATGGTAATATACTTGCGTTCGAGTCTGTGCTTGCTTCCGATCGTTGCAAGAGTGAATTCTCCAGCAAGTTTCTCGGAAGGTGCATCGACTATTTTTGTGAAGGGCTTCATCTGTCCATCATTTTTGAACGTGCCCTTTACCTCAAATTTCGGCATTCATTTCACCTCACAGAAATCGCATACTTTTTTTAAGCATGCTCAACTCGTGAAAAATAGGAATTTTTCACAAGAATCCAAATACATCTTCGATTCTACCAAGTTCATAGCCCGTGGTAGCGTTACCTGCCAGATATCCTTTACTGTTGATCAGAAGACCGGTACCTATAAGCCCCGAACCCATGTTGACGGATCCGGTTCCAATAGCGACGTTAGCATTATCAATGCTCTTTTCCAGTTTTTCGATCTCCTCGGGAGTGCTTCTTGCCGGCAGAAGAACACCTGTATTTGTACAGGCGCATGTCATACCGACCGTTCCGACTCCTGCAAAGGACATCGGGATTATCTTGACTTTCAGAAAATCCGCCACCATTTCGCGCATCACAGACGATATGTCCGGATGCACGACGGCAAACGAATCGTTGGTCAGGATTACGTTCCCTGCCGCATTCATCTCTTCTCCAAGGAGCAGACAGTCGCCGTACTCCTGAAGGATTTCGAGTTCTGAATCCTGAATGAGACCGGAAACGACAAATCCGCGGGAATTGCCAGTCAGGAGGAGACCTATGACAGAGGAACCCTGGATAAAGGTTTCAATAACCTCGACATCCAAAGCTTCCGCTATTTTGTCCCGGAACTCTTTTGGAGCTTCGACCGGGACTACGGCAAGATCTTCAAAGACACGGGCATACACGCCGATGTTCGGGTCACCATTCAATGACAGGGTCTGGTCCATTTATTCCTCAGCAAGTTCTGCCTGGACCTGACCATCTTCGAACTTCATTGCCCGAACACGAATGCGTCTTGGCGGTTTCTGGGATCCGCGTGCCCAGACGAGTTCATTAATGCTCTTATCGAGCTTAACGTCATCACTTTTCATGTGATGCTCGAGGTAGCCACGGATGTCTTTGATAGCTGCGTTTGCACGCTTGTAGCACGGAACACGCTTTACATCGCGGAGCGGGATCACGTATACCTGTTCTTTTTGCACTTCTACCATTTTTTTACACCTTCAGAGTGCTGCGTCTCCAGTTGCGTCTCTTTGGATGCGACACAACGGTACGCTTGGTTTTGATCATGACCCAGGCAGGAACGCGGCGGTTCTGCTGGGTTGCCTTTGCAAGACGAATCTTACGGCTTTTGGTAAGTTTGCTCATGGTTCATTCACCATTTTTTTCTTGATGATCAGAGACTGTTCATGATTTTTCGGGAAGAGAGACACAAAGTCTATTCCTCTCCGAGTCATTTCTGACCTGATCTCGTTTTCGAAGTCACCGTTTGGAATCGTTCCGGTTTCGCCGTAGGCGATCTCAAAGAACTTTTCCGCTAACCGGATGATCTCTTTTTTTCCGATGCCAAGTAAGGGGCGGATATAACTTACCCCGTACTTCATCTCCAGACTCTGCACTTCAGACTGTGTCCGCATCGGAACCCGGTCATCTCGTCGGGTTCCGTCAGCGACCACCTCATATTCCTGTGCTGCAGCACAGAGGGACCGTCGGTGGATTTCGTTGATAGCATTTGCAGGATGCCCGTCATGAACTATTCTGTCCACGACTTCATCAAGGAAACCTGGCGCAAAGACCAGTTTCTTCCAGGGGAAACCGGTTTCCTTTGCCGCCGCCTCGATAGAAGGCACGGCATGGGTTTCGTCAAAGACAAAGGTCAAAAGCTCCACATCATAATCCCGTGACAACAGGACCGCGGCAAGACTGCTGTCTTTACCGCCGCTGTAGAGCACACCTACTTTCATCCAACCCTGCGGATATTGAATTCCTTCTTCTGCGGGACAATCTGAGTTAACAGCTGTCTGAGTTGTTCATCGGTAATTTTCTGACGCAGGCGTCCGGATTGGGCGAGAGATACAATCTGCTGCTCGACGGAAGCGGCAAACTCCGGTTTTGTAAGCCGGATGGTGTTTAACCGCTCACGAGCTTCAGGCTCCATTACCTGCATGAGTACAGACTGAATCTGTGCCTGCATCTGCTGCTGACGCTGGATCTGGTCTTGTTCCGCCATCTGCTGCTGCTGCATCTGCATCATACGCTGACGGCGGATCTCTGCGAGTTCATCGTCTCCCATCTTGAATCACCTTCAATTGGTCAGTTATTATTTTTAATACTTTGCGAGTCCGGGCGCAGTCTCGACTGCCTGATCCTTAATGGAGTAGGCGATGTTGTCGAGGAATTTGCGGCCTTTTGCAGAAACACTGCGGCCACCGGTAACCTTTTCGAGGTAGCCGGCAGTTTCGAGCTGCTGCATGACTTTTCTGGCAATGCTACCACTGCCTTTTCTAAAGTGGGACGGCTTGGAACCGCGGTCCTGCAGACCGCCGTAAACAGAGCGCATACGCTCAACTCCAATTGGGCCGTCAACGTAAATTCTACGCAGCACTGCTGCGGAACGAACATACCACCAGTCTGGATTTTCCGGCGGCATCTCCTTGTGTACTCCCGTCTTGACATACTCTGCCCACTCGGGTGCTTTAATAACGGACTCGTTCTTGAGTTCGTCTGCTACCTTTGCGATGAGTAAGTCTGCCGGAATATCAAACACTGTAGTCATTGACAATCCTCACTGTATGCCGCATGTTGGAGACATGCTTCACGGAACATTTCCGTGATTGATGACATTAACAGTCTGTACAAATTAGAGTCAGAAGATAATATATGTTCCCTAGAAAAAAGACAAGAGTTATTTCTTTCCGAGGAAAGAAGACTTGATCTTGTTACGTGCCGAGAGATTTTTCGGCGGCGTTCGTCTCGAAGGCGTGGTTTCGGAGACCTTTCCCCGGTTTTTGGCACCAAGAACGACCATCCTCCCACGCGCGGCAATGACCTCGGCTGAAGCGGCTTTGGCAAGGTCCTGAACCTCCTCGGCATTCATATCGGAATTCTGTAGCCATTTGATTTTGATAACTTTGCGTGCGTCAAGCTGGTGGCGAACCTCGGCAACGAGATCTTCGGTGTAGCCGTTTTTGCCGACCCATATGGTTGGTTTCAGGGTCTGGATATAGGATTCTGTAATATCTGAGATTGTTTTTCACCTTGATTCGGTTTTTTTATTGAGGGGGATACGGGTAACTGCTCCGCAGATACCGCAGGTATAGATTATCTTCCCATGCTGAATTCTGACCCGGAGATTTACTCCCGGGATAAAGTAAGCATGACATGACGGGCAGAATGAGCGCCGGTGATAGTGTGCCAGACGAACACGGTGTTTCATCGCCATCTCGCGGGCAAGGGAGACATAGCGAGCAGAGAGTTCCGGCTCATCTCGTGCCTCTTTTGCACGTTCAAACAAAATATCAACTCGTTCCTGAGCGATTTTTTTTGCTGAGACGCCTTTTTCTGCTTTTGCCATAGAGATTATGCCTTATACAATAAGGGTTCAGACCTATTGATTGTTTGCCTCGGGAAGTATTTTCACATGACGGCCGACAACCTTCAGGCGATCGGCACAGAACAAAGCGACGGCTTCGGGAAAAGCCAGGTGTTCCTGTTCCAAAATTCTCTCGGACAAAGAATCTTCATCATCATCATCCAGAACCTCAACCGCTTTTTGTAAAATGATCGGACCGGAGTCAAGACCTTCATCTACGAAATGAACAGTACATCCGGCGATTTTTACCCCATACTCCAGAGCCTGACGCTGCCCGTGGAGACCGGAAAAGGCAGGGAGAAGGGCTGGATGGATATTAATCATTTTTCCGGAGAACGTTTTGGCAATCTCGGAACCGATGATACGCATATATCCGGCACAAACAAAAAGATCAGCCTCGACGTCCTGCATCGCAGTAAGAAGATCGCGTTCATACGCCTCTTTGGAAGAATAATCCTTGTAATTCAGAACGATTGCAAGAATGTCGGCAGCATCAGCACGTTCAATTGCATAGGCATCTCTATTGTCCGTCAAAAGAGCCACGATTTTTCCATTGATTTCGCCTGCCGCAAGGGCATCTAAAATTGCCTGGAAGTTGGACCCGCGTCCGGACGCAAGTACCGCGATACGCTTCATAATAGATATGTGGGAAGTAGAGGGATAATTAACCTTCCCTTAAAGGAGATACGGCATGATCAGCGGGAGAACGATCAGCAGCACGAGAACGTAGGAGATCGACCTGCAGATGCTGAATGCGGTCCTTTCATCTTTCCCGCGTCTGATAAACCATGAACGCAGACTTTCACGCAGCATCTGTCCGCCGTCGAACGGCCCAAGCGGCAGGGCATTGAAGATACCAAGTAAGATGTTGATCCAGGCACACCAGTAGAGGATATGGATAATTTCCCAGAACCCGGCAAACGGAGCAGCCAATATTGCCGGATCCGGCGTATCCACGATCAGGAAACTCAAGGCTTCCGATCCGGCAATCGATGAGAATGGCAGGGCCACAAATGTCATAAGTGAGCCGGCAGCCCCCAGAAGAGAGGACGGATACATCTGTGTATGGAGGGCATTCACAAGAACCGAAGGTTCAGAGAAGGACACGCCAATAAACCTTGCACCCGATTCAGGCATAAGCACACTGCAGGAAAGATCCGGCGGGATAGAAGTCAGAGTCACATCATATGTCTGAGGAGTTCCCCGATATTCTCCGTGAAGAGTTATCGTCTGATTCGGTTTTGTCGTTGCAAGAAATGCAGAAATGTCGGCGAGGCTGGAAACTGAAGTGTTGTCAAGTGCGAAAATGACCGTGCCCAGCAGAACGCCTGCTTCGTCAGCGGGGTAGCCTTCGTATACACCATATACATAAGGAGAAGTTCCGGGAACAACACACCCGAGAAGAAGGATAAGAGCAAGGATACAGATAGCCCCCACAACCAGATTGTTCGTGATGCCTGCCGCAAACATTCTGAGCTTTGCTCCAAGAGATGATTTCGCGATCTCCTCTTCATCCGGCTCGACGAACGCACCGATCGGGATGACAAGAGCGAGGATTCCGGCGGATTTCACTTTGATCTTCTCAACACGCGAAAGAATACCGTGGCCAAACTCATGAATGACCATTGCAAAAATGAGAGCAAACCATACGGCAAACGTCGACGGCACGTAGTCGTTTATTCCCGGGATCAGTAAGAGATTCTGCGGAGCTATCGGCTCAGTTTCGATAACCAGACTCATAAATGCCGTGAATACAAACAGAATCGTAACGACGACTCCGCAGATAACAGTCAGGATGACGCCAAGATTACCATAAGCTATGAGCAGACTCTTCCATCGGGAAAGTTTGTCAAAAATACCGGTACGGGTCGTTTTGATCATCAGACAGGGACCCATAAAGGAAAAAGTATTTGGTAGAATATTGTATTTTATGATAGCATAGCATATGCATGCATAAATCATCACTGCAATGAGTACCGGAATAAGCCAGCTCAAATCCATTCTATACTTATTAGAGGTTGGATGTTAAGAGGTTGCTTAGAAGAAGT
Source organism: uncultured Methanocorpusculum sp. (assembly GCF_963667985.1). Classification (NCBI taxonomy): domain Archaea; kingdom Methanobacteriati; phylum Methanobacteriota; class Methanomicrobia; order Methanomicrobiales; family Methanocorpusculaceae; genus Methanocorpusculum; species uncultured Methanocorpusculum sp. The sequence goes on along the minus strand of NZ_OY764081.1, from coordinate 691,542 downwards.
CAGAGAGACCCGTCTGCGATGTTCGATTGAGGATATCCTGTACGGTCTGCCACGATCTGCGGGCACAGAGCGGAACTTCCCCGCGTGTACGGATATACTCAGTTAGAAAAGAGATCGTTGCCGGATCCGAAGGATATCCGCTTCCTATTTCGCCGTATTCTTCCTTAAGTTCGGCAATACATCGGTCCCGGGTAACTTTTGCCACAATGCTTGCCGCCCCGACAACCGCATACCTGGCGTCGGCCTTGTGCTCGGAACATACGCTGGCCGAAGAGCCGCTCAGCCTGAGAACATTTTCGCCGAAACGCTTTGCATTCACATCGCAGGCATCAAGATACACGAAATCAGCATGAAGAGCACGGACTACTTCTGCATGGCAGGAAGCAGTAAACACATTCATCGTCCCTTCGCGTGAATCAATCTCAAAAGGCGTTCGCACAACCGTATATGTCTGCCATGAAGAGATAATCTCTTCAAATATATGTTCGCGTTTTTTCGGCGTGAGTTTTTTGGAATCTTTGATACCCAGCGTTTCCAGTTCAGATAACTCAGATACGAGAACACCTGCTGTGACCATTGGACCGAGGACCGGACCCTTCCCCGCCTCATCGACTCCGCAGATTGTCATCGGATACGTATATTTCAGGGAATAGATATAATACCACCTGAAAGCATACGATTTCCTATGTATCTCATCATCGTTGGTCTGGGCGGAATTGGAAGAAGTCTTGCCGGGATTGCATCGGAGAACGGGCACAGTGTTGTGGTAATCGATAAGGATGAGGATCGGTGTGCAGATATCCTTTCCCAGCACGATCTCCTGGCAATTGCCGGAAATGCGACAGATAAAGCAACGCTGGAAGATGCAGGGATCGATCGGGCGGACGCCCTTGTCGCGACAACCAGCGATGATGCTCTGAATCTCATGGCCTGCTGGCTTGCAAAAAAATACGCGGTAAAGACACTGGTCTCTATTGTGAACCAAAAAGAACACTCTGATCTGTTCAAAGAAGTTGGTGTTCGAATCAGCGAAAATCCGGACGAGATCGTGGCACGTAGCTTATTTCTCTGGTCGGAAAACCCTGACACTCAGCTTCTTGCATCGATCGAGGGAGGGAGTATTTTTGAGGTGACGGCAAGCGAAGGAGCAAAGGGCGTCAACAAAACTGTCAAAGACGTGTCGGATATGAAGGATATGCTCTACATTGCAATTCGAAGGGGAGGAAAACTGATTATCCCGAGCGGAAACGTTACCTTCATGCCGGGAGATGTCATAACCGTGTTCACCAAAAAAGAATCAGAGGGACGATCCGTAGAGTATATGGACGAACTCTTCCACTAACTATTATCATACTATTTTTCAAAAAAAGGTGCCATTGAGGAGGAGAACTCCTCAATAAATTATGGCTTATCCGAGCTCGTCCCAGCCGCCTCTCCGATTTCTAATGAAAATAATTGCACCAACAACGACGACAACAGCGACAACGATCACAATAACAATCGGCAGGAAACTGCTTAATGCAGCAAGCGGTGAGGCTGAGGCCTTTTCCAGATAAGCATTTCCATCAGCTACTGCCTGTTCCGAGGCTGCAAGGTTCTCATCGACATTAGGAGAACCACCCGCATTATACGAAATTAGTGCTACATCATAGGTATTTTTAATACCCTGGTTGGTTGTTGCCAGAAGTTTTGCTTCGGTATCCCAGCCTTTACCATAAAGCTCGGTGACGATAAGATCAACAGAATCCATGTTAGCTTTGATGGCATTTAAGCCCGCAAGAGAGAGGGCTTTCTCAATATTGGACAATGTTGTGGTTGTTGCATCAAGGTATTTGTTAGCATTCACAACATCAGAGGTTCCAGCAGATTTTGCTGCTGCAAGCGAGGTCTTAGCGGATTGCAGATTCGTGACCTGGGTAGCCACATCGATTCCATAACTACTGTACGTGGCAAGACGAGATTCCAGAGTAGTTATTTCTGATTCGGTTGCAGTTATCTGACTTGCCAGATCATCTGGATTATAAACGCTTTGAGATGGAGATGAATACGTTGAATACCCCGAACTTGGTGCAGGATCCTGAACTATCTTCATAATAGTTACAGATTGACCTTTTGCATCATCAGGAACAAGACCGCTCACTACAATATAAAGAGTGATATCTTGGCCATAATCTAAGACAAAACCAGAAACAGTATACATCCAATTGGGGGAGGTAAGGGTAGTTATCAGTACCTCTGATCCAATAGAGGTTCCAGCCATATTATAACTTCCTTTGTATACATAAATGGTCCACAGCGCTGAATCATGCAGCGCAGTTGTCAACTTTAATGAGCTAGATGAGCTCATAGTCCCTTCGGGAACCACAATGGTCATTGAAGCCGTAACGGCTTCGCCCGGGCTGAGTGAGCCAGAGGGATCAACAGTTGCTCCATTCGTATATGTAAATGCAGAAGCATTACCAATTAATGTTGCACATACAATAAGCGCCAGTAATACATATGTGATTTTCTTCATAATACTTCACTCGAATAAGGGATCAATACCTTCCTCAAACATGGATGAGGTCGCCCGTTCACGAGATCTCACGACCTCTTCTTTTGCTTCCTTTGCAAGTTCCATCAGTTCACGGATACGGGGAGCACTGCCAATAGTTGCAAGCAGAACAACAGCCGCGACATATCCGCTCTCGACCGGATAGTCACCACCGCGAACCTCGACACCGGCGATATTTTCTTCAACCCAGCTCTTAGATTTTTCCACACCTTTGCGGTCAAGCTCCGTTGGCGGACCGGCAACAAGAACAAGAGCACGCTCAGCAGTCGAGTAATCGCACGGGAGAGTCAGACGACCTAGCATGGCGCGGCGTACAAGACCAATGATTTTGGCGGATTTATCCTCGCTGGAAGTAATATCGATATGGGGCTCCTGCTTCTTCTCCTTCTTCCCGAGAAGGCCGCCAAGAAGGCCACCTCCAGACTTCGATGCGGGCCGACCTCCTTTCGGGAGAGCCTCACTGATGGCATATCCAACGGACGAGATACCACCACCACGAAGAGTGTTGATGATCTCACTGGAGTCGACAACCATCTCACCAACACCTAACTTATTGACCTCGCCGGCACGGAAGAGAACACCGAACCTACGGACAATCTCCTCGTTCAACCGATCGAAAGCACTCTTCACGCTTTCTCCATCATTTTTCCACGCGCTGTTATCAAAGACGATGACATTGTCAGCCTCATTGACCAACGTGGATAAACTTCTGGCAGCGTTTAAGGAGTAAAGACGGCCCTCTTCAGGAGCCGGGATAATTCCAAGCGCATACACCGGTTCGCGATAAATACGCTTTAAATGACGGCAAAGAACGGGAGCACCACCAGAACCAGTTCCACCGCCTAATCCGGCACATACAACGAATGCATCAACATCATGAGTTCCGCGTTTGTCGATCGCATTGATAATTGTGTCAATCTCATCTGCTGCCACTTTGGCACCGGTCACGTTATCGGTTCCAACACCGTGACCTTTTACCATTGTCTGACCAATCAGGAGACGATCTTCCATGGAGATGTGCTTTACACCCATCAGATCGGTCCGGGCAGTATTGATTACAACACCGCGGAAACTCGCGGATCCTAACTTTTTGTCCTGTGCCAGGAACATATCCACGATCTTTCCTCCTGCTTGTCCAAATCCTATAAAAAACACTCGCATTTACTGTAGACACCTTTAGTTGTGATATATATGTAAGTCATGGAATATATATGACTTCCATACTATACGACGACGTCTGCCAAAAACTTTCTTATCATACAGAGCTATCTTATAATGCAATGAAGATAGGGATTCTCGGATCAGGACTCGCAGGCTTGTCAGCTGCATTACAGCTTGCTGATAAACATGAGGTTGTTATTTTTGAAAAAAACGACAACCCCGGCGGGTGCATGTCCTCCCTTACCTACAACAATACCTATACGCTCGAAACCCTCTATCATCACTGTTTTTCCGGCGACAAAAATCTCTTCTCTCTACTGGATACTCTTGATCTTAAATCCGATCTGATCTGGCTGAAAGGTTCAACCGGTTACTACATGGACGGCAAACTTCACCCGCTCACAACCCCCTGGGAAATCCTCCGTTATCCCTGCCTTACGTTTTTCCAGAAATGCAGACTTGGACTCTTCGTGATCAGTTCGAGAAAGATCGACCTTCTTCCGCTCGATAAAATTACCGCCAAAGAATATCTGTTTGAGAAGGTGGGGGAGGATGTGCATAATGCGTTTTTTGCACCCCTGCTCACCAGTAAATTCGGGTCTATGAAGGATGATGTTTCTGCGGCCTGGCTTCTGAGCAGGATCGCCATCCGTTCGGACAGAGGATCGGAAGGGGAACGGCTCGGCTATTTGAACGGTGGGTGGCACAGACTGATTGATGCGATGGTTGAGAAACTGGAGAGTATGCATGCAGAGATCAGACTCGAGACACCATCCACCACCCTGGTCAGGAAAAATGCCACGTGGCTGATAAACGGCGAGGAGTATGACGCGGTTATTTCAACGCTGCCGCCGCAAGTAGCGAATTCTCTCCTGCAAAATGCAGATATCCAACTCCCAAATCTGATGTATCAGGGAGTAGCATGTATGACGCTGGGTCTTTGCCGTGACCCGACAAACGGCATTTACTGGACCAATATGGGGGACCCGGCACCTTATGGAGCGGTGGTTACCCACACAAACTTCGCCCCGATCGAATGGTACGGGGAACATGTCGTATATCTTGCCTCATATTTCAAAGATGAACCGGACAGCGGACTGAAAGACCGGATGATTGATGACTTCTGCAGACGTTTTTCTATCGATATCAGTGAAATCAGTCATGCAGACCTTTATGTCGACAAATTCGCCGGGCCGGTGTACGTAACGGGATATAAAGATACCATCCCCCCTGCTGATCTCGGGAACAATCTGTATATTGCCGGAATGTTTTCACCGGAAAACTATCCCGAGAGGAGTATGGAGGGATCGATCCTGGCAGGTCTCAATGCTGCAAAATTACTTGAGGAGCATAATCCTTGACAACCCTTTTCGTCACCGCATTACTTCCCGTCTTCAATGATGTGGAAGCTTTGAAGACGGCAATTCCTAAATCGATCGACGTGCTCGAAGCATATGGAAAAAGTTTCGAACTGATCATTGCTGAAGACGGCAGTACTGATGGAAGCCGCGAATGCGTAGAGGAATGGGAGAAAAAAGATCCACGGGTTCGGCTTCTTCACTCGGATGAACGCCAAGGCAGAGGGCGGGCCCTGAACCGTGCCCTTGCAGAGTCGCGGGGTGAAGTATTTTGTTACTATGATGTCGATCTGGCAACCGACATCAGTCATCTCAAAGAACTTCTCGGACACATCGAGGATGGAGCGGATGTTGCAACCGGCTCGCGCCTGATGAAAGACAGTAATATCGTTCGAAGCGGGGATCGTGAGGTCGCCAGCAGGGGGTATAATTTTCTGGTCAGATTGTTCCTTGGTAGCAAACTCAATGACCATCAGTGCGGATTCAAGGCCTATAAATCCTCGGTTCTTCGGGAACTCGTGCCGAAAATCCAGGCGCCCCACTGGTTCTGGGACACGGAATCGCTTGTTCTTGCGCAAAAAGAGGGGTTGCGTGTGGATGAATTTCCGGTAGTATGGCGGCAGGGCCCCGGGACGACGGTCAGATTCAAAGATGTGAGCAATATGGGCAAAGACATCCTGAATATGTGGTGGAGACTACATGTGGAAAAAAGTTAGTGCCATAGTTATCCCAACGGTGATTGCCGTTGCATTGCTTGGTTACATGCTGATGCGTGTGTGGAATGAACTGCAGGGAAATCTCGACAGCATTCTTGAATCGCTGGTCCCAAGCTGGCTGATCGCAGCAATAGGCATCTGTGTTCTTGCATGGTTTCTTCGCGGATTTCGATACAAATACATCATCAAAAAGCTCGGAACTGAGATCGGGCTCATCTTTTCCACGGCATGTATCTACGTATCCCAAACGGCTAACCTGATCATTCCTGCCCGTCTCGGTGACTTTGTCCGGATGTTCATTCTCAAACATGAGAAAGGAATGCCCTACACGAACAGTTTCACCTCACTGATCGTTGAACGTGTGTACGATATTCTCGTGCTGGCGGTTCTCGGATTATGTGCCCTGCCATTTTTAATCAGTCTGGTCCCGAAAGATTATGGATGGTTTGTCTGGCTGATCATTTTTGTTCTGATTGCCGGGATTGTAGGGATCATTATTCTCCTGCTTGCCAAATGGATGCATGCAGAGAACAAGATCCTCAATAAAATTCTGGAGGTTTTTGCGCAATTCAGGCAGGTATCCTCCACGATTCCTGCTCTTGGTCTTCTCTCGGGAACTTCCGTAATTATCTGGATGATGGATGTTCTCACCTGTTATCTGGTTTGCATGATGCTGGCCGTAGACATTCCATTCATGCTCGTCCTTCTCGCAATCATTATCGGAAATCTTATAAAAGCAGTACCTATTACGCCTGGGGGAATAGGAACTTACGAGGCAGCACTTGCTATAGTTTTTGAGATTGGCGGCGTTGCCTCATTTACGGCGTTCCTTATCGCAGTTATAGATCATCTTATCAAAAATCTCGTCACACTTGTTGGAGGGATGATCTCGCTTTACTACTTCGGTGACTGGTCGGTGTCCCTTTTGAAGAGACTATTCAAAGAAGATACGAAAAAAATCAGAGAGGAAAATAATAATCTCTGAGATTATGTCTTAGACTGAATAGAGATATTTATGCTTGTTCGGGATGATTTAATACAGGAAAGGTGTGTGATACATGTTCTCTAAAGATATGACGATTGATGAGTTTTACGACCGCATACACCCTGCCGTTAAAAAAACAAAAAACTCCCTTCTTCTTGAAGAACAAATACGTGATATCCAGTTTCCAAAAAGCCCTTATGCTCAAAAAATGATGACCTTCCTTTGCGCCCCGCTTGTAACGAAGTACCGCATGGACCGAAGATTTGTCGACACCCCCTTGAAGAGATTTTGGCAGGAAGCACATGATGGGATATTTATTCACGAGATGGAGTACCGGGAACTTTACGATCAGCTCGCCGATGACAAGTCCCGTCGGACATTGATCTCTATGCTCCAATACAGGTTAACAGAAGATATAAAAACATACCATAGAGAAGGGGACTTCGCCTTCAAACAATATTTTGATAAGAAAATCGTAGCTCTGAATGATCAGGAAGTATTTGTCAACTGCGGGGGATACCGCGGAGATGTTACTGAGATGTTTATCAACAGCGTCAGTGATTTTTCCAGGACATATTTCTATGAACCTGACCCGAAAAATTATGCCATCGCAGTAGATTATTTTTCCAGCTGGCAGAAAGATGTCCTCGACAAAATCGTTTTCAGGAACTGCTGCATAGGTAAAGAGAATGGAACGGCCTGCTTCAATGCATCTGAGGCCGAGGACTCGCACATAAGCGCGACAGGGTCTACAACTATTCAAATGGTCTCCCTTGATGAGGATATCAAAGAGCCTATCTCGTTCATCAAAATGGACATTGAAGGTTTCGAGCGGGATGCATTGGAAGGGGCAAAAAATCACATAATCTCAGAACATCCAAAACTCGCCATATGTGTCTACCATAAACCAGATGATCTGTGGGATATCCCAAACCTTATCAAACAGTATGATGAAGAGTACGCCCTTTATCTGCGGCAGTATTCACCCTACCCGTGGTGGCCCTGCGAGACTGTGATCTATGCGGTTTGATCTTGCATTTTACAAAGCATAAAATATCAGACTCTAGGTTAAACACCCCAAATTGATATCGAATCAAAACAGGTTCTTTCCAGGGTAGCATTATTTATCAGAGACGGATGAACTAATTAAGAGAATATTCCGCATGGAATCTGATACTCCATGATCTCAATCGAATCCCAGATACTCACCGTCATTCTCTGGCTCATTGTCATAAAATTCTGCCAGATCTCCGTCTATCCGTATCTCAAACCGGCACTCGGCCGAGTCTCTTACGGACTTGCATACCCTATCGGTATTCTTCTTCTCACGATCGTATCATGGTATCTTGGTCTTGCAGGTCTTCCGGTCCAGCTGGCCCTGATCCTTTTTGCCTTGCTTGGAGGGTTTGCTTTCTTCAAAAAGCAGTATGAACCGACAGATCTGAAAAATCAGATTCGCTGGGACATAATTTTCTTTGCTGCATTCGCACTACTCCTGATCGTTCGATGGTTCTCACCGGGAATCATCCCGTCCGGCGAGAAGTTCATGGACGCAGCATTTCTTGGGAGCATAATGCTTAACCCGACGGTCACGCCGCATGATCCATGGTTCACAGGTGAAACCCTCAATATATACTATTATCTTGGACACTGGATGATGGGCGTGTTAGGGATTCTTGCCATGGGAACAAGTTCCGTGGTCTTCAATCTGATGATCCCGACGGTTTTCGCTTTGGCCGCAGTTTCGGCCTATGCGATCGGGGTTCTGCTTCTTAAACGCCATCAGTGGCTCACAATGCTGGTTTTGATCATACCAAATGCGGCCCTGATATGGTATGCATTCTCTGGGAAGGGTGCAATTGACGCCTGGTGGTTATCAACCCGGGTGATCGGCGAAGGAACAACGATCAATGAATACCCGCTTTTTTCCTTTTTGTGGGGTGACCCCCATGCACATCTTCTCGCCTGTTTTAATCAACTGGTGTTTATCTGTCTGATTGCGGTGATGATAACAAGATGGCAGTATCTCAAAGGCTGGGGAAAATATCTTCTGATCTGTCTTCTTGCCTTGTCTCTTGGCACAATGCCCGCCATGAACTCATGGGATGTGATAATCTACGCTGGAGTGTATGTCGTCGTTGCCTTTATGGTCTGGTGGAGATTCGATCAGCATCAGATTCGCAAACTTCTGCCGTTTCTCCTTGTCCCCGTACTTTCTCTTCTAGCCTATGCTCCCTTCTTATATCAGATGCTCACAACAGGAGGTTCAAGCATCGAAGGATTTTTCCTCGTAACAACACCATCTCCGATTGTTGAGTTCCTCGGTGTATATCTGTTCTTCATCGTGATTTTTGTCATCAATGGATTATCGGTTCTGAAAAAATATCCCTGGTTGATTGCGCTTCCAATCATATTCGGACTTTTCGGTTATGCATCACTGGGAGTGGCTCTGTTCTGTATTATCCTGTTCCTTGGGAAGAAAGAGTGGCTGCCGGAGATCATCTTCGGTGTGATTGGACTTTCCATCTTAGTTTTTCTCGAAATATTTTATCTCAAAGACTACATGGGTGATTCATACTACCGAATGAACACCGTCTTCAAGTTTGGATTTTGTGCGTGGTTCTTCCTTGGAATATCATCAATGCTGATTATCGGTAAATGGCTCAAAAACAAGGTTTTTGCAGTAGATCTCAAAAAGGCATGGGTGGCGGCATGTTTGGTGTTCATTTGTCTTGCAGGGATCTTTGTTGTAGGAGGCATAAATTTGGGTTATCCTGGTGGAAATCTGGATGGAGAAGCATGGCTTGTCGTCTCACACCCGGCAGACTATCAGGGTATAGAATATCTGCAGAGTCTCAATGATCCCACGATAATCGTGGTCGAAGCAGCAGGAACATCATATACGTACGGATCACGCGTTTCAGCGATGACCGGTTTGTCCACGATTATTGGATGGACGGGACATGAAGTCGGATGGAGAACTGGGATAGAAGAGACAGAAGATGTATCCACACGGATGGCCGACGTGCGTGCGATATACGAGGATCCAACGCAAACAATCAGCCTTATGAAGAAGTATGGAGTAGCGTATTTGTTCGTCGGCGAAGTAGAGCAGGAAATGTATACAATCAACCTCCCGCTGGAAGATCTCGTGAATGTTTTCTCAGCAGATGGTATAGACATATATCGGATCGAGTAGCATTGATCCATCTTGTTTGATGAATCTTTAGCGCGGGGCACAAGATCGAAAATCACTGGTTCCTATTCCTTGAAAACAAAACGTCCCGCAGGAAAATTCTTTAAGGGCAACATAATGATCGAAATGAGCAAAAGAGATCAAAATTGGATTTTTTTTGATACAGAAAAATCCAGTGGCCTTTCATCCGTCAATAGGAGCGGGGAGAATTTCTTCCAAAACGATACTCAGTATTTCATGACGTTCATCCATATCTTTATCTCAAATTCAGACCCATAAGTATAGTTACGCCAGCAACGGTTACCCCGTACGGGGGGAACTAATCAGGATTTTCCTGAGACTGTTTTGTACCTACCAGTATGACCGCTGATGAGCGATGACAGAGGGTAAAACCTCTCGAGTGAAGTGAGTAATTATGGCAAAGATTTACCAGATGTTTGAAGTCCCCGAAGAACTTCAGAACAAAGCACTTGAAGCGCTTGAGCTTGCACGTGACACCGGAAAGATTAAGAAAGGCGCAAACGAGGCAACCAAGGCCGTCGAGCGTGGAATTGCAGCACTCGTCTTAATCGGTGCAGATGTTGCACCAGAAGAAATCGTCATGCACATCCCAGGACTTGCAGACGAGAAGGAAATTCCGTTTGTTTTCATCAACAAGCAGGCAGACATCGGAGCCGCATGCGGTCTTGACGTCGGATGCACTGCAGTAGCAATCGTTAAAGTCGGCAAAGGCAAAGAACTCGTAGCAGATCTTGCCGGTCAGATCAAGGCACTGAGAGGATAATTCCATGCCTGATGATGCAACGCCAGCAGAAGTTATTGAGGTCATCGGCCTTACCGGAATGCACGGAGAGGCATCCCAGATTAAATGCCGTGTCCTTGATGGCTCAAACAAGGGGCGTATCATTACCCGTAACACTTTCGGACCTATCCGTGAGGGTGACATTCTGATGCTCCTTGAAACGGAACGCGAAGCAAAGAAACTTTCCCGGAGGTAAGAAGCATGGTGGATACATATACCTGCAGCTACTGCGGAAAGCAGCTTGAGCCCGGAACCGGTAAGCTCTTTGTGAGAAAAGATGGCGCAGTTTTCTATTTCTGCTCATCAAAATGCCAGAGCAACTATAATCTCGGCAGAATCCCCAGACGTGTAGCCTGGACCGCAGCAGGTCGCAAGGCACGCGGTAAGGAGTGATTTGATTTATGGAACGCACCTTTGTGATGATCAAACCCGACGGCGTCCAGCGCGGTCTCGTTGGTGAGATTCTCTCCCGCTTTGAAAACAAGGGATTCAAGATTGTCGCCGGCAAATTCGGCGTTCTTGCAGAATCCATTGTCGACAAGCATTATGAGGAACACCTCGCAAAACCCTTCTACCCGGGTATGAAAGCATACATTACGAGTGGACCGGTTTTCCGCTTTGTCCTCGAAGGTGACAATGTTGTTGCAACAGTTCGGAAAATGAACGGTGCAACCAACCCGACAGAAGCTAACCCCGGAACGATCCGCGGCGATTATGCTCTGTCCATCGGCAAAAATGTCATTCATGCAGCAGACTCTCCCGAGAGTGCAGCACGCGAAATCGGCATTCACTTTACTCCTGCAGAACTCGTTTCTTATACAAAGATCGACGAGTCCGAGCTTTACGAGTAAAGCCGCATACCTGAGAAATATTCTCAGTCAATCTTTTTTGTCTGAACTCAAATCCAGAGATACTATATTTTGAAAAAAAAGAGGATTACCGTCTCAGGTAATCGTATGCTGAAAGAAGAGCCTTGACTCCTTCGCCGACGGATGAAGCAATCTGCTTGGCTTTGATAGAGGTCGCATCACCAGCCGCATAAAATCCGGGAACATTCGTATTGCAGTCGATATCGACGATGATTTCTTTATTTGGATTCATTGTTACTCCAAGACCCTCGAAGATGGAGGTGTTTGGATCGAGACCGATTCCAAGGAAGACACCGTCGACAGGGATCTTTTCTTCGCCTTTTCCAAGGATGCTGGTAATCCCGCCCTGTTTTTTCAAAACGACGTACTCGAGAAACTTACCGCCTCCAAATTCTTCGATAGTATATCCTTTGTGCAGAACAATGTTCTTCTTCGTTTTGAGCCAGTCGATCAGAACCTTGTCGGCTTTCAGTTTGCTGCGGACGATCAGATGGATTGTTGAGGCAATATCGCTCAGTTCAATCGCCATATCAACTGCTGTGTTGCCTCCGCCAAGGATCCCAACCACCTTATTTTTGTATAACGGCCCGTCACAGGTTGTACAGATCGCAACGCCTTTCCCGAGAAAGTCAGTCTCGCCTTTCGCTCCGGAGAGACGTGGAGACCTTCCAGTTGCGGCTATAACGGCCTTCGCCGAGTAATGTGCTCCGTTAAGTGTGTCAATGGAAAAAACATCCCCGGTTTTGGAAAGACTGGTCACGACATCCTCAACGAAAATCCCCCCGGAACTTACCGTATGATCATAGATTTTTTTCATCAGATCAGCGCCAGATATATCGGGGATGCCCGGATAGTTCTCAACCACATAACTCTGATTCACCATCCCACCGATTGCGCCGGTGATTACGACCATATCGATGCCCTTTCGGGCGCCGTACATGGCTGCAGACAGACCGCCGGCTCCAGCACCAATCACCACGAGTTCGTGATCTGTAGAAATGTCCGGGGCTTTTTTTATCGCCACGGGAGCGTCAAGATACTCCATGACTTTTTTCAGATCATCACCAACAACGATTTTTTCGCCGTCGATGACGGTGACAGGAACGCCCCTCTAGCCGGAGATCTTGATCATTTCTGCGGCGGCTTTTTCATCTTCGCCTACATCAATATTTGTGTACGTTATCTTCTGGTTATCAAGGAATGTTTTCAATGCCTTACAGTGAGGACAACCGGAAAGCGAGTATACAACCACTTCATGCAACATAACAATGAGTCTGACCTCAAAGGATTAATACTATTGGTTTCGGATTAAAAAAAACGGGGTGAAAAGAGTGTTAATTATATTTTTTGATTTTCGGGGCATCCGGAGAAACAAGGGCCTCGTCCATCTCAAGAGGAGTCAGGGTATCTATTTTTTTCACACCGATTGCATGAACTACATAATCTCCCGCAAAGGCATATCGTTTAACGACCATGCCGACAACCTCGATGTTATCTCCAACCCGGATATCGATATCCAGCGGAGAAGAACGCTGGGCAACGACCGTTCCCGAACCATCAAAGATTTTAAATCCGGGACGGTTGATGAATCTGCCTTTCAGCCCCTGAACAACGCCCTCAATTCGTACTGGCTTTCCCTCCATTGGACGACCGATCTGTTTTATCCTGCAGGGTTTTGATTCAGCCTCATATTCCGGGAGAAGCGTGATGTATTGTTTTCCAACACTGTAACTGTTTATCAGAGGAATCACAAACAAACAAAGAGAGAGCGGGACTCCCCAATAAAGAAACATGGCATCCTGGGTCGCAAAGTATGACCAGACAAAGAGTGCAAGGAAAAATATTACAACAATATAATGCATGGGGGCCAAGCTGATTTTTACGCCTTTTATTTTCATGAGAGACACCGGTCTTTAGTGATAGTGATATTTCTTAGGTTAAATATATGCATGTCTTGCAGTGCAGCAAAAAAGAGAGATGGTTAGATAAGAAGACGTAGGGATTACGCCGAACTTATCTTATTTTGTTTCACAAAGTGCACAGATTTCTGACTTGTAGCAGTAGTAGTAGACGATTGCCATGAAGATGACGGCACCAACAATGTTACCAAGGGTTGCCCAGATAATGTTGTTCGTCCACATGCCGACCCAGTTCAGGTTGTCAACTGTGTTTCCGGTAAATCCGTTTGTGATGATTGCAGCCGGGATGAAGTACATGTTTGCAACACAGTGTTCATATCCAGAGGCAACGAAAGCCATGATCGGGAACCAGATTGCAACGATCTTGCCGATTACATCGTTTGCTGCGAGGCCAAGGAAGAGAGCGAGGCACACGAGCCAGTTACAAAGGATTGCTTTGAAGAAACAGGAGAGAATACCCATTGCTCCAGTGTAGGAAACTTTTGCCGTTCCAATTGCGATTGCACGGAGACCGAATGCGGTTACGGTTGCAACACCTGCTACGCTCCAGGAAGTGTATGGACCGTAGCTGACAAGGAATGCCATGAAGATGGACCCAATAAGGTTACCAATGTAAACAACAACCCAGAGATAAGCAAGTCTGCCAATACCGACATGACCCTGAAGAACTGCCATTGGGGCAAACATCGCGTCGCCGGTAAAGAGTTCTGCACCGGTTAAAACGATGATAATTAAACCGATCGGGAAAAGAGCACCGGTAACAAACAGGCTGATACCTGCACCAAATACTGCGGAGACTCAGGTTGATCCAACGGTTGCAAGGGCAGCACCCATTGCAATATATGCACCAGCAAGGAATGCACGCACCAGCATATTGAATGCTGGAAGATTATATTTTGTTTTGCCGGCAGATCCAATTTTGACGCATACCTGCGCCGGACTGAATGTGACCATAAATAAACACCTCACAATCCGATCAGGAAAATACCTAACCGGGTTGCGTTATTTTCAGATTGGAGAAGTTTCTATTTAAATCATACCAATTGACATGAAGATTCGTGATAATTTCTAACCAAGTTTTAAGATAATGATTAACTAAGTTATTTATATTATGAGCTAATGTTAATAAAATTGTTTTAACCAACCCCGTTTTTCCTGAATGCGCGGAGATCATAGAGAAAGACATAAACACACCCTAGCAGGGCGAAACAACTCACGCAGATAAATTGTAGGATTAGCACAATTAAGCAAATTATAATACGACAATTTCTCCTGAAAAATGAGATGTTGAAACAATCCATTTAAGATTGCCCCCAACCGGATTTCTCTGCCGGAGATTATCCGATTACTGCCGGAGTGAGAGTATTTTCGTGAGACTGCCTCATTCTTGATATGGTAAAAAGAAAGTTGGGATTAAAAAAGTGAATAGAAGATGAGTACTGCATCTTATTTTTTTCAGACAAGACGCATATCTCCGATTTGTAACAATAATAATAGACGCATGCCATGAAAACAACCGCACCAACAATGTTGCCGAGTGTTGTCCAAATGATGTTATGTGTCCACATATCAACCCAGTTCAGATTTGTGACGATATTCCCGGTAAAGCCGTTCGTAATGATCGCAGCCGGGATGAAAAACATATTTGCAACGCAGTGTTCAAATCCTGATGTCGCAAAAGCCATGATGGGAAACCAGAGGGCAGCGATCTTCGATATCACATCGTCCGCAGCAAGACCCAGGAATAAAGCGAGACACACAAGCCAGTTACAAAGGATTCCTTTAAAGAAACAGGAGAGAAAACCCATTGTTCCTGTGTAAGCAACTTTGGCTGCTCCGATCTGGATCGCACGAAGACCAAAAATCGTTACCGTCGCGACTCCGGCATTATCCCATGAAGTGTAAGGACCATAGCTGACAAGAAATGCCATAAACACTGACCCGATAAGATTTCCTACGTAAACGATCGCCCAGAGATAAACCAGTTTTCGCATCCTAATATAACCCTGAAGAATCGACATCGGAGCAAACATTGCATCACCGGTAAAAAGCTCAGCTCCGGTGAAGACAACAAGCATTAATCCAACCGGGAAGACAGCACCGACGATCAGTTGGGATATACCCGGGCCGAAATAGGCCGCGACGTCAGTAGAACTGACTGTTGCAAGCGTAGCACCCATTGCAACATAGGCGCCGGCAAGAAACGCACGAACCAGCATATTCAATGCCGGGAGACTGGTCTTATATGTACCAGCGGTTCCAATTTTCACGCATACCTGCGCAGGACTGAATGTAACCATAAATAAACCCCTTCACAATTCAGTCGAAAAACCCAATGTGACGTGATTATACTCTTTAGGCAGGAGCCGATATATCAATCATTCTTTTTGACATGATTAATCGTGATAAATTAATATCCCCAGATTTTCACCACATTTCAGCGCAAGTATATCTAATCTGCAGGAAGCTTACGCTAAGATTAAGCGTTTGGAAAAACCACTCCTTATGAATGAAGAGAGGATACTACAGAACAATACTTATGATATCTGAGGAACGCGCATGAGATTCCTCAAACTTGTATCAGTCGAAGAAGCGGAAAAAACACTCCTATCACTTGCAAAACTTCTTCCAACAGAACAGGTCGCGTTAGACAAAGCCTCTGGAAGAATCTTGGCAGAACCCGTCTGCTCCCCGGCAGATATACCCGGATTCAACCGATCGGTGAAAGACGGATATGCTGTACGTTCCATAGACACACTGGGAGCCGGCGAACTGCGTCCAAACCTCCTCAAGCTGGTTGGGAAAATAGCCATGGGGGAAAATAACTCAGGCAGTATTGGGGAGAAAGAGGCAAAATATATTCCAACCGGCGGCGTCATGCCTGAAAATGCCGATGCCGTCATAATGCAGGAGCAGGCTGAACTTGCAGGGACCACACTGCTCGTCAAAGGGGCAGTTAACCCAGGACTTGATGTTCTGAAATACAATGAAGACTTCTCAAAAGATGAGGAAGTATTCTCGGCAGGTCATATAATCACGGCACAGACAGCCGGGGTTCTTGCTGCCTTTGGACTTGACCCGGTTCTCGTCAGGAAATGTCCACGGGTTGGGATCATCTCAACCGGAAATGAACTCATTCCCCCGGGAAACACACCCGACATTGGACAAATCCGTGATACGAATACCTCTCTACTGCGAACATTCATGACCGAACTGGGAGCTGAGCCCATCGTCTACGGAATCATCAGAGATGAAGCAGATGTACTGCAGCCCGTCCTTTCCAAAGCAGCGGCCGAGTGTGATCTAGTGATTTTGTCCGGCGGCAGTTCCAAGGATGAACGCGATGTAACCTCAAAAGTCATCGAGAATCTTGGAAAAGTTCTCGTTCACGGGATATCCGTTGCGCCGGGAAAACCGACGATAATCGGATGTATCAACGAAGTCCCTATTATTGGTCTTCCGGGAAATCCAACATCGACATTTATGATCGCAACACTCTTCGTAGCACCCCTTCTCGCAAAAATGACCGGAGCAAATCGGAAATTACACAGCATCAAAGCACGCGTCTCAACGAGTTTCCCCTCGGAAAAGGGGAGAGCCGATCTCATCAGAGTTAAACTTCTTGCAAACGGTGATGCCGAACAGGTGCTTGGAAAATCAGGTCTGTTAAATACCCTCGTCAAAAGTGACGGGTATATCATAGTCCCTGCCGGGCCCGACGGATATGAAGCAGGCGAGATGGTGGAGGTATACTTATGGTAAAACGCTATCTGGATCAAATCACTCTCGAAAAAGCAGTCGAAATAATCAAAACGATCCCACCCGTCATTGGATCGAGACATCTTCCGCTCATTGATGCCTGCGGGCATATCCTCGCAGAATCCTTACACGCCAAATACTCAGTTCCGGAAGTTCCCACATCTGCAATGGACGGATTCGCTATCCGTTCCCAGGAAACCTCATCGGCCGGAGATCAAAATCCGGTGACTCTTACCGATTTTGAACGGGTGAATACAGGAAATGTCATTGCAAAAGGATTTGACGCAGTGATAAAAGTTGAAGACGCCTGGTTTGACGAGCAGAATTTGAAGCAGATCGTCATCAGAAAAAGTATCAACCCGGGAACAAACATCAGGCCTCCCGGCGAGGATATCAAAAAAGATCAACTCATTCTCCCGTCAGGCACAAAAATTCTCCCGTTCAACATCGGAGCAATCGCTGCATACGGATTCACATCGGTCAAAGTAAAACGGATTTTAATCGGTATCATCCCCACAGGAACAGAACTGATCACGCCGGGCACACGACCGGCCCCGGGCCAGGTTGTTGAAAGCAACACCATAATGGCTGAAGCTTATCTGCGGCAGTTTGGCGCCGATGTTGTCAGATATCCCCCAGTAACGGACAACAAGGTACTGATTCACGGAGCTTTGGAAAAAGCCGCAGATGAATGCGACATCGTCATCATTTCTGCAGGTTCTTCAGCCGGAACAAAAGATTTCACAGCTTCCGTTATTGCTGAGAACGGAGAACTACTGTTCCACGGAATCGCCATTAAACCAGGAAAACCAGCAATGGTTGGGATAATCAATAAAAAACCCATCTTTGGTCTTCCGGGCTATCCACTGGCAGCCCAGACAATACTAAGAGTACTCGTTTCGGCACTGATCGAACATTGGGGATGGAACGGACCTGAACAAAAAACGATTCCGATCGTCCTTGGTTCACCTATCGCGTCCGACGGAGGTATTGATGAGTTTGGCCTCTATGCAGCCGCACGAGTCGACGATCATTACACCGCGATTCCCCTTTCCAGAGGAGCAAGCGTCCAAATGACGGGTGTTAGAAGTAACTGTATTGTACATATCCCCCTCGGTGTCGAAGGATATGAAACGGGAGAAGTTGTTGACGCTTTGCTGATGGTCGAAGAAGAAGAACTGGACCAGACGGTTCTCATCTGCGGTGTGGATGACGGATCACTGGAACGTCTCACGGAACGCTGCATGAAAGAACATATCCGGATTAGAGTAGGGCCGGCAAGCGGGATATCGGCTCTTATGCTTCTGAAAAGTGGATCATGTCATCTGGCCTCCGTCCAAAACGGAGAGGATTGTTCACTCTGCGGCATAGAACATCAAACGAAAAAGCTCGGCAGTCTCCTTCTCGTCACAAAAAAAGAGATCACCGATAAAAAGGTGAGAAGAGTTCTGGAACTTGCAGAAGAGATTTAAATCTCTTCCAGATATTTTTTCAGCTTCGGCCAGTCACGAATTTTGATTAAAGCTTCTGCTTCCCGTTTTTCCGGAACATTGAATGACCCGACTCCGGAGACCGCGTCGGAAAGTTTGGCGATCCTTACCTCTCTGACATCGTTATCACCCTCTTTTACGACCTGAGCCAGCTGTTCAAGAAGTTTTACCGCATCATCCGCTTTCGTTTTTGACATGAATGATACTAAAACGGGTGAGGATATAATAGATTCTATTGGGATAAAAAAGATAAAAATCAGGCTGAATACCTGATATTACATACTTTCCAGAGCCTCGATTCCGAGGACGCCGAGAGCCTGAAAGAGGGTATTCCTGCAGGCATCCACGAGAGTGAGCCGTGCATCGCGAATGTTTCCTTCCGCATTCAGAACCGGGGCGAACCGGTAGAAGGAGTTGAAAAGATCCGCGAGGTCACGAACGTAGGTTGCAAGAAGATGCGGGCGAAGTTCGGACACGACTTTTTCCAGCACATACGGGAACCGGGTGATGTGTTTTGCCAGAGCGAGTTCATAGGGATCGGCATACGTATAACATTCTTCAAACCCACCTTCGGCATTCGCTTTTTCCAGGATCGAGCAGGCCCGGGCATGGGCATACTGGATATACGGGGCGCTCTGACGTTCGAAATCCAAAGCTTCCTTCCAGTCGAAGACGGTTGATTTCTCTGCAGAAACCTTCACGATATCATAACGGACCGCACCAACGGCCACGGCATTGGCGATTTTTTTCCGTTCTTCTTCGCCAAGTTCCGGCCGGCGGACGGTGACTTCTTCCATCGCACGCTTCTTCGTTTCGGCGATCAACTCATCGGCCGTGATGAAAACGCCACCTCTGGTCGTCATGGAACCTTCCGGAAGAGAGACGAACTCGAAGTGAACAATCTCCGGCGGGCGCTCGCCGATAAGTCTTAGCGTTGTCTGAAGCTGAGCTCCGATCAGTTTGTGGTCGGCGCCGAGAACATCGATGCTTCTGTCGCACTGAGCATTTTTCCAGAGATGGAACGCAAGGTCGCGCGCCGCATACACCGAGGTCCCGTTACTTCGCCGAAGAACGTATTTGTTCCCAAACCCTTCTTCGGAAAGATCGAGGTACATCATCTGTCCCTCGTGATGGACGGTTGGAAGTTTTTCAATTCTGTTGAGAACGTCCTGCATTGAGCCGTTCCAAAGGAAGGTTGTCTCACGCACGAACTTATCATGGACTACGTTCATCGAAGACAAGGTTTCCTTGATGCCATCTGCGCAGATGTCGACTGAGTCGTGGAAAAGTTTCACGGTTTCGGGATCACCGGCTTCGATTTTTTCCATCAGCAGATCGAACTCGGGCTCAATCTCGGGTTTTGCCTTCGCGATTTTGTTTGCCTCGACGTAATGGCGAACGATATACTCGTCACCCTTTTCTCCGGGGATCCGATCGTAATGAAGATTTTGAACGCCCCAAGCAACGATCGCGATCTGACGACCCATGTCGTTCAAATAATATTGTGCCTCGACCGGGTAACCGGCTTTCCGGAATGCACGAACGAGCGTGTCGCCGATCACAGTATTTCTGATGTGACCCACGTGCAGAGGTCCATTCGGATTTGCGCTGGTGTGTTCGATGATGACCTTTTCGTTTCTCACCGGGAGAGTTCCGTAGTCAGCACTGCGTGCCGCACGGACGGATTCAGCGACATAGTCCCCACCAAAGACGAAGTTGATGTAAGGTCCTTTCGCAGAGATCTCGATACCTTTCGCCTCAGGTTTTGCCGAAAGCACGGCGACGAGTTCTCCGGCAATCACGGCAGGATTCTTTCTCTGGGTTTTTGCAAGCGCAAACGAAACGGTGGAGGCAAGATCCGCATGCTCTCCCCCATCCGTGATCATAACATCATCTAGACCTGTTGCTTCTCGAAGCAGATCGATTGTTTTCTCAATATATTCACGATACATATTACATCCCCGTTGGATATCGAAGGACGGCTGCGATACCGCCGAATGCGGAGTAAAGCATGGCTCCTTCCTCGAAATCTTCCGAAATGATTTCTACTCTGGTGTTTGACGCATCGGCAAGCTCGGTCAGTTCATCGATGATATCAGCTTCCTTGGCAAGGAAGAGTGAGGACTGACACTTCGGACAGTGGCCGAACGGCAGATCTTTGAACTTTTTCCCTGCTTCAATCTGCATGGTTTTGATTTCTTCGTAGTCACAGTTCCCACATTTGATGGTGAGCCGTGCTTTTCTCAGTTTTTCCGAGAGGAGGAGCGTGTCAACTGCGCCCACCTCCAGGTTGAGACGGACACTGTCTTCTCCATAAGCAGCCGCCCCGTTTTCTTTAATGAGTTCTTTGAAGAATCGGGACATCTCTGCTTTTTCATCCATGATGCCGACGCCGCGAAGAGCGTCCTGCGCATTGTCCACCAGTTCGCGAAGACCAAATTCATTGGTGTAGGAGGCATCAAAGAGACCAATGATCCGTTTCTTGACTTCGTGATGAAGGAAATCACCGGAAGCGAACTCTTCTTTCGTGGGCATAGGACCGCCGATCAAAACTCCCTTGAACTTTTCAAAGAAGTTGGGTTCGGCAAGGAACGCCGCAGATGCGCGTTCACCGACTTTGCTGTAGAAATCATGAATTGCAATCAGTCTGAGCCGTTCGAAACGGACACTGGACTGACCACCTTTCCTTTGCTTTCCGGGAACGGTGGAGTTTGTTCCGTTGATAGGCTCGATATGTGTGCCCCGAAGGAAGCCCCAGTAAGCTTCACGACGGTCGATGACGAGGAGTCCATATACATATTTGTCATCAAGCATCGCCTTGAGGGGGTCAAGTTCGAAGGTAGAACTGCACCGGTAACTGTAGGTCTGGATCTTTTCCGGAGGTTCGACAATGATGGACTCCAGATCAGTTTTGTCGCCACCTACGTTGATCGCTCCGCAGAAAATCGCCATGCCGTTTTCCGGCGGAGTTTTGAAGTATTTCAGGCGTGCAAGAATTGAAGAGAGAGCGCTTTGAACATTTGAACGTGTCTGTTTGCTTTTAATGTTCGCGCACTGACCGTATTCATCGCGAAGCTGGGCAGTTACATCGTATATCTGCTTATCCGGAGGGATATAGAGTGAGATCAGTTCTGTTCCCGACCCCTCTTTCTCCTCCAGTCGTTCCAGTGATTTTTTGAACTCGTATCGCTTTCTTGCTTCGTCCTTTTCGATTTCGTGCTGGGAATGTTCCTCTGCCATTGTATATACAACCCTTTAATATCCGGCATTAATCCGGTGGTAGAATGTGGTGTATTATTAGATGTGCAAGGTGATTAAACATCGCGTCAGGAAATCACGAAAAAAACGTGCATGAAAAATAGTAACGCTCATTACGCCACCTGCCAAATAAAATGAGTTATGAAAAAAGGTTATGGGTTAATACTGGGTTTAGCAGCATTTCTTATTCTGTTGTTTGCCCCAATTGATCCTGCCGTTTTACCGGTTGAAGCGCGCCTCGCGGCCGCAGTGACCGTTATGATGGCCATTTTTTGGATTACCCAGCCGATTCCAATTGAGGCAACGGCCCTCATTCCATTGGTTGCATTTCCTCTTCTGGGAATTCTCACCCCCACCGAAGCGGCAGTCCCATATGCGGATAAGGTTATTTTCCTCTTCCTCGGCGGTTTTATCATTGCTATGTCGATGCAGAGATGGGGACTCCATAAAAGGATTGCATTAAAAATAATCAATATCACGGGAACAAGTCCAAGGCGCCTCATCCTCGGATTTATGATCGCCACAGCGTTTCTTTCGATGTGGATGTCGAATACCGCCACCGCGATGATGATGATTCCGATCGCGATCGCGATTGTCGCAACGGTCCTCCCGACAAAAGTATTTTCGGAGATGGAACCACCCCACAAAGCATTTGCCGGCTGCCTTGTTCTCGCCGTTGCCTATGCGGCAGGTGTTGGGGGTATTGGAACTCTGATCGGAACTCCGGCAAATGGGATTCTTAGTGCACAGATGGCGCTTATTTTCCCGGAGAGCACCCCGATCGACTTCTTTACCTGGATGGAGTTTGGTGTCCCGTTCGTCATTGTAATGATCCTTATCATCTGGCTCTGGCTCACCAAAGTCGCTTATAAGAAGATGCCGAATGTTCTCACCAATGCAAAAGAGGCTTTGTATAAAGAGGTCAAAGAATTAGGCCCAATGTCCCGCGGTGAGAAAAATACCCTCTTCGTTTTTATCCTGACGGCATTCTGCTGGATCTTTGCGAAAAGCAAAGACTTCGGCGCCTTCACCCTCCCAGGTCTCGATGTCCTTATTCCGAGTATTAATGACTCGACGATTGCAATATTCGGCGCCCTTCTGCTGTTCTTCCTCCCGATAAGCTGGAAAAAACAGGAATATACTATGAACTGGCAGTGGGCAGTCCGTATTCCCTGGGGTATTCTTCTGCTCTTCGGCGGAGGTATGTGTCTTTTTGCTGCATTTATCAAAAGTGGGCTGGCCCAGACGATCGTAGGATATCTGGAAGTTTTAAACGGAGTTCCAGTTCTTCTCATTGTCCTTGCAATAGCAATTTTAGTGACGTTCCTAACTGAACTCACCTCAAATACTGCCATCGCTTCGGTTATGATGCCGATTCTCGCAGTTACGGCGATTTCTCTCTCCATGAACCCGCTGGTCCTTATGATGACCGCAGCAGTCTGTTCCTCTCTTGCATTCATGCTTCCGGTAGCCACCCCGCCAAATGCGATCGCCTTTGGTACGGAGTATGTGGAGATGAAGGACATGGTCACAGCCGGGTGGTTCCTCAACCTGATAGGTATTGCGGTATTCACCATCTTTGTCTTCACGATTGTGTTGTGGGCATTCGGCATCACGCTTGACCTCCCGTCATGGGCACTGGCATCAACCGTGAATATCTAACCTTTTTTTAGAATCAGAGAATCGCTCTTTTCATTCCTTTTTTATTGCATGCACAAACAGAAAATTCAGAACAGGTATGTTCTGCAATTTAGAAAACAAACATTTTTTTTGATGAAGATATTTGGCAAAAAACAGAAAGCAAAGAACATTGTAAAAAATTACTGCGTAAAAACCGAGTGGACCCGGCGGGATTTGAACCCGCGGCATCTACGTTGCGAACGTAGCTATCTACCCCTGATATACGAGCCCGGAAATATCTCTAATCTATAGGATAAAATCCATATTAACTCTATGGTATCGTCACCTGAAAACTTCGGTGAGAAAAAAATATTCGGGAGATTATAAGATAATCTCGATATCCAGTTGTTCGGCAAGTTCCTTGTATCTATTACGGATAGTAACTTCCGTTACACCTGCCACATCGGCAACTTCGCGCTGAGTTCTGCGTTCTCCTGAAAGAATCGAGGAGATGTAAATCGCCGCTGCGGCAACGCCGGTCGGCCCACGTCCACTCGTGAGTTCACGCTCGCCGGCCTGTTTTAAAATTTCCATTGCACGGGACTGGACCTCGCCTTTCAGACCGAGACCTGAACAGAATCTTGGAACATAGTCGCCGGGGGAAGTCGGAAGAAGTTTCAGTCCGAGTTCACGAGAGATGAAACGATAGGTTCTGCCGATCTCTTTTCTTGAGACACGGGACACTTCTGCGATTTCATCAAGCGTTCTTGGAACATTGCACTGACGGCAGGCTGCATATAATGCCGCGGCCGCAACCCCCTCAATACTTCTTCCGCGAATCAGATTCTTATCAACGGCATCACGGTAAACAACCGCAGCGGCCTCACGAACGTTTCGGGGAAGACCGAGAGCTGAAGCCATTCGGTCAAGTTCGGAAAGTGCAAACGCCAGGTTACGCTCGGTCGCATTGGAAACTCTGATACGGCGCTGCCATTTTCTCAGACGATATAACTGAGCCCGGTTCTTGGAAGAAATCGCACGCCCGTAACTATCACGGTTTCTCCAGTCGATCATGGTGGAAAGACCCTTATCGTGAATCGTAAAGGTCATCGGCGCACCGACACGTGATCTCTTCATCCGCTGATCATGATCAAACGCACGCCACTCCGGCCCGCGATCAATGAAATCGTCATCTAAAACAAGACCGCAGTGCTGACAGACAAGCTCCGCACGCTCATAATCATGAACGAGCTGCTTGCTCCCACACTCCGGACAGACCGTCGCCGTCGCATCGTTTCCACCCTGTTTCTCCTTTTCCCTCGTAACAAGCGTCGTTTCCTGACGCTGTTTCATTTTTTCTCTATCTGCTCGCAGCTGTTTCAGTTTTTCAATTTCAGTTTCCATGATTATAAGATCCTTTTTTAATCTACGGATTAGCGCCGGTTTGCGCGCATATCGCGGCCGTATTTGTGAGATGAAGTTTTTCTGGATTTTTCCGGCCTGGTCGCGGAAATGACATACAGTTTGTCTCCTGCATGCACACCAACAGACGAATCAGTGCTGCACAGCACAGTCAGATAGGGTCGTGAAACGCTCCCGTAAAGGTCAACGATTTTTCCAACTGATCTGCTTTGCTCATCTGCAACCTCCGTATAAAGCGGGGGCAGCTGACCAGCATCACTTTCAACAATCAGCAACCGTCGCCCAAGACGGGATACAACATTCCCTGCAAATTTCACAAATCAAACCTCGATGACTACAAATAGAAAGTCATGCAAACCACAGAGTATTTATGCATAATATAATGCGTAAGATGCACTATAAATACTTTCCCCACAATACTAAAATAGAAATTAGCGGAAGAAAATATCCGCAGAAGTGAGGGAAAGGACTTTTTTTGCCTCGTCTTCGCTCATACCCGCCCCACGTGCTACCAGACCACGCATTTTTTCGTTAATTATATCACCCGGGCCGTGAATGTCCGACTGAATCAGAACACCGGCTCCCGCGCGCCGCGCAGAGGCAAGCACGTGACCATTCGCTTTATTGTGCCCGTTCCTTGACGTAATCTCCAGAAAAACGCCGTTCTTTGCTGCAAGAGACGCCTCTTCCTCGTAAATCATGCCCGGGTGAGCCAGAATATCCACATCCGGGCTGGTTACGGCAGCCAGATTCGTACCCGGAGCAACCGGCTCGGAGATCGTTTCACCGTGAACGATCACCACTTCCGCACCAAGCGACCTGGCATACTTCGCAAGTTCGGCGATCTCAGTTGGGGGTACGTGCGTAATCTCAACGCCGGTAAATAGTCTTATTCCATACTCTGCTGCGGATCTCTTCACCTTCTCCTGAGACTCGATAAGCAATTCCACATTGGAAAAATCCGCATGATCGGCGATCGCCATTTCAGTATATCCGGCAACTGCCATCCGGCGGATCAGCTCGGTCGGGATCAGTTCACCGTCACTCATCGTAGTATGGCAGTGAAAATCGTACATGATTACTTCCCGCCGAGCTTTTCAGCGACACTCTTCAGAAGATCCTCTTTGGACCCGCCGTACTCCACGCGAATACGTCCGCCGGCTTTATACCACTGCGCCGGATGATGGGCATCGCGTTCCTCATCAAGAACAGAGACACCAGATATTTTTGCAGCGCGGGAAATCATAGCCATATTCGGAGCGGAAACAGCCAGACTCTTTGCTACACGCCTGCCCTCGCTTCTGGTCAGAGCGGCATCAAAATAGCACGGGTAAAGAAAACGAATTGCCATTAATAATAGTATGTGATGTGAAAGCCAAAATGGCTTTCGTGCCGGAAAGATTACCAGAACCCGTATGCAGACAGAAGAGAGGTTTGCCACATACTAAATTGAAATATCGTGTGACTCACTCACACTCGATAAAATATGCGTATCTATAAACATGAAAAAACACAATAGTATTGTATGCATCACGTGGATGTTCACATGGAAGCCGAAATATACGGCGCAAACAACCGTCTGGCAGAGCACAATGCGGAGCACTTCAAAGCCCACAATGTTCGGGCATTCGATCTTCTCGGGGCGATCGGATCCGGAAAAACCTCATTAATCGAAAAGATCGTACCTGAACTCAAATCGAGAGGAAAAGTCTCGGCAGCAATTGCCGGCGATGTATACGGCGATGATGATTTCCAGCGGATCGTCAAAACCGGCATAATCGCATTCAACGCAAACACCGGCAAAGAATGCCATCTGGATGCCCACCTTGTCCACCACGCGCTCGATCACATGGACCTCGACGACGTCGATATCGTCTTCATTGAAAATGTTGGAAACATGGTCTGCCCAACCGACTTCAAACTCGGAGCGGAAAAACGGATCGTCGTCATCTCGACCACCGAAGGCGACGATGTGGTTAACAAACACCCGATGATGTTTCGGGACTGTCAGATCGCCATAATAAACAAAGTTGACTTAGCAGAGGCAGTCGGCTGCAATGTTGAGAGAATGATTGCCGATATCAAACGCTACAACCCGGAAATGCTGATCATCAAAACCAACCTGAAGAAAGGTGAAGGGGTCAAAGAGATCGCCGATGCCATCCTTGCCTAAACGAATTTAAATATCGGTAGAACCAACACATATAGGACTCTGGAAAAGACTGATGCCCGAGATACTCGGACGTTAATCAGAGATACAAATTTAGGAGATATTAAACAAAATGCTTTGGCAAGGTAAATCAGTAAGAAAGGCGACCGGTGGTCGCTATCACGCATCCCGCGGAAAGAAACGGTTCGAGATCGGAAGATCCCCGGCTGAAACCATCATCGGGACCTCCCGCATAAAGACCATCCGCGTAACCGGTGGAAACACCAAAGTCCGCGCACTCCGCTGCGAGTTTGCAAACGTCAGCGACAAGAAGACCGGAAAAGTTCAGAAAGTCAAGATCAACTCTGTTGCAGAAAATGCAGCAAACCCGAACTACGTCCGCCGTAACCTCATGACCAAGGGAGCAATCATCACGACCGAACTTGGTAAAGCACAGATCGTCAGCCGCCCAGGTCAGGATGGCGTTATCAACGCAGTCCTGATCGAATAAAAATATATTTTTTTCTTTTCTTTAAGACAGCTTCATGTATTCGGATAACGAATACTCTGGTATGCGACGCGTATCATATCTCTTCCCCCACACCTGCGATCTGATGTTTGACGTTTATCAGCCCTTTTCCATATACCTGCAGGGAATGACGAAACTTGCCGACAGGCAGGACAATTTCCGAACGGCGAACGGGCCGGTGAAACGGGAGATCGCCGTTTCCATTGCCCATGACCGGCTCGGATTCGAACGGATCCGCAAAACTTCACACCTTGAAGATGTTACCGACGAGGCCGATATCCAGATAATCCTCACCGACACGATCCTCAAATCCAGCGGCAATGTCCCCATGAACGAACAGATATTCCTCGTCAAAGGCATCGACAAGGGGCCATTCACGGAAGTGTACGTGACAAAATCCCCGGCGATACCCGGCGTATCAGCCCTCGATATGAAAAAGATCATTCAGGAGCTTTTTGCATGACCGAACGCGAGACCGCAGTCGCCGCCCCTTTTCGACACAGAAATGCCGATCATCTTCGTCAGGTTGATCTGATTTTTTATTACACCCAGGATAAAAAATGGATGAGCCTGGACAAAGCAAAAAAACTGATCTCCATCGCGGAGAAAACAGGACTCATCAAAAAAGAAAACACCGGAGACTACTCGCTGCGCGAAGACCTCCGCGAGGTGAAGATCCCGCTCGGATTTCGCCCAACGGACGAGATCTTTGTCATCGATGAAAGTGAGACGATCGATACTCTTGAAAAACTTCTCGGCACCATCGCCGAAACGGCAAAAATCGAAAAGAAAGAACTGGTCAGCGAGATGGAACGCATCAGAAAACATTTTGACGATCTGATCGGCCCCGAAGCAGCAGTCATACTCCTTGCAAAAAAATACCGCGTCCCATACGGACCTTACAAAGCCGACCTTATCAAAAGGATCGAAGAATAAAAAAAATATTGAGATTTATTCTGCTGCTGCAGCAAAAATCTCGGTAACCGGTTTTTCACCGTAAACGGTAATTTTTGCATTAACCTGAACGAAGTCGGCAGCGATCTCGTTTCCGCGCTGGCTCTTTCTTCTTCTCTCGCCGTTGTGGGTTGCATTGAAGCCGAATCCGTCGGAGATCATAAGACCTCTTCTGCCGTTACCCGGAAGGTCAGGGCGTGCCGGAGTTCCAGTCTTGTCGGATCCGCCGGTGATCGTGATCTTATAGCCGCTCATGCCGAACGGAGCGCCGTCAACTTCTGTGCCGATCTTCTTTCCAAGAAGAGCACCTGCTGCTGCACCCGCTGCATCTATTTTGTACGAAAGACCGGTTTTCGGGTCTGACAGTACGACCTTAAAGTCTACCATTGTATATACACATCTCCTCGATATCTATGATGCCGAAGTACCCATATATTTAGTATCTCCACATTTATACTACTTGCCCCAGAAAGGCTGTGTTTTCCGGAAGATGGAAGTGTACTCATCCAACGCTTCGACGGTTTCAGCATTTAAATGCGAGAGCATTTCCGTCTCCAAAACCTTCACATGGCGCTCGGGAATCGCGACATACAGCGTCTCACCGACGTCGATCTGTCTGCCGATCGTGACCCCTTCTATCGAAACGGCGACCTCTGCGCCCTCTTTTGCCTCGCCAATGGTCTCTTTGTTCAGCTTGATCTGTTTGATCTCCCCGACGATTCTTCCGTCACGTGTCGCGATGCTGACCTTCGGACGGAGGGTTCCCCCTAAAACGCGCACACCGACGACCGCAGGACCGCTCATCCTGAAGACACATCCCGGGAGAATAGAAAACTTCGCAGGGAGCACGACCGTCTCGAACTGTTTCGCCTCTTTAGCGCGGATCACTTCATCACGCCACTCCAGATAGTCATCGAGAAGTTTGTAGATGACCCGGTTGGAGAAAATCTTCACACCCACTTCTTCATCACGGACCATCGCTTCGGCATCGGGAAGGAGAGGAACGTTGAAACAGAGAGCAACTTTGAACAGATCTTCCTTTATCACGCTGATATCGATCAGATCGCGGCGGGACAGCGGACCCACGCTCGCACGCATAATCGGGATGTTTTTCGCATCCAGTTCGTTGGAGAGAGCCTCCAACGCACCGATCGTGTCGGCCCGGACGCTTACCCCGACATCGGAGAGTTTAATGTTGATCTCCTGCATCTCCTCGTTGATCTTCGCCAGAACCTCGTCATGATCGCCGCGTATCACACGGATCGGGGAGCCCGCAACGATCGATTCGAGATTCGGCGCGGAAATCTTGACACCGGCCGCCGCTACGACAGATTTGACCCGCATAAACTGATCCTCGATGAGGATCTCTTTGAGGGGCCGGGGCTGGAGAAGAGCACGGACTTTGGTCGTCAGTGCCCCATCACTTCCGGCAATACCGATCTCATCGCCCACACTGATGATTCCATCATAGAGGATAACGTCAAGCGTCGTCCCAAGACCTTTCTCTTCCTTGACCTCGAGGACGGTGCCGACACCGGGACCGGAGGTGGTCGTCTTGAGTCCTTCCGTGAGATACCTCTGGGCAAGTCCGATCATGATCATCAAAAGATCGCCGATCCCTTCACCTGTCATGCTGCTCACCGGAACGATCACGAGATTGCGCTGGAAATCACTCACCCGGTCAAACCGTTCGGAGTTGAAACCCATCTCCGAAAGCTTGCCGACGAGCTGATACACGCGGTTTTCACACTCGGTCTGAACCCGTTCGCTCTGATTTTTGTATGCTTTCTGGAACGAAGCATTCGGGGTCGGACGCCAGCCGGGAATCTTGTCGAGCTTGGTTGCCGCGATAACAAACGGGGTTTTACAGGTCCGGAGAATCTGAAGTGCTTCGATCGTCTGCTGTTTGAACCCTTCATTCACATCGACGACTAAAATCGCGATATCGGCAAGAGCCCCGCCCCGAGCCCGAAGCGTAGTGAATGCATGATGGCCGGGCGTGTCGATAAACAGCAGTCCCGGGACCGAGGTTTTGAGCTTGCCCAGATCACCGCCCATTTTTGCAATAGAGTCAAACGGGATGAGAGTTGCACCGATATGCTGGGTAATCGCTCCTGCTTCGCCTGCAACTACTTTCGACCCGCGAATACGGTCGAGGAGCGATGTTTTTCCATGATCTACGTGCCCCAAAACGCAGACGATGGGAGTTCTGATGTGTTCTTCCATAATATTGAATCCCCATTCTCTGATGACTGAACATGCAGAGATAAATAGTGATTATTTATTGGCAGTGCAGGATTATTAATATAAAGGGGACCTGGAAAAATTCCGTGACGGAGAAAAGATATGTTAATATCCCAAAACGCCATATCTAATAGAGTGTTTGGGCCACATCGGCAAAGACATGATTTCAGGCTAAGGTAGGGTAGCTGGACATCCTTTAGGATTGTGGATCCTTAGACCCGGGTTCGACCCCCGGCCTTGGCCCTTCGTTTTTAAAAAAATTAGAGAGTTCTCAACTGTCCTAGTTGATCATCCAGATTGTGGCAGTCAGGACTGTGGCAAAAGTCACCCAGAGGATATACGGGATCAGCAGGTAAGCTGCCGGACGGCTGACCTTGTAGAAGAAATACATCGTTACACAGATCATTACCCAAAGGACGATGATCTCGATCGTCGATCCGAGAAGAAGGTGCCAGCCGAAGAACATATACGACCACAGGACATTGAGTCCAAGCTGGATCAAAAAGAGCACCATTGCGATCTTAACCTCTTTTTTCTCCCAGCCTTGTGCAAAGACCAGACCGGCGGCAATACCCATCAGGATATACAGAGTGGTCCACACCGGGGCAAACAGAAAGTTCGGCGGCTGCCAGACAGGTTTGATCAGTTCAAGAGCGAACCACGAGTCGGGACCGGTGATCGTGACAAGGGTTCCAAGAAATCCGGCAAAAAGCGAGAGTACGGCAAAGCCGATCATGAGATATACCGTACGGGAAGAGATTTTTGCATTCATAATGCTTACTTCGAAGCCAAAGTATATAATGCTGATTTTAGATGCAATTTTCAGAAAAAATCAGAATTGAACAATCAAAGCTTACAGAGTTTGCACTCCTGACTGCCGCACGGAATGTTGTCGATCTTCCATTTCAATGCCCAGTATTTAATAGTGCGAATGACCTCAATAAGTTCAACGCCGCTTTCGGTAAGCGTGTATTCTGACTTTACCGGAACGATTGTTGCATCGATTTTTTTGGAGATGATATTCTCCGCTTCCAGTTCCTGCAGACGTTCAGAAAGTATCTTCGGCGTTATTTCAGGGAGGCTCGCTTTCAGTTCCGAGAATCTCCGCGTATAATTATCCCCCTTATACAACTCCAGAATAATGAGCAGAGTCCATTTTTTCGTCAGATACCTTACGGTCAGGTTTACGGTGCAGCACTCATCCATAGTATTGTTTTGGAAACTCATGCGTATATTACTTTGTATAAATAATATATGTAATATTAAAAAGATACTAAGGTGAAAAAAGATGTACTGTCAACAATGTCAGGAAGCAAAATCTCCCGCCTGTACTTCAGGCGGAGTCTGTGGAAAAAACGCCGTGATCGCAGCATATCAGGACGCTGTACTCTTTACTCTGTCTGGACTTGCCTATCGGCTGGAATCAGCGGACAAAAATCTTGAACCCTGTGTTCTTGAAGCCCTGTTTTCAACGCTGACCAATACCGGGTTTGATAAAAACCGGTTTCTCGGATACCTTACGTGTATTACATCTCACAAAGATGCACTCCCGACAGCCCCGGGAGAGCCGGCGGCGTGTGCATGGACGCCAAAATCCGAAGAGGAGATCGTAACCTCCGGGCTTACGGGTCTTGACAAAATCGAGAACGCCAATACCAGATCACTCTACTCCCTTCTGCTTTTCGGCATCAAAGGGCTCGCTGCATATTATTCCCATGCAGTCATTCTCGGAAAGACTGACGAGACGGTTCTGCCGTTCATCACAAAAGCCCTCGCTTCCAGATTCAAGGACCTGGATATCCAGGAAAGGATCGGTCTTGTTTTGGAATTCGGAGGGATCGGTGTGAAAACCCTCGCTCTGCTGGACTCGGCAAACCAAACCTACGGGATCCCTGAAATCACCAGCGTGTCGAGCAAGGTCGGGACGAATCCGGGGATCCTCGTGACCGGTCACGACTTAAAAGACCTGGAACTTCTCCTCAAAGCCACGGAAAATACCGGGATCGACATCTACACGCACGGAGAAATGCTGCCTGCGCATGCATATCCGGGGCTGAAGAAGTATCCCCACCTGAAAGGCAATTACGGATCATCCTGGGCAAATCAGCGGACTGAACTCCCGAAATTCAACGGACCCATCCTCTTCACGACAAACTGTCTGGTCCCGCCGGCAGCTTCCTATGAAAAGTTTGTGTTCACCACCGGAGCGGTCGGATTTCCCGGATGCCCCCACATAGGAGAAAATCCCGACGGAACCAAAGACTTTAGCGCCCTCATCAGCCTCGCAAAAACCTGCCGGGCACCCGAAGATCTGCACACACCCGCTCTTTTGACGGGATGTGCCCATGATGCGGTCGTTTCCCTTGCACCGAAAGTCCTTGAGCTCGTCAATACCGGAAAAATCAAAAGATTTGTGGTGATGGCAGGCTGCGACGGACGCGACAAAAAACGTGAGTATTATACCGAGTTTGCCAAAGCTCTGCCAAAGGATACGGTCATCCTCACCGCAGGATGCGCCAAATACCGATACAATTTCCTGGATCTTGGCGACATCGAAGGCATCCCGCGTATCCTGGATGCCGGGCAGTGCAATGATTCCTACAGTCTGGTCGTGATCGCGCTCACCTTAGCAGAAGCCTGTAAATGCGGTGTCAATGATCTGCCGATTTCCTACAACATCGCCTGGTACGAACAGAAAGCGGTCCTGGTTTTACTCGCCCTCCTCCATCTGGGTATCAAAAACATCATGCTCGGACCGTCACTCCCCAATTTCGTCTCCCCGGATGTATTGGATGTTCTGGTGAAAACATTCGGAATTCAGGCAAGTTCTTCGGTCGAAGAGGATTTGGTCAAACTGAAGTGCGTTTGATCACGCACCTTTTTTTTAAAAAAAAAGATTAGAGAAGGGTTGCTTTTACGATCACAACAGCTTCTAAGGGTTTGTCAGAGTAGTTTGTCTTGACCTTGCCGAGTTTTTCGACAATCTCCATACCCTCAACGACTTTTCCAAAAGCCGGGTGGGCTTTGTCGAGATAGTTGTTGTTGGCAAGGTTGATGAAAAACTGACTGCCGCCGGTATTTGGTCCGGCATTTGCCATAGAAATCGTACCCTTGTTGTTTTTGTTGTCCGGCATAAACTCGTCGGGAATTTTGTAGCCAGGTCCGCCGCAGCCGGTTCCGGTCGGGTCGCCGCCCTGAATCATGAATCCGTCGATGATTCGATGGAAGGTAACATCGTCGTAGAATCCGTCCGCGACAAGTTTTGCAAAATTGCCGGCGGTCACCGGCATGTCCTCACGGAGTTCGAGGACGATATCCCCGTGATTGGTGGAAAGAAGTACTTTCTGTGCTGTCATGTATCTAGTTGTGCGCAGACAAAAATAATAAACATGTATCATGACAAACGTAGTGACACCAATGAAAAATCCGTTTCATGTCATGATTATTCCGACACTCGGGTGCCCCGGACGCTGCAAATACTGCTGGAGTTCGGACGAAACGTCCCCGAGAATGTCCCTTGACACGATAGACGATATTGTCAGGTGGCTCAAACCGCTCGAAGATCAGCGGGTCACGTTTACCTTTCACGGCGGGGAACCTCTGCTTGCCGGGGCAGAATTTTACCGGCAGGCTCTCCCAAAAATCGCAGAGGGACTCCCGCATCTTTCGCCAGAGTTTGCCATGCAAACGAATCTCTGGCTGATGGATGACGAACTCGCCGAAATTCTTGCAGAATACCGGGTGCCGATCGGCTCGTCCATCGACGGGCCGCAGGAGCTGACGAATTATCAGCGGGGCGATGAGTATTATGAACGCTGCCTTGCCGGTTACAAAATCGCCGTGGATCACGGTCTTTTGGTCAGGTTCATCTGTACGTTCACCAACTCTTCCGTGAAGCAGAAAGAGGAGATCGTGAACTTTTTCAAGGAACAGAGCTGGGTCATGAAACTCCATCCGGCTCTGCAGTCACTGAAAGGAGAAAATCCGAATGCATGGACCCTTGCACCGGAGGAGTACGGCGAACTTCTGGTCTATCTTCTGGACGAGGCGATCGAACATGCAGACGATCTTGAGATCATGAACATCAATGATCTCTGCCGCTGCGTGTTTACCCGGGCAGGGAGTGTCTGCACCTATACAGATTGTATGGGAACGACGTTTGCCGTCGGACCGGATGGGGAGATCTATCCGTGTTACCGGTTTATCGGGATGCCGGAGTGGGTGATGGGCCATATCCGGGATGCTCCGTCAATCGAGAGTCTGATGGCGAGCCACGCCGGAAAACACATGCTGGCATTCAAGGAGTTTGTGGATACGGCATGTAAAGACTGTTCGCATATTACGTACTGCAGAGGGGGATGTCCCTATAATGCGATAGCACCGACCGGGGGATCCCTCGAGGGAGTCGATCCTCACTGTGCTGCGTACAAAAGGATCTTCGATGAAATCACAACACGGCTGAATGAGGAAATGAATGCAGCGCCGGTGAGCAGAGTTTCACGGGTGAAAAGGCAGAAAAAGCCGAGTGTGACGAGACTTATCCAAAAGATCGTTGAAGAATAAACGGCGGCTGAAAAACGATCCTCTCATTTACCGTAGAGATGTTTTCTGACCCGCGCTGCACGGAACGTTTCTTTTCTCTTCAGGACGGTGAGATCGATAGGCCCTTCATGATAGGAAGAGAAGAGAAAATACAGAAAATCAACGGTAATCTCCATCGTTTCTTTTTTGAACCTCACTTCAACAGTGGTGTCGCCGGCAAATCCCTTGATGGAAAACCAGTCGGGTTTATTGAATTTGCAAAATCCTCCGCCGAGGTTAGGGGCCTGTTCGATGCTCCCGAAGTTTCCCAGATAGAGAAAAAAAATTCCTTCGTTAGGGGAGAGTCAAGGAGAAACTCCTTCATATACGAACCGTCGGCACAGTATTTATGCTGAATCGACTGTTTAATCCGCATTTTGGGCGATCTCTCGTACGGCCTCAACTGCGAGACGGCATTCTTCGTCTGTTGTCATACAGGAAAGGCTCATACGGATGCATCCCTGTCCGTCGTCTATGATTTTGTGTGCCAGCGGGGCACAGTGAAGACCCGTACGGGTAATTATGTTATATGCTCTGGCAAGGATGAAACCCACATCATCGTTTGAGAGTCCGCGAATATTGAAAGCAATGACCGGCACTTTCGGGGTTTCATGGTAGACGGTAATTTTTTCCTCTTTTTTGAGTTCCCGGATAATATATACGGACTGTTTTTCCGCTTTGTCTCTGATAGCCGGGATCCCTTTTTCTTTGATGAACCGTACGCCGGCAGTGAGAGCCGCAAGGCCCGGATAGTTTTGTGTTCCTGCTTCGAACCTTTCCGGCATTTCCCCGGGGTGAAATAACGACTGAGAGTTCGTGCCGGTCCCGCCGAATCTTACCGGAGAGATCGCCTGCGGATCCCTCAGATAAAATCCTCCGGTCCCTGGAACACCGAATAATGCTTTGTGACCGGTGAAAACAAAGGCATCAACCGGCAGGTGACGGAGATTGATGGGAATATGTCCGGCAGTCTGGGCTCCATCCACAATGAAATATATCCCGCGGTCATGGAGGATGTCGCCGATCACTTTAATGTCCTGGACGGAGCCGAGAACATTGCTGGCGTGCGTCATTACCATGAGTCGGGTGTCCTTCTGAATGGCCTCTTCGACCGATTCAGGGCTGACCACCCCACGTTCGAAGGGAAGAATCCCAAGCCGGAGACGGCCCATCCGCTGATATTCGTGGAGGGGTCTGAGAACCGAGTTGTGGTCCAGCGCCGTTGTGAGAACACCGCATGTCTGTTTCTGATTAGCAAGGAACCCGGATATGAGGAGGTTTAAGGAATCTGTCGCATTGTGAGTGAAGATAATGTTTTCCGGATCGCCCACTCCAAAGAGGGCAGAAAGTTCATCTCTTGCCTGTGTAATATAGTCCTCCCCCTGTGTTCCCGTGGTTCGCCCGGATCCAAATACCGGAAGAGAGAGGGATCGCGAAAGTGCTTCACTGACAGCGGGAGGTTTCGGCCAGCTGGTGGCGGCATTGTTCAGGTAGATAATAGGGCGGGGATCCTGTGCCATTTCACTGAAGATATCGTATCCCCGCAGGTATAAATGGTTGGATGAAGGGGAGATTATGTGCGTGCATCAACGCTCGAAAACACACAGTGACCACACACCCGAAATAACCCAAATGTGTTTTGCAACCCATATTTGGATGATTTGTGACGAGTAGCGTGTCAATTATTGGTAGAACCTCACCATTTCCATTAGATTCCCAATTCCTGCCGAAATTCTTCAGTAGATTATAAGGTTTCCCCCTCAGTATCAACAACATGCCAACTTAAAAATAGCCCAAATATTACCGGAAATACGAAACTAGAGCCCAAGCAAATAAGACAAGGATGATTCGTGCTCCTAAAAACTGGACAAAAATCAGGGTTAAATAGACAAGATAAAATATACTGGGAGACGTAAAAAAGTAATTGTATACTTCAGGATTATGACATAATGACACGGCAAACAATACATTTTATCATAATATGTCTGATCCTGGCACTAATTCTGACTTGCGGGTGTATCACGACCCGACAGATGGAACCGGTCTCCCCTGAAAAATTGGCCGACATGCAGAGTTCATTAGATGAATTCATCCCGGCCATCGAAGAACAACTCAACGAAATATTCATCCTTACAAACAGCACTGCAGGTAATCTTACGGGAACGCAAACAGACAGCCAAACACAAAGACAGGCCTTATTACAACTTCGCAGCAATATTCCCTCATCATACGAAGTAGGGATCGTCGGCGCTGACAACACCTTTATTGCGGCAACCGGCAGCCAGAAAGATCAGGAACTTTTCGGGGCTCATGCATGTATTGCCATCACCGAAGAGGATTTTACTGATACAACATACGGCTGTATCATCACTTCCCCAATCACATTCATCACCGGGGACTCGGGGGTCATGGTCATTGCCCCCATCTATGATGAAAACGGCATATACACCGCCTCTCTTCGTGTTTCCATAAACCCGGTCTACCTTTTTGCCGGACCGGTAAACGAAATAAAAATGCAGTAAGGATATTCCATCTGGTCGATCCAGCCGGACGGTGTACAAATCTATGATGAAGACGTTCAAGAACTCGATAAAAACGCATTGACCGATCCGCTGTACAGCGAACCAACCATCAGCAGCGCGATGAACCTCATAGCTGAAGAAAAACAGGGGAATGTATCATACATGTTTCAAAATGTTGGCTGGACCTATTACGTACAGGCAAACGCCGTATGGGATACGATCGACCTGCCCAACAACATTGAATGGAGAGTTGTTCTCAGTGACAATACCAACTTCGATCCACACGGAAACAATAAACCCACCATCGAGGATCTGAAAGCATTTGTTGAAAAAGCATACATTTACGCCCAGACTCAAACCAAAGAAGAGGCATTACGTGCGTTCAACGATCCGAATGGAGAGTTCATCGACGGTGAACTCTACATCTTCGCCTACGACATGAACGGAACGACCTTGGCTCTGCCGTATCAGCAGAGCCTTGTTGGAACAAACAGGTGGTACGGAGAAGATATTATCGGTGTGAGACCTCTCCAGAGATTTATCGACAAAGCAAAATTCGGAGGAGGATTCGTGTACTATCAGTATCCAAACCCGAACGACAAATTCCTGCCTGAGTTAAAGCTGTCATATGTCATGTCGGTCGATGAAGACTGGCTGATTGGAGCAGGAATCTATCCGGGAACCATGTCTCTCAACTACAGCTGGGAGGAGCGAAATCAGCTGATCACTCAGGTGAGGGGACTCCAGTATCTATCCACCATACTCCCAGAAGAGGAGATTTTGCAGATGATCAATGATCCGGAAAGTACAATCCAAATCGATGGACTGTATCCTTTTGCTCTGAATCCAAATGGAACCGTTCTTTGCAGTGCATACAACTCATCACAGAACGGAAAGAACTTGCTTGGATACACAAATTCCTATGATATGTCCCCGGTCCGGGAAATCATATCACTGGGTGAATCCGGAGGCGGGCTCATGTACAGCCTCGTCTGGGACGCTGCTCTGGACAAAGAAGTGTATGTACTCATTTATGTGGAGCCGGCAGATGAAGAGACCTACTACGGCAGCGTAATGCGTTTGGAGTGAGCAATGGCACTAAAATATAGGAGACAGAGCCAAAAAGAGAAACGCCTGATCATGGCTAGCGTTCTTGCTATTGTCTCGATCATAATCGTAGCTGCCTGTGCCTGTGCAGCACTTCTTGGAACCGGATACGTCATCGATAAATCACTTGAAGACCCGGACGTACTTCTGCATGTATTTGTGGTCGGCAATGATGTGATCGTCACTATCTATGAAGGGCGCAGAGTTGATGAACTTACCATGGTCTCTCTTGAGATCGAAGGAGTTTCGCTGCCGCAATCAGTCAGTCTAAAGCCGGCACCAGAGGCAGGAACCGGAGAAGTGTACTTTACAGAAGCCTGCGCCGGTGTAACGGGTGTAAGGGGTATTGCCGTTCGCGGTGTCTTTTCAGACGGCAAAACACAGCTCCTTATGCTGACTACCATAAAATTCACCTAAATCAATCCTTTTTTGCAAAGTACGTGATTACACTTTCTTCGATGATAGTATGAGTGCCCTTAGACGCAAAAATTTCCACATTTTTATTACCTCAGCCCCCCTGATCCTCCCAAATAATACCCCACAACAAAAGGTATAAGAACTTTCCCCCTACAATTGTTCACTTAGGAGTCTGATAATGCTAAGACATGCTTTTTCGAAGATCCTCTTTATCTTAGTTGTTCTTCTTTTCATATCTACATCCGGCTGCATTCTCGAGACGCAGAACACCCCGGAACTTCAACCGGTCTCAGATGAATATTATGCCAAGATGGATACGGTTCTGTATCCTTACATGCAGACCGTCGATGAGCAGATGCAGGAGATCAACGCATTGGTGTGGGAGACGGCACGGGAACTCGACGGTGTGCCGATGGACGATCCTGCGGTCGATCTGGCATTACTGAAACTGAAAAGCGAGATCCCGCTGTCCTTTGATCTCGGCCGCCTCGATAAGGACAATATCTTACGGGCTGTTACCAATGAACAGTATGTTCAGTGGGCGGTCGGGACCTATATTCCTGCCAACCATTACACAGAAGAAGAACTCAAAGCTGCAGGTGAGAATTGTACGATATCCCAGTTCACCTTTTTTGAAAACGGCGAACAGGGAGTCATGGTCATCGCACCGGTTTATGACGTAAACGGGAATTATGACTGTACCCTTCAGGTAGCTCTGGATGTAGGGTATCTCTTCTCCGGACCGGCAGAGGAACTGAGAACGAAATACGGGTATACCGTCTGGGTCGCTCAGGACGACGGGATCGTCATTTATGACGAGGACACACCGGAAATAGGTGCAGATCTCAAGAACCCCTCGTCGGCATATCCGCCATCATTGAACTCGGCGATCACCGACATTCTGGACAATGAATCAGGAAAGACATCCTACATTTACTATACAATAGACTGGCACGATATCATTCAGACGAATGCCGTATGGAGTACGCTTGATCCGGGATACGGACAGAACTGGCGGGTCGTGCTTATCGACAACGTCCCGATGCCGCATCAAACAAGTGAACTCACGGTTACCAGGGAAGAGCTGAAAGCATTCGTCACCAATGCCTACGTTTATGCCCAGACGCATGAAAAATCAGAGGGCATTGCGGAGTTCAATAATCCAAACGGGGAGTTCATCGATGGAGAGTTGTACATATTCGCCGGGAATCTGGATGGTACCGTACTATCACTTCCCTATCAGCCGCCCCTTATCGGAACGAATTTGTGGATGGCGGAAGATACGACCGGAGTAAAATATGTACAGAGACAGATCGCCAGGGCAGAACAGGGCGGCGGATATGTCATGTATCTGTATCCAAACCCGACACAGGATTTCACCACAGAGTTGAAATTGTCCTATGTCATGCCGATAGATGATGAGTGGTTCATCGGTGCGGGAATGTACGAGCACAACACCTCGCTCGCCCATACGACCAGCGTTGACTGGCAGGAGCGAAACGAATTTATCAAACAGGTTCGAACCATGCAGTATCTTGCAGAAGTCGAGGGGGTCTCTGCGGTTACTGATATGATGATGGATCCAAACAGCGATATCCAGATCGAAGGATTATATCCAATGGCGATCACCGAAAACGGGACTGTACTGGCATTTGCAAGAAATCCGGACATTGTAGGTACAAATCAGCTTGGGAGAGTAAATTCATTAGATATCTCGTTAATACGGGAAGGTATCTCTCTTGGAAAAGAGGGAGGAGGACTGATGTATACCCTTATGTGGGACTCCACAATTAACAAAGAAAATTTTATCCTTGTATATGTGGTTCCGGCAGATGACGATGCCTACTTTGCAAGTTTTATTATTCTTGAATGAGGAACACAAGAGAAAATAACCTAATTTTTTTATCTCTCGAAACATTTCCAAGAAAAATCAGAGAGATAGTCCCACGATAAAAAGATATAAGAACTTTCCCATTACTATTGTTCACTAAGGAATCTGATCATGAAACGACATGCTTTTTCGAAGATCCTCTTCATACTGATAGTTCTTCTTTTCATCTCCGCAT
Organism: uncultured Methanocorpusculum sp.; assembly: GCF_963667985.1. Classification (NCBI taxonomy): domain Archaea; kingdom Methanobacteriati; phylum Methanobacteriota; class Methanomicrobia; order Methanomicrobiales; family Methanocorpusculaceae; genus Methanocorpusculum; species uncultured Methanocorpusculum sp. The sequence goes on along the minus strand of NZ_OY764081.1, from coordinate 649,864 downwards.
CCGGCTGTATTACTCCCGAGCAGGAAACACCGGAACTTCAGCCGGTTTCCGAGGAGTATTATGCCGAAATGGACGATGTCCTCGACCCGTATATTCAGACGATCGATGATCAGATGAAGCAGATAACCGCATTGGTCTGGAATGCCGCACGGGAACTCGACGGCGTGCCGGCAGATGACCCCTCAGTATATCTGACCATAATGAAACTCAAAAGTGAGATCCCTCTTTCCTATGATGTCGAACGCATCGATAAAGATAACGTCCTGACGATGATTACCGGGGAATCAGATAAACTTTCGCTGATCGGCGTGGAGATCATAACAAACCAGTACGCCGAAGAAGTGTTCAAAGCCGCCGGATCGCAGTGTATCATATCCAAATACACCGCATTCCAAAACGGTGAAAGCGGAATAAAGGTCAGCGCACCGATCTATGACGCAGAGGGTAATTTTGACGGGACCCTGCAGGTAATTATGGATTCAGGGTATCTCTTCTCCGGACCGGCGGAGAGACTGAGAACGGAATACGGGTACACCGTTTGGGTCGCTCAGGACGACGGGAGCGTGATCTATGATGAGGATACGCGGCAAATCGGGGTTGATCTCACGAACCCGCCGCTAGGGCTTACACCTTCATTCACCAAAGCAGCCGCAGAGATCCTCACAAACGAGTCAGGGCACGTATCCTACATTTATTATTCAGCCGAATTGAACAATACTTCTCAGAGGAACGCCGTATGGAATACAGTAGAACCCGGATATGGACAAACATGGCGGGTCGTGCTTGTCGACAATTTCCCAAAACCTGGTGAAATAGAAGGGACCACAACCACCCAGGAAGAGATAGAAACCTTTGTAGTGAATGCCTTCATTTATGCCAATAAAGAGGGAGAAGAGAAGGCACTTGCAGCATTCAATGATCCAAAAGGGGAGTTCATTGACGGCGAGATGTATATATTCGCCGCAGATATGAACGGCACGATATTGTCACACCCGTATCAGCCGGCCCTTGTCGGGAAGGATTCCTGGTCAGCAGAAGATTCGACCGGAGTGAAATATGTACAGAGAATGATCGCCCGGGCACAACAGGGAGGCGGATATGTATTTTATCTGTATCCAAATCCAAACCAGAATTACATAACAGAATTAAAACTGTCCTATGTACTGCCCATTAACAATGAGTGGTTCCTCGGAGCAGGAATGTATGAACATCATGCCGCATTTTCTCATACCGTCAGTATCGACTGGCAGAAACGAAATGAATTGATCAGCCAGGTAAGGACCATGCATTATCTTGCAGCAGTCAAAGGCATCCCCGCCGTTACCGACATGATGATGGATCCAAACAGTTCATTCCAACGAGAAGGTTTCTATCCATTTGCGGTCACGGGAAACGGCACAATTCTTGCTTTTTCCAGCGACAAATCGCTTGTTGGAACAAATCAGTTAGGTTTAATCAACTCATACGGCATGTCGTTTGTCCGGGAGGGGATATCTCTCGGTAAGTCCGGCGGAGGTCTGATGTATATGCTCACTTGGGATCAGAATTATCAAAGGGAAGTGTATGTTCTGGATTACGTCGAACCAGTGGGGAATGATACCTACTTTGCCAGTTATATGATCCTGGAGGATTGAAGGGGTGTGTCATATTTTTTTAAATAGGAGTTACGCGGTGTGCTCTCAATCCAATTTGGGAAGGATACGGCTGGGTGTGGAAACCTGAATTTATGTAACCGCGAATAAGCCCAAACAGACAGAGTCTGTTTGAGGCGGCACGCAAACCAAAGGTTTGCACCCCTCCGCGAATTAACGCGTTCGCAAATCAGGGATTTGCTCTCCGACTCGGGTCTTCGACCCTCGCTTGTTCGCCACCCCGCCTCAACGCCGGAGTCGCGGCCCAGCCCCCCGCATAAAAAACAATCTCCCGTTTTTCCACCCCCTGTCCCCCTTTTCGTGAATTAAGTTGCTTTTCGTGCGATTCGGTGTTGGGGGCCAGGGGAGGGTACTACATCTATCACGCCCAACCGAATCTTTCTTTTTCGTGTTTTCGTGAGCGTGTTGGACGCGGAACGCGGCCGACCTCAGCGGAGCAAAGCTTTGATTTGCGTTTTTTTCGTGAATTTCGTGTGAGGGCCGCCGATAGCAAGTCTGTCAACTAGCTCAGCTGAGGGCGGTCGAGTTCCACACCCAGCCTACCCTTCCCGAATTGGATTGAAGGTTTCCGATATCGTTTTTGAGACCCCCTCTCCCGTGATCAATTTTCGATCATTTTTCGCAAATCAAAGATTTGCTCAGCTGAGGGACCTAAAGGTCCCCGCTTCCACTCGCAAATTGCCGTTTCGATTCCAAAACCACCTCCCGCCGATCAATTTTGACCATTTTTTAATGATGATTTTTCGTGGGTAAAAATCGAAATCGACAGGATTCGACGTATTTTCGATTTGGTTGGGTCATAGTATATAAATTAATAGGGAGGCGCCTGAAAAAAATGATACCCCCAGAAATATTTCCGCCCTACTGCATTACTAATTTATATAGTAGTAATTTTTATTTTGATTCTTCTCTCTCTCTCTCTCTCTTCTGCAATGTACATAAAATAATAATAAAAGAGACTAGGCGCCTAAAAAAAAGTGATTGATGAGAGTTTTTTCTTCCGCTGTAGCTACATACGTAGGTAGGTAGTTTTTCCGGGGGTATCGTTTTTTTCAGGCGCCTGGGCATATCTTTATATAGTTTTTGGGTTTTGCCGGCCAAATCGGCAGGATTCGGCGTATTTTTTGTTGGGTGATGGTTTTTTGCTGGTCAAAAGAGGGGTGTTTTTGCTTGGCAGACGGTGATTTTTGGAATCGAAATGGTGGTTTTCAAGTGGAGATGCGGAAAAAATCCGGGGCATTGAGGCGAGTGATGAGGAGGAAAAAGGTGGAGGAGAATAGTTGAGCGTACCTCTCCCATGCAAAATGTCTGCAAAAATGATTCTTGGTGTGGTAGGTCGATGGATTTTTTCCATCTCATGATGGTCACCGGCGGGCAATGATGCCTGCTTTGCAAGTTTTATGATTCTCGAATGAGAAAAAACTGAAAGTAATTCCCACGATAAAAAGATATAAGAACTTTCCCTTTCCTATTGTTCACTAAGGAGTCCAATCATGATACACCGTGCTTTTTCAAAGATTCTCTTCATACTGATAGTTCTTCTTTTGATATCGGCATCCGGCTGCATTATACCTCAGAACACTCCGACGCTTCAGCCGGTCTCCGAGGAATATTATGCTGAGATGGACGCCGCCCTCTACCCCTATATGCAGAGCATCGATGAGCAGATGAAGGAGACGACTGCAGCGGTGTGGAATGCGGCGAGAGAACTGGACGGCATGCCAAAAGACGGTCCGGAGATCGATCTCGCTTTACTGAAACTCAAAAGCGAGATACCCCTCTCATACGAAGCAGGGCGTGTGGACAAGGACAACATTCTTACAGCCATTACTGGAGAACAGAATAGCCAGCAGCTGGTTGGGGAGGAGATCGTAACCACGCCTTACACTGAAGACGATCTCAGAGCCGCCGGTTCTGCCTGTGTAGTATCCAACTTTGTCACATTCCAAAACGGAGAAAGGGGAGTAAAAGTTATTGCACCAGTCTATGATGCAGAGGGAAATTATGATGGCACCCTGCAGGTATCTCTAAATATAGAATCCCTCTTCTCCGGGCCGGCGGACGAACTGAGGGAGAAATACGGATATACCGTCTGGGCCGCTCAGGAAAACGGTGTCATGCTCTATAACGAAGAAATGACCGATATCGGATCCGACCTCACGAACCCTTCATCGGCGTACACACCGTCATTCACTTCAGCTGCCAAAGATATTCTTGCAAACGAATCAGGACACACCTCCTACATTTTCTATTCGGCAGCCTGGCACAACATCTCCCAGACGAACGTCGTCTGGAATACGCTCGAACCCGGATACGGACAGACCTGGCGCATCGTGCTCACCGACAATACACCAATACCCCATGAAATCGCTGAACAAACCATTACCCCGGAAGAGCTGAAAGCCTTCGTTACTAATGCCTACCTCTACGCTCAGAAAGAGGGAAAAACCGCGGCGCTTGCTGCATTCAATGACCCCAAAGGGCCATTCATCGATGGTGAACTCTACATATTTGCAGGAGGTATGGACGGGACCGTGTTGTCGGTACCATATCAGCCGGGGCTTATTGGAGCAAATGCCTGGTTTGCAGAGGATCCGGCCGGCGTAAAATATGTACAGCGAGTGATCGCACGGGCAGAACAGGGCGGCGGGTATGTTCTCTATCTGTATCCAAATCCAAGCGTGGGTTACTCTACCGAATTAAAGCTCTCCTACGTGATCCCGGTAGACAACGAATGGTATCTTGGCGCGGGGCTGTATGAACATAATGCTCCGTTTTCCCATACGACCTATGTCGACTGGAAGATGCGAAACGAGCTCATTAAGCAGGTTCGAACCATGAGATATCTTGCAGCCGTCGAGGGTATTCCTGCCGTTGAACTTGCCCTGCTCAAACTAAGACGGGACATCCCGTTTTCGTTCGAAGCAGGACTGTTCGATATGAATGATACGCTCATTGCCTCAACCGAAGATCTGGGGAAAACCATGGAGATCGGTGTCGGCAAGGCAACGAATCATTATACCGAAGAGGAACTCAAAGCTGCCGGACCCGCGTGTATCGTATCCGGATATTCACGCTTACTCTTTGAGGATAACGGAGTAACCATCACCTCTCCGGTGTACGATGCAAAAGGAAACTATAACGGAACACTTCGGGTCGGGATCAATACATGGTCGCTTTTCTCGGGACGCGATGAATATCTCAGAAATGAATACGGCTATACCTTATGGGTTGCCCAACCCGACGGTCTGGTGATTTATGATAAAGACACAGAAAAGATCGGTCGAAACCTTTACACAGATGCTCTTTACCAGACCAGTTCCCTTCAGGATGCAGTGAAGACCATATGTGAAGATCAGTCAGGGAATGCCTCATACTTTTTCTATGATTCAACCAGGGTAAACCTCAGTCAGACCAATGTGGTCTGGGACACCGTCTTTCCCGGATACGGCATGGAGTGGCGGCTCGTTCTTGCAGACTATGTCCCGGAGAAAACAACGACCGAAACTACAGAGACCCCGACGATGGAAGAACTAAAAAGTTTTGTCGAGAGGGCGTATGTTTACACGCAGACCCATACCAAAGAAGAGGCGTTGAGTGCGTTCAATGACCAAAACGGGGAGTTCGTTGATGGAGAGCTGTATATCTTTGCCTACGGCATGGACGGGGAAACATTATCCCTCCCGTTCCAGCCGGGGCTTATTGGCGTAAACCGATGGATCAGAGAAGATCCCAACGGAATAAAAATACTGCAGAGAATGGCCGCCAGAGCTCAGCAGGGCGGGGGATACGTATATTATATGGGTCCAAATCCGGACCATGACTATGCTCAGGAGTTCAAACTGTCCTACGTGATGCCGGTGGACGAAACCTGGCTTATTGGAGCAGGCATATATGTGCAGGACAACCCCTTGTCCCAGAACCAGTACATCTCCTGGACAAAGCACGATGATCTGACATATCAGGTGAGAAACATGCAGTATCTGGCAAAAACCGAAGGGGTCTCATCAGTGATCGAGATGATCAAGGATCCAGACAGCGAACTGCAGATCGAAGGTTTGTATCCATTTGCCGTCACCGAAAACGGAACGGACCTTGCCGATGCGCTGAACCCGGAGATGGCTGGCACCAACCAGCTGGGCATGACAAATTCTCTTGGCATGTCGATAACCCGTGAGGTCATTTCCCTTACACAGGCAGGCGGAGGATGGATGTATTGTCTCTGGAGTATCCCGCCCACGAACGAAGAAGAGTACGTACTGATATATGTTGAACCGCTAGACGCCTCGGTGTATGTTGGCAGTCTGATTATCCTCGAGTGAACTGAAATGGTTATCCGTTACAAGAAAACAAGCCCTAAACAGAGAAGGACGGTTATGGCGATATCTCTCGTGATAACCAGCCTTGCGATCCTGGTTGCTGCTCTTGGCGGATTACTGTTCGGCGCTTCCTCATTCTCGATCAGTCACTCGACGACCCGGACGTCCTCGTACATCCTGCGATATCCGGTAACGACATCGTTGTGACGATCTACGAGGGAAGAAGAGTGAATGAACTCGTCCAGCTATCTCTGGAAATCGAAGGCTACACCCCTGTCGTGAAGGATGTGCCAAACGGAGCAACGGAAGTCGTATATATTGGCGTTGTCTCCCAGGTAACGGGAACCCGAAATGTGGGTGTGCGGGGGATATTCATTGACGGATCGGTAAAACTGCTGAAGGTAATCGAACTGAGATTTACGTAACTTGTGAAAAAAGAGTGGGTGAGAAAAATCAGGGCATCACTGTTTTGACTGCTTTCTCAACTCTTCCAAAAGAAGCGGCATAAATGTTCCGGCATCGCTGATTAGACCAATTGCCTGAGAGGTTCCCCTGTCCATGAGTTTGGTGACCGAGGCAGGATTTATATCCACACAGATGGTTTTTACATGGGAGGGAAGGAGATTTCCAACAGCGACGGAGTGCAGGAGTGTTGCCACCATCAAGACCATGCCAAGTTCGGGAATATGCCGGCGCATGGCATCCTGAGATTCCATGACATTCTGAATAACATCGGGAAGGGGGCCGTCGTCACGTATCGAGCCGGCAAGCACGTAGGGAACATTATTTTTGATGCATTCGTACATGATCCCCCGGGTAACCAGACCGGATTCGACGGCAGCACGGATCGAGCCGGCACTCATGATCTTATTGATGGTATAGAGGTGATGCCGATGTCCTCCGCTCACCAGTTCACCGGTCGCAAGATTCATGCCAAGCGATGTTCCAAAGATGCTGCTCTCGAGATCGTGGGTCGCAAGAGCGTTGCCGGCGAAGATGACGTCCAGATACCCTTCGCTAATCATTGCAGCTACCGCATCGGAGGCCCCCGTGTGAACAATCGCAGGCCCGCCGACAAGAGCGACTTTTTTCCCAGTGGATTTAACCCAGAGGAGTTCTTTTGCGATCCGGCTGATGATGGTTCGGCTTGGTCTCTCGGAAGAGACGTTTCCCCCCATAAACTCGAAAACGCCGATCTCACGCGGACGTTCGGGAAAGTCGACCTTGACGCCTTCTTCGCCGACGACAACGGTGTCTCCCGGCTGAAGTTTGCCCTGGACAACGCACTTTGCGGTCATATTCGTCGTGTCGACCGAGATCAGGGCATCCATCTTCATATTGTCGACCGGGATCCAGGCATCCCGATAATGGACATAGGTCGGATGATTGGTTGTTGAGTAGAATCCTTCCGGCGCCACCTTCGCTTTTACAACGGAGATGAGCTCGGCCTCGGCTTCCCCGGATACAAGGACACCTAACCGGCGAAGTTCGCTGATCAGGGTACTGAGCTGCTCAGGCGTCTCTGCAGAAATCTGCATTCTGGCATAACTTGGATCCGTCTTCTGCCGGCCTAAAGTGAACTCTTCCGTTTCAAAATCACCATTGTATTCGACCACGGTGTCCATAACTTTGGCAAGGATACCGGAATCTACAATGTGGCCCCGAAGTTCAATTTCCCGCGAAAACTTCATGGGGTAGTATTTGGATGTGATATGACATGAATTTAGGGGGCGGGCTATTCCCGAGGGGATCACAACTCCCGTATCTTTTTTTTACCTTATTTGACCTAAAATACATCATGATACCTGCCGCCTACTTTCTCGGGTTCGTATTTTACAGTTTCCTTGGATGGATCTGGGAGACGACATACTGCTCGGTGAAAGCAAAACATTTCATCAACCGCGGATTTTTAAACGGCCCGATCATCCCGATCTATGGTTTTGGCGCCGTCCTGATCATGATTGCCGTAAATCTACTGGCGCCTCTTGCCGCTCCCGTTCCAGCATTCAACTTCACCATCATCAATATCCTCCTCGTCTTCCTTGGGGGAATGTTTCTTGCAACGATTCTTGAATTTACGGTTGCAACCATAATGGAAACATGGTTCCATCTGAAATTGTGGGACTACTCCAAAAACAGATTCAACTTCAAGGGGAGAATCTGTCTGAAATGTTCGCTGTTCTTTGGTCTTCTTTCCGTTCTTTTCATCATGGTCATCGAACCGCTGACCACGCATGCAGCAACCCAAATCCCGGATAAAATCATCAACATCGCCACCGGAATCGTTTTACTGCTATTATTACTGGATATCGGCATCTCCGTCTTCTCTCTCCTGAAACTGAACGAACGTCTTCGCGCAGCAGAAGAGATCATCAACGCCAAGGTAGGCACAGGCCTTGTTGAGGCAGCGAAGATACGTGATACGATCCAGGAAAAGATCGGGGAACGGCTGGATGAAAATCAGCTTCTTTCCAGATTCCACTATCAGGGCAGACGTATGGCCAAAGCCTATCCGGGCTCGGTCTCGCTGAAACATATGGAGGTTTGGGAGAAGCTTAAAACCCACGTAAAGAAACCGGCAAAATAATTTTTTTATATTCTGGGAATGAACAGATCAGAAAAAAATTCTGGGCCCACACATACAGTGAGTCATTATATCGGTCTCTGTTAGATTTTTGATTTCACGAAGCTCCATTTTTATTGCCGGATTATCAGAAATCACTTTTCATCCCCGATATTTTGTTGGAGAGATTCTATATTTTATAATAATTTTAGACAGAAGATGAATTATGCGCATTCACCAGAAATAACTTTTAAACACAGAACATATTATCTGAATATATGACGAAAGATGAGGTTTCAGATGACATTCTTGAAGCCATCAGAAAATGCGACACACATCATCCAATATTAAAATTGAGAGAGAATCCTAATCGTGTAGTTTTACGCAGTTCCAATGCTTTTGAAATAATGGGGTGTGACAATGGTAAAGCAATGATTCTTCCAATACAACACATGTTAAGGACCCATTATCGAGGTGAAAAAAACATATATGATACATGTATTCCGGCAATCTACAGAAATAATCCATCAGACGCGCAAATTCTTATTGAGAAATTAAAGATTCTAGATTTTATATCTATAATGAAGACTTTCCCTCAAATTCAATTTGCAGAAGAAAATGGGCTTGATGTAAGATATGAAGCACTAGCCCAACATTATGGATTGAAAACTGATATTATAGATGTAACATCAGACATTTGTGTAGCTGCATTTTTTGCAACACACGAATATGACATCGGTACAAACAGGTACCTCCCAAAGACAAGTGGATCGGGTGTAATAAGAATCATGCATGGTTTAGGCATGATTCCAGATGAAAATGCAGAACTTATTGGCGCACAGCCATTTCAAAGACCAACAGTACAAGATGCATTTGGTTTAAGAATGAGAAAGGGTGAGGATTTGACTACACGATCCGGGAAGATCGTTTTCAAACAGAACATATTTTGGAGTCAGAAAATAGAGGATTTGTTCAGACATAACCACGTAAATTTATTCCCTAGAGAGATTATAGCAAATGTTGCTGATAGTATTAGGTTAAGCAATTCGGTAACGCAGTTGTCAATTGATGAATATTGTGAGTCTAATGGAATGTGTGTGAACGAAATTGCAGATATCGTCTTAGATGCAGGATACTCTATAAGAAACACACCTCAATTTGTATTGAGCGATAAAGTTAGAGATATGCTCAAAAAAGATGTTCAAGATCAGGGATATGGGGTTAAATTTACTGCAAGATTACAAGGTTACCTCCGAGAATAAACTAATAATCGATTTGAAAATTCCATCTGCTTTAGGAACTAACGATCGCTTAACAGGTCTTGTATAAACATAAAACTAATCGAGAAAAACAAAAAAAACAGTGGACCCGCTGAGATTCGAACTCAGGACCTCCGCCATGTCAAGGCGACGTCATAGCCAACTAGACCACGAGTCCAGGTTTAAGCACCTGTGTGCCTTACTAAATTGTCACTGGACACATATAAATTTTTTTAACTTGTTCCGGAAAATGAAGGGGATATACCCTGCATTTACAGCCGTACGAACTTTGCAGCAGTAATCCCGTCACTGGACGCGACTTCCTGCATAACTTCAGGAGAGACGATATCGTCAACCGCGAGGATCATCAGAGACTCGGAACCGACATTTCTGCCGCCGACCTGCATGCTGGAAATATTCACATTTTGCTTGCCGAGGATCATGCCGACCGGACCGACAACGCCCGGACGGTTTACATGATCAGCAAGGATAACGTATCCGCTTGGGACAAGATCGGTCGCGTATTTGCCGATAGAAAGGATACGGGGGCCTGCACGCGTAACGATACCGGAGATCGACTCGTTGCCTTTTTCCGTCTTGAACGTGAGCGTCACAAGAGACTTGTAATCGCCGGCCTCGCTCGAGGTTTTCTCGAAAATTGTAATACCGCGTCCCTGGGCAATGATCTCGGCATTGACGATGTTGGCCGGCTCATGAAGAACCTGCTCAAGCATACCTTTGATTCCAAGCCGGGTCACATACTTCAGATTCTGCTTAAGGTCGGCGATCTCGCCGAGATAGGCAAACTCCACTTCCGTGATCGCGCCGTCGGCGATCTGGGCAACAAGGCTTCCCATCTTCTCGGCGAGAAGCGCATACGGATCGATCTTCGACTTGACTTCGGGCGTTACTAACGGTGCATTCACCGCACTCTTCGCAGAGCCACCTTTCAGAACATCGATGCACTGATGGGCAACGGAGATCGCCACATTTTTCTGGGCTTCGACCGTGCTTGCCCCAAGGTGGGGAGTAACGATCACCGAGTCAAGCTTCAGAAGAGGGGACTCCGTCGGCGGTTCGGTCTCGAATACATCAAGAGCGGCTCCGGCAACTTTCCCGGCGACGATCGCATCGTAGAGATCTTTCTCATCGATGATTCCGCCACGGGCACAGTTGATCATCCGAACGCCGGTCTTCATCGTCGCGATGGATTCCTTGTTCACGAGATGGGTCGTTGACGGAATAAGGGGGGTGTGGACCGTAATGACATCCGCTTTCGTGAAGAGCTCGGCAACGCTCATCATTTCGACACCCATTGCTGCTCCTACCTCTGCAGGAATAAACGGATCGTAGGCGATGACCGTCATCTGAAGGGCCTGGGCACGCTTGGCAACTTCACGGCCGATACGCCCGAATCCGACAACACCGAGAACCTTGCCGTTCATTTCGTTGCCCATGAACTTGGAGCGTTTCCACTCGCCCTTTTTCAGGGACGCGCTTGCCTGCGGGATATTTCTCGCCACTGCCATCATCATCGCGATCGTGTGTTCGGTTGCTGCGAGAGTATTTCCCTCCGGCGCATTGGAAACAATGATGCCTTTTTTGGTCGCTGCTTCACAGTCGATATTGTCGACACCAACACCGGCACGGCCGATGTACTTCATTTTATCGGCTGCTTCGATGATCCGGGCTGTAACCTGGGTCCCCGAGCGAACGATCAACGCATCATATTCACCGATGATTTTTACGAGTTCATCTTCAGAGAGATCAGCTTTCTCATCGACTTCGCAAAAATCCTTTAATATAGCAATACCCTCTGCTGCAAGAGGATCAGATACCAGTACTTTGAAGCTCACGGATTATCGAGTACTTATTTGGTATTCACCCATTTAGTATGTTTCTGTGCAGACCAAAAACCCCTCCTGCATGCGAAAAAAACACCGCCTCTATGCCGAAAACTGCCGGACAAAAATCCATATCTCCCAGTGGACCTCTCCAACGCCAAAAGTGGGCCCCTCCAATAATCTATTATTGTTAAGAGAGCAATAATAGAGTGAGTATCTATGGACAAATCACCCAATATTCTCTGGCTGACTGAAATCCGCAACACTGATATCCCCTCAGTTGGCGGGAAAGGCGCTTCCCTTGGGGAGATGACCCATGTCGGTCTGCCTGTCCCCCAGGCGTTTGTAGTTACAGCCCAAGCATTTCGCCGGTTCTTACAGCTGACAAAAATGGAAGAACCCATCTTTTCCATTCTCGAAAAACTCGACGTTGACGACAATGATGCGCTCAACGCCACATCCGAAAAAGTTAAGGCAATGGTCAGCACGGCAAAAATGCCGGCAAAGATCAAAAATGAGATTCTTGACTCCTACAAAAAGATGGGCAATGAAACTGTTGTTGCCGTTCGTTCGAGCGCAACGGCGGAAGATCTGCCGGATGCATCCTTTGCAGGTCAGCAGGATACCTATCTGAACATTCTCGGCGAGAAAGACCTGCTCGAAGCAGTCAAGAACTGCTGGGCATCGCTTTACACCGCCCGTGCAATATATTACCGTTCAAAGAACGGATTCGATGACCGCAGCGTGAATATCGCGGTCGTTGTCCAGCAGCTCGTTTTCTCCGAAAAAGCCGGTGTTATGTTCTCATCCCACCCGGTCTCCGGTGCAAAAACCGTGATGATCGAAGCATCATGGGGACTTGGCGAAGCAATCGTTTCCGGAACCGTTTCTCCCGACAACTATGTTTATGACAGAAAAGGCCGGAAGATCGTCCAGAAAACCATCTCTACCAAATCCGTAGAGATCATTCCCGACGGAAAGAAAGGCACCAAAGTTTCCAACGTTCCAAAAGACCGGCAGGATGCTCAGGTCCTTTCCGAGAAGGATATCCTCAGACTTGCAGAGTTCGCAATAAAATCCGAAGAACACTACAAGAGTGCTCAGGATATGGAGTGGGGTATGGTCGGCGACACGATCTACATCCTCCAGTCCCGCCCGATCACGACGATCCAGAAAAACAATTCCAAAACCAAGGCACCTACCTCAGCGGCTTCCGGAACCATCATCCTTCAGGGATACGGAGCATCCCCGGGTGTAGCTTCCGGAAAAGTCATCATCGTCAATGACGTGAAAGACACCTCCAGAGTCCAGGAGGGAGATGTGATGGTTGCGACCATGACGAACCCCGACATGGTCCCGGCAATGAAAAAAGTTGTGGGAATCATCACCGATGAAGGAGGAATGACCTGCCATGCAGCAATCGTTTCCCGCGAACTCGGGACCCCGGCCGTCGTTGGAACCAAACAGGCAACTTCCCTTCTGAAAGAAGGACAGATCGTCACGATCGACGGAGAAAAGGGTATCATCTACGATGGAAAAGTTACCGTCTCCGAAGAGGTAACCACCGCGGCAAAAGGTCCGGCAATCGTTGCTTCCCCAATCATCACCGCGACCTCCGTCAAGGTCAACGTTTCCATGCCGGAAGCAGTAGCCCGCGCTGTGGCCACCGGAGCAGACGGAGTCGGTCTCCTCAGGATCGAACACCTCATCATCGGCATGAACAAAACCCCTTCCTGGTATATCAAACACAATAAACAGGAACAGTTCATCACCGAGCTTATGGACGGCATCAGGACCGTTCTCGATGCATTCCGCGGAAAATCGGTCTGGGTCAGAACGCTTGACTCCCCAACCGATGAGTTCCTCAATATGGAAGGTGGCGAAGACGAACCCCACGAACACAACCCGATGCTTGGATTCCGCGGCATCCGCCGTGACCTTCGCCAGAAGGAACAGTTCAGAATGCAGGCAGAGTGTTTCCGCCGTCTGTGGGAAGCAGGATACCACAACCTTGGAATCATGTTCCCCCTCGTCCAGCACCCGCGCGAATTTATCGCAGCAAAAGAGTCATTCCGCGAATGGGGCCTTGATGTCGACAACATGGAACTCGGAATTATGGTCGAGATCCCCGCATCGGCGATCATCATCGACGAGTTCATCAAAGCAGGCATCGACTTCTGTTCCTTTGGAACGAACGACCTTGTCCAGTACACGCTTGCAGTCGACCGGAACAATGGTCTGATCGGCGAGATGTACGAACCCGCTCACCCGGCAGTCATGCGTCTCATCGAGACCTGTATCTCTCAGTGCAGAGAAGCTGGTGTTGAGTGTTCGATCTGCGGTCAGGCCGGATCCGACCCGAAGTTCGTCAAGCAGTTAGTACACAAAGGAATTGCAAGCGTTTCGGCAAACATCGATGCCATCCAGAAGATCAGAGAAACCGTGGCAAAAACGGAAAAACAGATCCTGCTCAACGCAGCTCTGAAGAAAAATTAACCCCACATATTTTCAGCGTGATTATTCATGGAGGAGAAAGGATGCAAAAGGGAGGAGGTCATCTCCCTCCTATCCGCATATCGGGCAGAGGATTTGCATCATGACCATATCCTCAGTTCGATGTGTACGATTCCGCACGAAATCGCGGTTTTCGTACATGGAATGTTTAGCGAAACAAATCTTGGCGACCCAGGGCTGTTTCCGGGCACAACAAAGATCGAAGACCGTCTGGTCCATTCACTTGGTGAACTCATGCATCACCCGGAAGCCGGGGGATATGCGACCTCGGGCGGAACCGAGTCGAACCTTCAGGCGATCCGTATCGCAAAAAAACTGAAGCCCGAAATCAAAAACCCCAATATCGTTGTTCCGGCATCGGCCCACTTTTCATTCGACAAGACCTGCGATCTGCTCGGACTTGAAATGCGAACGGCCCCTTACGGGAAAAATTACACCGTCGACTGCGATAAGATGGCGGAGATGGTCGATAAAAATACGATATCGGTTTCAGCAATCGCCGGCACGACCGAGTATGGTATGATCGATGATGTTGAGAGGATCGGAAAGATTGCCGTCGAAAACGATCTGTTCTTCCACGTTGATGCGGCATTCGGCGGAATGGTTATTCCGTTCCTGCCAAAGCCGGTACCGTTCGACTTCAACGTCAAGGGAGTCTCCTCGATTTCGCTCGATCCGCACAAAATGGGATTGGGAACGATCCCCTGCGGATGCCTGCTTCTCCGTGAACCTGAACAATTCGGAACGCTCAACGTCGATACTCCGTATCTGACCGTAAAGAAGGAATGCACCCTTGCCGGAACCAGACCGGGCGCTGATGTCGCCGGCGCATATGCCGTAATCAAGCTCCTTGGAAGAGAGGGATTCCGTGCAGTCGTTGCCGGCTGTATGGAAAACACCCGCCGTCTGATTGAGGGGATGGAGGCATTCGGCTACACCCGGGCAGTCGATCCGGTGATGAATGTCGCCACGTTCGAAGAAGGACCGGTCCCGAAAGGATGGATCGTCTCGCATACCCGTGCAGGCCATCTCAGGTTTGTCGTGATGCCCCACGTGACCCGTGACGTCATTGAAAATTTCCTCAACGACGTCGCAAAAATAAACTAATTTTTTTACAACTCTTCTTTTACGAGAGACGATCCGTCCCAGACAAACACCGTCGCCTTCCCTGTTTTCAAAAATGCCCGGACCCGGGCATCGTGATCCTTTCTCACAAACCGGATGCCTTCGTCGGAAAACTTCTGCAGAACAGCTTTGTGAAAAGCGATCTCCTGTTCCAGAAATGCGGTTTCGTAGACGATCGTCTCTTCGGCGATCTCGGCACATTCCTCATCGGAAATTGGACAGTCATACGTTCCGTGTTCGTCGAGACCCGAGATCTGCCGCCAGTCAATTTTACCTCTGGAATCCGGTTCGCGGTGAAGCATATACGGATACACCCGGCAGATGGTAAACCGCTGATCATAGATTTTGCATCGTCTCTTTTCATCCAGAAACACGCAGTCTCCGTTTACCTGTGTTTTGAGAGCATACCCGGACACATAGAAGTTTCCGGACGGATCCGAGTAGGGAAAATCGGGTGCCGGGATCATGGATTCCGGCGAAAACGTTTTCAGACGGCGGGCATCTTCTGCGAGAAGAAACACATGACCGTTGAACGCTTTTGTGCAGCATTTCCCGCAGCAGGTACAGGAAAACCCGATCTCCTTGATGATGCTTTCCAAGTCCTCTTTCGGATATTTTTTGAGAAGGACAAGCTCCTCCTCCAACTCCTTCAGATTCTGCATCGGTGATGCTGCCATTTAGAACTCCTTTTGCTCATAAAGCCTGACCGACACGAAGTACGAGGCGATGAATGCCGCAACCGAGACTGCCGCCGTGATCAGAATATAGATGAGGAGATTCCCAGTGACTGATTCTCCAAAGAGCGCGAACCAGCCTACCAGAAGGATTCCGATGACAGCCATCAGAACAAACATCATATATCTGGCTTTTTCCGAACCGAATTTGTAGAGAAGCGGAAACAGGAGTGCTCCGTAGAATAAGCCGAGAGAACCGACGAGAACGATGAACCATAACGGGGTCGCGGCTTCCGGCGTCAGATAATACAAAACACCGGCGATGATTCCCGAAATCACGATCGCGGCACAGAAGAATATGATCGTCATCAGATACTTGGATGTAACGATATCCTTTCTCGTAACCGGGAGCGTTAAGGCGTATCTGTCCCACTTCGCCATATCATCCATCGTGAGGGAGGTCATGGGGAGGAGAGCGGCAAAGATTATCAGCATGAAGTAAACGGTCATGGCATTTCCCATCGGAATGAAAACGATCCCGAAGATGATAAACATCAGGACCAGGGTCTTGGTCATTGGGCGAAGGTTCAGCAGATCCTTCAGCATCAGGCCGGAAAGAAATTGTTTCATACGGTTTTCCCCCGTGCATAAAACACCATAACCGATTCGGTCGAAACAGGATCCACGATCATGTCCGGATGTCGGGCGATGAAGGTCATCTTGTCTTTAATCAGCACCTCGCACCCAAACTGATTCGTCCGATACGTAAGGAAAGAGGATTTGTCAAGGGTATCGAACTCCTCGAGACTGCATTTGAGAATGCCCAGGTCTTCTAAGATCTCATCTTTGGATTTGGAAAGCACGATTTTTCCTTCATGAATAAAGGTAAGGTAATCGGCGATTTTATCGAGATCGCTCGTTATGTGCGAGGAGAGGAGGATCGAATGATTTTCGTCCTGTATGAACTCAAGAAAGATATCCAGGATCTCTTCACGGATGACCGGGTCGAGTCCGCTGGTCGGTTCATCGAGGATCAAAAGATCCGGGTGATGGGAAAGAGCCGCTGCGATTCCAAGCTTCATTTTCATTCCCCGGGAGTAATCTTTGATTTTTTTCTTTTCGGGAAGATCGAACTGTTTGAGATATTTGAGATAGAGCGGATCGTCCCAGTCTTCATAGATTCTTCCAAGGATCTTCGCCACGTCAAGCGCAGTGAGCGTGTCGTGAAAACTGCATTCGTCGAAGACGACACCGATCCGGTTCTTGATTTCCTTTCGTGATCCGAAAAATCCAGTCCGAACAGTTTCACGGAACCGCTGGTTTTTTGGGCGATTCCAAGAATGGTTTTTATTGTTGTGGTTTTTCCTGCACCGTTTTCCCCGATAAAGCCCATAATGCTTCCTTTCGGCAGACAAAATGAGACGTTCTTCAGGGAGAAATCAGGATATTCTTTACATAATTCATGTACACAAATTGCGTTGGACATTGTAATTCTCCTTCATAGATGATCTCAAGCATTTCCGTAAGTTCCTGTTTGCCAATGCCGAAACTTTTCGCCACATCGACGGCCTTCTGCAGATGTTCTTCAGCAAGGCGCAGCTGTTGTTCCCGGATAAGCTCGGTATTTTTTTTGGCGACGAAACTTCCTTTTCCAGGCACGGTTTCAATAAAACCGTCCCGTTCCAGATCAGTGTACGCCCTTTTCGTGGTTATCACGCTGATCCTCAGCTCTTTTGCAAGAAGACGCATGCTCGGCAGAGGGTGCTCATGCATAAGCTCTCCGCTTATGATCATAGCTTTGATCTGCGTTGTTATCTGCTCATAGATCGGCTTTTCACTCGCGTTGCTGATAAGGATCTTCACCTTTACGTACCTGTTCTAATGTGTATAACATATATACACATTAAGCTTTCCAAAGTTGAAATCGTGATCCGATCTTTTCACCGAACTTGAAAAGGAATTCCAAAAAATGAAAGAGGTACTTTTGTTCTGCTGCATGAGTTTGCAGACTTGGAAGCACTGCAGGTGAAAAATATGCCGTCCAACAACTAATACACGAGGATATCCGAGAGGATCAGCTGAATAATGGATTTTTTGATATAATGAGAGACCAAAACTCATCTCTTATCCCAGGACTGTCCAAGTCCGTAGTGTTTATCAAGTTTCAGACCCTATAATAAGGTACTATAGGGGAAATATGACTTGGGAAGAATAGAGAACGACAATCAGGACGTATCAGATGACGGTAGCATTATCCGTGTAAAACTGCCGAATAAACGTATACGAGAACAATTTGCACAGGCTGAACTGATGCTTGGATCAAACCACATCAGAGTACGATGCTCAGACGGCGTAACGCGCCTTGGGCGGATCAAGGGTAAAATCAAGAAGCGGGTTTGGATTCGTGAAGGTGATATCCTGATCGTTGTTCCCTGGGATTTCCAGGATGATAAATGCGATATCATTTATCGATACACGACTCCACAGGTAGACTGGCTTCGCGCCCACAAATATCTCTAACATTTTTTGCTTATGACAGAAATTCCAGATTTTACGAAGATAGCAAAAGCGCATGGGCACACCTGCCCGGGAATTGCGCATGGCTATAAGATCGCCGTAGTTGCTGCAAATTGGTCAGGAACCGAGACAAACATCAAAGTGCTTTCCCATTCAACACGCTGTCCGCTTGATGCCCTCAAACAGACATTCGATTTACGAGCCCACCCGGAACGGCTTATCGTAGAGGACACAAATACCGTCAGTTTTGTTTTGGAAAAACCGGACGGCAGCAAATTATTCATTGATGAAATCCCGGGAACAAAGCTCACAAGCGATGAACTGCACACATTAAAAGGAAAGATCTCGGCAAAAACCGCAACGGAAGACGAGATCAAACGACACACAGAGATCCAGAACGAATTCCTGCAGATTATGCTGGATACGCCGGATGAGAAACTGTTCACCGTCCGCGAAGAATAATAAAAAGGGATTATTCTCTGTATTTGAGAACATCTTCGACAGATGTTACATCCCAAGCCTCTTTTTTAAAGCCTGACGGTGATTTTTCTGCATAGAGAGCTGTAGCCGCAGGAAGTCCTGCAGCTTCATTGAGAGCGAAAAGCCGGTCGGCCGTTTCGTCGACTGGATGATCGATCACGGCCAAAACGGCTTTGCGCATATCCTGATATACCGTGTTGACCGGATGGTGTCTGATCGCATTTTCAAGTGCTGCCAACGCCTCGTTATATTTTGCCTGACATATGCATGCCTTGGAAAGACCTGCCCAGGCTGCAGGGAACCGCTCGTTTATTTTCAATGCAGATAGATATGCTTCGGAAGATGCATCGTAATTGCCGGTTTCGTACTCCAGTAGCCCTATCTCCGAAAATATCCGGGAGCGAACCTGATTCGAGGGGTTGGCGCGAAGAGCCAGACGGAACATCTGACGGGCTTCGTCCGGCATACCAAGGGAGAGATAACAATCCCCAATGCCTGAACAAACAAGGGCCTTTTCATCGTCACGGGTCGAGCGGTCGATGAGAATATCAGAAACCAGCATTCGATCTTCCTGGGAGAGCATGGTTAGAACAGGGCTGATGACCGGCTGGATGTCAGCACCGGCTTTCCATGCATCCGTGACTGCAGTGTGAAGTTCGCGGGCCGCGATATGTGCGGGCGTATCGCCCATAATCATGACCACGGTTTTTTCAGCGGGTGTTTTGGCATACTCTTTTGCTTCGGCATACAAACCTGCAGCGACGGCCGCCTGGAATTTTTTTGCAGAGGAGTCTTCACCGCTTATCGCATCCGACCTGTTATACCAGAACAAAGCACATACGGGATCGAACCCGAAATAGGCGGCATCCCCTCTTGCGTTCAGCACCTCCGCCTGTTCACGGATATCCTTTTCCCGGAGAACGGCATCGTCGGGTTTTCCATCGATGTCCAATGCGAGATTCATCTCGGAGATCCGGGACATTGCTCTGGAAAAAAGCGGTTCTTCCACACCATCTTCTCCGATGATGCGTTCAAGATAGGCATACTCATCCAGATAATTATATTTTTTTCTGGCAGACGAAGCGAGATCGAAGTAGAGCTTCACCCGGTCGTCGGGGGAGAGTTCTTCTGCGATCGACGCGATACGGATGTAATAATCCCGCATATCCTCGCCGAGATCTTCACCAACTTCGCAGAGATTTTTCAAACCAACAGCGGTCTCGTAGGGACCTTCGTTTCTGGCGAGTAGGAAGGCGCTTTTGTAGGATTCGAAGGCGTAGTCGATGTCGCCGAACTCGGACAGAATGGCGGCCATGAGTTCAAAGGCGGGTTTTTCTACCGGCGTCTGCGGGAAAGCAAGCGTGATGTTTGCATACAGATCGAGAGCGGCATCATGATTTCCCGAGGCATACAGCCAGTTTGCCGTGGAAAGGGTTGGACCTGGCGTAGAGAGCGTTAAGAGAGGTGCGGCGAACTTTTCCCATTCATCGGGCGTTGTTCTTGGCATATTCAGCCAGATGATCTTTTCTTCACGGGTCAGCGTGGAGAACCAGGCTCCGGCAACACAAATTATAATATCGTAAATGACCTCGGGCGGCAGCGTTTCGGCTCCCCCAAGTACGGCAGCATATTCATCAAGCGGAAATGCATGCCAGAACGGCCGGCGTCCGACGCCGAAATACATATCCGGATTTTCGATTTCTTCCACAGTCAAGCGGCGGCTTTGAAACTGCCACCAGCTCTCCGTATACTGACTTCCATACGCAGAAACGATCTCTGCGGCCTTGTTTGTGCCGGATATCTGGGAACGAAGAAGGGCGGTGAGAGCAGTTTTCCGATTCAAGTCAGCGTTCTTTACTGCAGAATCATACTCTGACTTCAACCATTCATCAAGCGGGAGAGGAGCATATTCTTCGTCCAATACTTCTTTGAAAAGGCTGAGAAGGAGGGACCGGTCTGATTCGTGTCCGAGAATTGCCGAGAGAACTCTTGCATGAAACCCGCCGTCGACACTCATTCGATGCAGAAACAAATTAGACAAAACAATTTCTTCATGACCTGATTCTTTTGCGGATGCATCACCTGCAAACAATGTCAGATAATCGCAGAAGTACTGCTGTGTTAGGTTCCCCTCACGGACACGCATAATTACCAGTGTTTAGTCGTCAGCCTATGTATTTCTTCTGATGCGAAAAGGAACTGACCGGAAAATAGTGTAAAAATAGTTGAGGGGAAAGGTCCCCTCTCCTGTTTTTGTATTTAAACGAGTTTGGAGATCGGGCCGTCTTCGACACCGATGGTTCCGCCGAAGTCTCTGAAAGCTTCGGAGAGAACGATGTCGGAGAATGCTGCTGCAGTTGCGGCGCCTTCCATGTTCTCGATTGGGCCGTACATGATTAAGTCTGCACCAAGGGTCATTGCCATAATGTTACAGCCGATATCCGGTGAAGACCATGCAGCCTGGCGGACGCCTTCGATGCCACCATAGTGGTGGTGGAACATCTGCTCTGCAAGGAGCGGCTTGTCTGCGTACTGCTCGTGGATGTTCTTTCTCCAGCGTTTCAGCCAGGTCCAGGACACAGTCATGTTGTGGTATGCACCACCGGTCGGCATACCGTGGATTGCCTTGCATGCAAGGATTTCACGGTAGGAACCGAAGGAGCCGAGACCAAGAGGAGTTGCTGCAGTGTCGAGAATCGGGCGGGTGATACCGCATTCTTCTGCGATCTGAAGCATACCTTTTGCCTGACCTGCGACACCACCATCGACGAGTGCTTTCTCACGTCCGGCAACGGATGAGTCACCTGGGTTGAATGCCAGAACGATTGCGGAGTTCACATCGGACTCTGCAAGTGCCTGAACGTTCTCAGGAAGGATTGAACCGTTGATCGAGTTGTAGATTGCACGGTCTGCAAGACCAACTTCCGTAACGTATTTCGTTGCGTGGACAAGTGCTGCTGGTGCAGAGGAGTCCATCAGGAATGCGGTCTTGTTGTCGATACTGTCGAACCAGGAGAAGTAGGACTCGAAAGCCTCGCCATGTTCTGCGAGAATCTGGAGGAAGTACTTGTTGCCGGTAATGTCAGAAAGTTCCTGACAGCGGTTCCAGAGTGCTTCTGCTTTTGCTTTGTCAATCTCACCGGTGTGATCGTTTAAAACGATCTCGTGTTTGTTGTAGAAGATGGAGGGTGAAAGCACACGCGGATACTCTCCGGGCTGTCCACCGATCTTCGTTCCATTAAAGTCAAAGACCTGCTGTTCTTTTTCAAACTTGAACATATTGGCACCTCATTACATGAATAATAACCCTGACATCCAGTAAATGATTACCAGGAAGGCAATGATACCTGCTACAAGTCCGTAGAGGATACCGATGTCACGGCCAATTTTTCTTCCGACACGCATCGCAATTTCTGCGTCCGTGAACTCAATCTTTTGCTCGATTGCATCAAGACGTTTCTCGATCTCGAGGAACTGGGGGTTGGCGCTTGCAACCGTTGCACCACCTTCTGATCCGCCGGCATCATCAGTTAACTGAATGACGATCGGGTCAGCAGCGAATGCTCCAGGATCTCTGCCTTTGAGCTCGTTGATCTTTGCGGAGATCTGACCCATGTCTTCGGTCTCCATGATGTTAACGAGTTCAATCTGTTCCTGGAAACGTTTGATGTGTTCTGCCGTCAAGTTCTCAAGGAACGGAATAGCACCGGTAGAACCGACGATTTTTCCGCCTTCAACTCCATTCTTGTGCATTGCTTCGATGGACTGACCGGAAAGGTGACCCTTAACTTCAGTACCACAGAGCAGAACAAACCGGATGTTTGGGTTTGAAATGACGTTTGCAACAACTTTCTCAATACCGAGGTTTTCAGTCTTACAGGAACCTGCAAGAGCTGCGCCTGCGGCACAGATTCCGGCTTCATCAAGGTGGGAACCCATGGTGATAACAGCGACGGGGCTGTTTGCATCACCGGTGTGGTAATCTCCCTGAATGATTGGCCATCCATTTGCTGGTGATTTTTTATCTGCCATTTTTTTCACCTCAGAGTAACACCAGCACTGGTACAAGAATCAGAACGAGAGCAAGAACGAGACCTGCGGCAAATCCAACAAGACCTGAGCTCGAGATTGCGGAGTCGACCTTGTTTGTTCTGGCAAGAATCTGGCCCTTGTATCTGATATTATCCACCATCTTGTCGATGGCGGCCATTCTAATAATCGAACCTGCCATTTTAGATCACCTGAACACCGATAAGTGCACCGAGAATAACCAGAGAGACGATCATACCGATCATGAAACCTTCGATCTTTCCTCCGTAGAGACCGGATGCAAATCTGTTACGGTAACCGATGTCAGTGACCATCATCTGGATCGCTTTGATGCGGGCGGTAATAAGGGCCATTTCACCGGTCAAAGGCTCTTCTTCGCCGGATTCAGCACCAGCTCCACCGCTGTTGTCATCATCGGATAACTGGATAACAACCGGGTCTGCACCGAATGCTCCGGGATCACGTGCCTTGAGCTCGTTGATTTTTGCTGCAATAACGTTGAGATCTTCGGTTTCCATGATGTTAACAAGTTCAATCTGTTCCTGGAAACGTTTGATATCAGAATCACCAAGGTTCTCAAGGAACGGAATTGCTCCGGTAGAACCAACGATTTTTCCTCCCTCAACACCATTTTTGTGCATTGCTTCAATAGACTGACCGGATAGGTGACCTTTCACTTCAGTACCGCAAAGCAGAACGAAACGGATGTTCGGATTCGAAATTACATTTGCAACGATCTTTTCGATACCGAGGTTTTCGGTCTTACAAGAACCTGCAAGAGCTGCACCTGAAACACAGATCGCAGTCTCATCAAGGTGAGAACCCATGGTGATAACAGCTACGGGGCTGTTTGCATCACCAGTGTGGTAGTCACCCTGAATGATCGGCCATCCGCTAGCTGGGGATTTCTTGTCTGCCATTTTAGATACCTCCGAAGTTGAGGGTAAATGCGAGGACGAAGGCTACAAACAGACCTACCGCAAGACCGTACCAGAGAGAGGTAACCATACCTGCTTTCATGAGAGTCTTTTCACGGCCGGGGAAACTGTTTAAGAAGTTACCTTCACCAGAAAGCATGCCGACAAGATCTTCAGCAATTGTTTCGAGTTCTGCCACCTGATCGATAACCGGCTGATAGGATACACCGGCTGTCGTTACGATACCTGCTATGGGGTCAGCTACGAGGCCAAATTCCGGTAATACTAATACATATCCCATTTTTGTTTCCTCCTAACTTACTCCTCCGCGTCGGAGAACGGCTTGGCATCAAGCCAGGCTGCTGCATCGCGCTTGGATAAGGCGAGATATTTGACATAGGACCAGAACCAGCCAATGATAGCCACGATAAGTGAAATCCAGGCAGCTGCTAATGAGACGAAGACGAAGGAAATCACTGCCATGATGATCATGGAAAGGAAACCGCATTCGATAGCGAGCATGTTAGTTCTGTCCTGTTTCTCGCCTGGACCGAGACACGCGTTGAACGGGTGCTGGAGAGCGATTGCACCGAGCATGAATGAAACTGCGATTACACCTGCACCAATGTAGGATGCGTTGTAGACAGTAACACCGAGGATCTCGATGATGGCGATTCCAGTAAAGCCAACGGTTCCGGTTGCAACGACGCCAAGACCCATAAGAGCAAGGGCACCGACTGCGGCGAGTTCTGCGATACTTCGGGTCATCACCGGGATCTTCATGTTCAGAACGGAGTTCGAGATCCATCCAAGGAAGAGACCGACGATGAGAGCGATGATTAAACCTGCGACCGGTACGATCCAGATGCTGATTCCACCAAGGGTAGCTGCAAAGAGAAGGGCAATGACACCAGATCCGAATGCGAGCATACCGGCAGACGGAACACCGGTTCCGATACCATAGCTGCAAAGCTTTTTGATTGTACTGTTACCCCAGATCAGGGCACCGACTGCTGCAAATCCACCAAAGAATGCAAGGTAGTCAACACCGATTACTGTACCAATGATAGCGATGTAAAGGGATACCAGTGAAATAACGGCTCCGATGACCATAACCTTGTTATGTGGAATTCCGTCGTGGGATGCTTCAACTTTTACTGACATTTTTTACACCTCAGAATAATGCCACCACCAGCATTGCAACGAGACCGCACACAGATGATGCTAAGATTGCGGCGACGATTGCACGGGGGAAACGCTTGAACTTCGGGTCGTGCGGACCTTCAATGGTTCCGGTAATGTTGTATGCAGACAGTACTGCGATAACAAGGAACATACCGATTGCAAAGATGCCTGCGAGACCTACGGAGAGCATGTTGATGTCTGCCGCTCCAACAAAACCAAGTGCCGGGAGACCAGCATTGTAGAAGTCGAGAAGTTCAATGTAAATGAGTGTTCCACCAAGACCACCGAAGAGACCACCGATAACACCGCCAACATAAGAGATGAACGGTAAACCATGACCTTCGGTTCCCTGGGATTTGTATGCTGCCTGTAAGTCACCGGTAATTGGATCTTTTACGACCTTACCGGAGGCTGCCGGGATACCCATGCCAAAGACATAGGAGATGTTCACCATAAGACAGGTGATTGCCATCATTAATGCACCGCCAATTGCTCCACTGGCAAGTGCGACTCCAATACCTAACTCTGCTGCCCATGCTCCGCCAAAGAGTCCTGCAAGACCTGCACCTGTTGCAAGCATTGCGACACCGGTAGCAATACCGGGTGCCTGACCCATTGCTGCCGGCGCTCCGCCGACGGGAACAAAGTGAACACCAAATGCGATTAAGGCTGCACCAAGGATGATCAGACACAGAGTCTGAAGAACGAACATTGCACCGCCTGCGAGGATGCCGGAACTTCCAAGGAAGTAAACAGCAACAACGAGAATGATTGCAATAACGATTGCGATGACCGAAGGAATTGGCTGGAATGCGCCGGCATTTGCTCCGGGTTTAGTTGCGATTGCACTCATATTCAGGCCTCCACAGTGTAGGGTCCGTAGCTCTTGCGTGCCCAGACTTCAACATAACGGTCGATGATCATGAAGACAATAATTACAACTGCTCCAACGATCACTGCACCCCATCCTGCGAGGAAGTCCTCGAATATGATGGTACGCCAGAGTTCGAAGAAAACAATTAATCCGAAACAAAGACCTGATGCGGGTCCACCGAATTTCGCGGTGAAGAAACCGTTGTCGATCGAGCTTCTCTGTCCTGCTTCTGCATAACGAACGATGTTACCAGATGCAGAGATCGGGACACCAGCACCGAATTTCTGATTCTGATACTGACGCTCTTTACCGTAGTACGGGTTTCCGGTTGCAGAACCTGCTGCACCAAGAGCAAGACCCCATACGATACCAAGAAGCGGAAGAGCAAACGGATGTCCGATGACTGTCATCATGAGGTAACATACGGTTACCGTTGCAAAGATAGCTACGAATGCGTGAGCCATAGTCACAGTCGTTACTGATTTAACAACATCAATAAAGACCGGCTGTCCAAACTTGGAAAGACTTGCGGTTCTTCCAAGGTATGCAGTAGTTGCGTAAACTCCCTGCACAAAGGTTGCGAGAACTGTTCCGAAGATGATTGCGAGGATTGCATTGACTCCTAACATAAGGAATGCCCATGCAACACCACAAGCAAGGGTCACCCACAGGGTGTATGCCGGTGGTTCTCCACTCACTGCTTTGTTATAGATACGGTGAGTGTATCCCATCTGCGGTGCGAGCTGGACCTGAGAGTTCGGGTCACCTTGTGATCCGATGTTGGACTCAGTATCTTCGGCTGCACCGGCAACCGCTGCGAGAGCTCCCGCAAGGGCAGTTACTCCAATGCCGATTATAATTTCTTGCATGTAAGATTCTCCCTTGAGTTTTGTTTCCCGATTGTGGATAACTAATCAGGAACCTAATATGTTTCAGCACCACAGGCTGAAACGAAGGATGCGTCTCAAGTGTTCGTAAAACGTTACCACTCTAAAGAATGGAGTACAAAGTGTGGACAAGTATTCTGTTTACTTTCAGAGATATATAAGACATGCGAAAAATGTGTAAGAATAACACAGAGATTCTGGATTTTACAAAAATAGCGCCGTAAAAATGTAAAACCAAAATCAATTTATTTTGCTTAAGGTTATGGAACTTGATTAAATCAAGCGAAGTTTACTCCAGAACAGATAATCCCGATGATAATTATTCTATAATACCTTTGTTGTCGTGATTTTTTGGAGTAGTATATAAATAAAGAACTAGTCTGCGCGTTTCATAGAAAAAAAGAAAAAAGTGAGTGGTTAATGAACCACTTACTGTGCCGGGATGATGAGGGATCTCTCACCAGCAGGCATGAATTCGCGGATTGCTCCCTTGGCGAATTCTGCACGCGGGTGGGCGAAGTCGAACTTCAGGGCCGGGTCTGCGAAACAGATCTTGATCAGCGGGGAGAGCGTCCATGCGTCGCCGCGGCCGAAGTGGGCAGAGGCTGCAATTGCTGCGTATTCTCCCTGGTGACCGACGTTCATTGCATAGTTCGGGTAGTTCGGTCCACGGAACTCGCCGATACAGCCCTCGTCGGGTCTGATGGAGAGTGAGTTTGCGGAACCGCACTGATCCTGCAGATCGTAGCCGAAGAAACCAAGTCTGGACCATCCGTCTTTGTGGAGAAGCATGGACAGATACCAGCCGTTGAGACCGGCGTTGGAATTTCCGGTTCCAATGGATGTGGTGATACCGGATGCTGCTGCAAGAACTGCTGCACGCTGGGAACCGCCGAAGTGGTCTTCCATCATGGTCGGGAACTGTTCATACTGCTCCATACCGTAAAGGTTGACTTCCGATGCAATGTCGTTGACAACTTCCTGGGTTGCTTTGACTTTGTCTTTCGGGTTCGGGTTTTTGATATCAACCTTGTACTTGTCGTGGAGATAGTCCATTCCGTAGTAGGTGAAGTCATCAAGGATGTTATCCGTGTATGCTGCAGTTGCGTACTGGGTGAAACCGACACCGCCGGACATATATGATCCAAGCCAGATCTGGTCGAAGAGCATGGCTCCTGCTGCGACATTTTCCAGGGATGCTTTTGCCGGGTCGTTCGGGTTGACACGGTCTGCCTGGATCATATCGGAGAAGTTACCAAAGAGCATTCCTCCGGGCTCGTTCGGACCGCGTGCACGGCGTGCAGGCAGGTGGTGGGCCATGTTGATGACACCAGCGTGCTTTGCTGCAAAGGACAGGTCAGCGACTGCTGCTCCACCGGCGCACATACGGTATGCGGCAATGAAGGACATACCGATCTGCATGGCGGACCAGCGGGAGGTCGTTCCTCCATCGCAGGTACGGCCGACGATGGTCGGCATGTGGACGCACTGCCAGAGGGATTTGCCGACTGCTGCCTGGAGGGCCTCAGCCTGCTTCTTCGGGAAGAGCTTCTCGACGTCGATGACGAACTGGGGCTCGAGATTGTCGGCGAGTTCCTGGTCACCGGTAAACACACGGACGTAACAGTCGTCGGTAAGTCCCGGGTGGGTCTCGACCATGTGTTCCTGAACGACGGCGCCTCCGGGCATTGCGTGGTTGACGACGTGGAGATACTCGTTGATGGTTTCAGGAGTAACTTCCTTACCGAGACGCTTCTGCAGGGTCTGGTGGGCCATATCCATGGACACGATTACGGTTCTGCGGATATCATCCCACATCTGCTGCATGGCAGCATTGTTGACGAAGTGAAGGTCATCACCCTCAACGAAAGTTCCGGTGCCGGAGAGTTCGTAGGTCATCAGCTGGCGCTGACCCATCGGGATACCGCCGAGGTGGCAGCGGTTCGGGTCGTACATGGAGATACCGCGTTCAGCTTCGATCTTCTTGTTGATGGCCATGAACTCCTTCTTACGGGGTGACTGCTCAAGACCGTTGAATTTATAGAACTCTGCGGTGGTGGATGCTACATCCTGTTTTGGGAACTTCTGCTTGAGTGCATCAAGGAAGAGTTTCTGGGTCTTTTCTACTTTTGCCATATTACTCAGGCCTCCTTGGGCATGAATCCGTATTTAGTACGGAGGGCGTGGATACGCTGAACGTATGCAACATATTCACTGTCGGAGCGGAATGCAGTTCCGACAAGGGAGTGGAACATCGGGGTGTTTGCTTTCAGCCAGGCTGCGTCCATCGGTTTACCGACAGCAACTTTGCGGTCAAGTGGGACACCGACCTGATCTTTAATGTATTTGACAACACCGTCGGTGTCGAGGATACAACGCTGGAGCATATCGAACATCATACCGTTCTCTGCGAGACGGAGCGAGTGTCCATGCACTGTTGCACCGCGGATACCGGTGGTTGCCGGGTCGAAGATAGAGGTCTCGATAAGCTCACGTGCGTATCCTTCAAGGTCACGCTCGCGGCACTCGACGATCTGACGGCCGGAGAGAGTTCCTGGGTCGATACCACGGAAACGGTAGCATTCGAGATAGGTTCTCTGGTAAGGCTGGCAGGGTGCGTTCAGCATAGAGTCAGCGAACTGAATGTATCTGACACGGTCACCGGCTTTTGCGCCTTCGGTCGGCTGAACGATTTTGCGGATCGGGCAGTCGGGTTCTCCCTGCTCTGCGAGTGGGGGGTGTGCCGAAGGGTATGCCTGTCCTGGTGCACGGTGTCCCATGATAAGGACAAGGTCCTCATCAGTGATATTACGAATCTTGTCGAGCTTTACGTTCGGGTTCATCTGATTGCGACGAACTTCCGCGACGCGGGAGGTTCCCGGCCCGTATTGTGGTGTATATGCTATTTTTATGTTCCTTCGTATATGTCTTTGTTTATACGCTGAGGTTATCAGGCAGAAGATCTGCCGTATAATCTCAGCTTGTGATACACGGATCTAAAGTTATGCGACTTTTGCAATTGCCTGGATCGGGCGTGCAAACTCTTCGATTTTACCGAAGGTCTCACCGTAGATCTTTGCGGTTCCTTCCGGAGAGAACATCTGGGTACCTGCATCAAGAGCACATGCTGCAACTGCACAAGGCATTGCAACACCTGCTGCGTGACGGGTAACGACGTGGTTTCCGTTGAAGATACCCGGTCCTCCTCCACCGTAGATGGAGTGGCTGAAGAAGGAGAAACCGACACCGGCTCCCATAACTCTTCCAAAGTCGGATCCCGGAAGTCCGGTTTCGTGCTCAAGAAGGTCGTTGAAGTACAGTAAGGTGGAGGATGCTGCCTGTGCCATTCTTCCTGCTCCTGCGTTGACCATGGTTGCGGCGAGGGTACCGGCGGATGCATAGGCGTTCCAGAGCATCGGGTTCTTGGTCTCGTAGGGCTTGAAGTAACCGCCTGGGGCTGCTGCTGCCTGAGTGATGACTTTGTCTTCCATTGCACGCTCAACTAAGGACTGGACGACAGTACCGACGGTACCGGTCTTGCCGTTTGCTTTAACAAGATCGTAAACGATGTTGTTTGCATTCAGACCCTGGTAGGCGAAGAGTAAGAGCTGTGCACGCTCGAATGGGCCGATTGCGTTACCCATCTCGAACTGACCTGCATGCTCGAACGTGGAAGCGAGGGCTGCACCCTGCATTGCGTTTCTGTGCGTCATCATTACGGTCTGGTTGGCCGGGATGTTACGAAGTGCGTATCCGAGAGACTCGTTGTTCTGGGGGATGGACATGATCATAGAACATGCTCCGCCTGCGAGATCCATGGTGACCGGGTAAGTACCGAATGCTGCTGCTTTGACGGTGTTTGCGTTGAACATGTCAACGTTGAACTGCTCGACAACTGCATAGGTGGTTGCTGCTGCTACAGAGGTGAGGGCTGCATCGTAGGTTGCTGCTGCTGCAATACGTGCTGAGGGGACCTTCACTAACAGAAGTTTTCCGCCGTTGAAACGTTTGATTTCAGTGTCGTCGCCGGATTCAACAGAGACGTACTCTTTGATTTTTGCTTCGATAGCGTCGATGTTTCCAAGGATATCAAGGTCAAGTTCGCGTCCGAGGATCTGCTGGTGCTTGCCGATCTTACCCGACTTCAGACCATCCTGCATGCCGCCGAGGTTGACTGCAACAGAACGTTTCGTGTCGTCGATGATTTTCTTGACTGCCGGGTTTACAAGCGGGCTGATCCGCTCAAGGGATATATTACTCCGTAAGAGTTTACCATAGTCATCATATAAATCGATGACATCCTTGTATTTTGCCATAATGTTTACATGTTTTTCTTCATGCAAATCGCATGCTTTTTACCGAACGGAGTTTTATTTAATAGGACAAAATCTGTTCCAAGGAGGTTGGACAGACTTATTTTACTAATATATTTAATTAACACGAAATACTATTAATTAATATATTAGTAGTAAAATAATCTCCAGTTCTCCATATTTGTTTTTTGTTAAATGATTTATATGTTGCTTTATTGGTCAAACGTACCCCTATCTGAGCATTTTATTGAGACTCGCTGCTGAACATACAGAGAATCGAATCAGGCTAATTTATATCAAATAAAGTGATACGATAAATTACAGAAATGTTACAAAACGGTTGTTCCTAAACTTCCTGCCTGATGTCTTGGTCCCGTAACCCGGGACAAAATTCATGCGGCTGGTGTAGATGATATTCAATAGAATATGTCACGTCCCCTCTTGACTTCACACCGGCTGTGTGATTTTATTAGCGTCAAAATTGTATATTTCCGGTAATGCTGGAATCTTTCCAGCTTTTTTTCCAGATTACAGCACACTTGAGCAGTCGGTGTCTCTCTACAAAACTTACATGAAATTTTCGCGCATGCATCATCCAAAATAGATAAAACATTCGTCACTCCGGAGAATATGGAGGGGCGTTCATGCGCTCTTTGTCCATATATGGCTTGGAAGACCCAAACGCGCTGGAAACACGGACATGTTGTGCGAAATTGGAGGTGAATGCCCGGAAGATGCGCACAACTCCATTACTTTCTGATCTTCAGCGTCCTCATCGCGTTCAGTATTGCGATGAACGCGACTCCAACGTCTGCGAACACGGCTTCCCACATATTCGCAATTCCCAGGGCGGCCAGAAGCAGCACGAAAAACTTTACTCCGAGAGCAAATACGATGTTCTGGAAAACGATATGCATCGTTCTTCGGGAGATATTTACCGCAGATATGATCTTCAAAGGGTCATCGTCCATCAGAACAATATCAGCTGCTTCGATAGCCGCATCGGATCCAAGCGATCCCATCGCAATCCCAAGGTCAGAACGGGTAAGTACAGGGGCATCATTGATACCATCCCCTACGAATGCCACCGTTCTGCCTGTCTTCTGTTTAGCCAGAATTTCTTCCATCGCTGAGACCTTGTCCTGAGGGAGGAGGGACGCATAATACTCGTCGATTCCCAGCTCAAGGGCTATTGCGGCAGCAGCCGGCGGAGCATCTCCGGTAAGCATAACAATACGGTGTAGACCGCGTTTTTTCAACTCTGCGACCGTCTGAACGGCAGTTGGTTTCATTGTGTCGGCAACTCGGATCCATCCGGCGTATCTTCCATCAACCGCAACGTGGATCAGTGATCCCTCCTTGGAGCCATCATCAATGTTGACCCCCAGTTCCTGCAGATATCCGGCGTTTCCAACAGTAATCCGGCGACCAAGATACATTGCAGAAACACCATGACCCGCATACTCGGAAACATCCGTCAGATCGTTGGTATTGATCGGCTGCTGATATGCCGCCCGTAATGAAACGGCTATCGGGTGGGTACTGAAAGCTTCGGCATGTGCGGCAACTTCCAGCAGATCACTTTCTGAAATGCCGATTGGATGAATATCGGTAACGGAAAAACTCCCGCAGGTAAGAGTACCTGTTTTATCGAAGACAATCGTGTCGATTTTCGACAAGGCCTCCAAATAATTGCCTCCTTTCACCAGTATTCCTGATCGTGAGGCGCCACCAATCCCGCCAAAAAAACTGAGAGGGATAGAAATTACAAGGGCGCACGGACAGGAGACGACGAGGAAGATCAAAGCCCGCTCTATCCACATTGCAAACGGCTCGGCGAAAATGAGCGGAGGCAGTACTGCCAAAATAACTGCAGAGATGACAACGACTGGGGTATAATACCGCGAAAATCTTGTGATGAACTGCTCTGTTTTGGCTTTTTTACCAGCCGCATTCTCAACCAGTTCAAGAATACGGGTGACGGTTGATTCACTCAGCGGTTTTTCAACCCGGACATGAAGTACGCCGCTGATGTTGATACATCCGCTGATCACCTGATCGCCGACACCTACATTACGGGGCAGAGATTCTCCGGTAAGGGATGCAGTATCCAGCTCCGACATACCAGAGATCACCACGCCATCAATCGGAACCCTGTCTCCAGTTTTGATCAGTATAATGTCTCCAACCTGCAGTATATTTGGATCAACGGAGATGATCGCCCCATCCTGCTCGATATATGCATGGTCTGGACTGATATCCATCAGGTCTGCGATCGATCTGCGGGATTTTTCGACCCCATAACTCTGAAACAGTTCTCCGATCTGGTAAAAAAGCATCACGGCAACGGCCTCGGGATACTGACCAAGGCAGAATGCTCCGATCGTCGCAATCGACATCAGGAAATGTTCATCAAAAACATTTCTGTGAAGAACATTCTTGCCGGCACGCAGAAGGACATCCCCGCCGATCACAAGATAAACGGCAAGAAACAGGAAAAACTCGGCATAAACTGCGTATGTTTCGGGAAAGACAATACATTCTGTGAGTAAAACAGCTCCGGCAAAGAGAATCGAAGCAGCAATGATCCGATGAAGGGATCGGCGCTGTTTTTTTGTGAGAGTAACAACCATAGGGCTGATTCGTTACTCCAGAATGATGCAGTCCGGTTCGACCCGTTTGCAGATGACCTTAGCTTCTTTGAGGATATCGAAAAACCGCCCATCATCAGCATCGAGAACGAGCCGCCTGGTCATGAAACTGATACTTGCATCATGCACGCCATCGATTTTTCGTATTCCGTTTTCCATAACCGCGGCGCAGTGTGCGCAGTCAAGATTTTCCAGTCTGAAACTCTTTTTCATAACAGTCTCCAAATGTATCTTCAAATTGGATTTCAGGAGATATTAAGCAAAAAGTGAGTTGCAAAACAGGTAGTTTCCTGCAGGAAACCGAAAATTGGATTGATGCGGCATAAACTCTGGAATGTGCTGATTATTTATAGGTAAAACTCAAACTATGAGACGATTCTCATGGACGTAGAACGCACGAGTAATTCATGCGGCATTCTATCTACGTTTCACGTTTTCTTTTTCTTCTTTAGATAGGAGAACCACCGTTACGCTCGCGTATGGTGGTTCTCCGCTTGATCCAATACAGCGACCGTATGGTGTCGAAAACGCCCGAATCACCCAAATCTAGGTGAATTTCTATGTTAGGCATCAGTGACCTGTGGGTATGGATGACATACCTCATCTGCTTGATAGCACTGCTATTCTGCGGAATTTACGGATATATGAATTGGAACAAGGACAGTGATGATGATGACGGTAAGCACTGAGCTGACAATCGGCATCGTCGCGTTCTACCTTGTGATGATTATAGGTATCGGATATTACGGATATAGACGAACAAAAAAGGTAGAAGACTACATGATTGCCGGACGGAATACGCATCCGGCTATAATTGCCCTATCCTACGGAGCCACATTCATCAGTACATCCGCCATCATCGGGTTTGGCGGGACGTCGGCTCAATACGGTATGAGTCTGATGTGGCTGACCGTGTTGTGTATCATCGTTGGGGTGGTCATCGCGTTCATCTTTATGGGAAAAAGGATCCGAAGGATCGGCAAAGATCTTGGCGCCCTGACCTATCCCGAACTCCTCGGCAAGATGTACGGATCGAAGAAGATCATCTATGCCACCGGCGCGATTTTCGTTGCAGCAATGCCCCTTTATACAGCAGCCGTGCTGATAGGCGGGGCCCGATTTATTGAAACGACGCTCGGCATCCCGTATCTCACGGCCTTGCTTGGATTTGCCGGTGTTGTCGCGTTGTATGTGGTCATCGGCGGTCTGATGGCCGTCATGTACACCGATGCGGTACAGGGAGCTATTATGCTGGTTGGGATGGGTGTCCTGATGGTTCTGACCTACGTATATCTTGGAGGTATAGTGGCAGCGAACAATGCGCTTGAGTCAATGAGCGGTCTTGTTCCAAGTACACTCTCATCTATGGGAATGACCGGGTGGACTTCAATGCCTGAATTCGGCTCTCCAATTTGGATGACGGTCATTACGACACTCGTTCTCGGGGTCGGAGTAGGTGTTCTTGCCCAGCCGCAGCTTGCAGTCAGGTTCATGACGGCAAAAGACGGAAAATCACTGAACCGGGCAATCCCAATAGGTGCTCTTTTCATCGTGTTGATGACTGGCGTGGCATTTACTGTTGGCCCGCTGACGAATGTATATTTCATGGATAAGCTTGGGATGCTGGCGATCGACGCTGCCGACGGCAATGCAGATCTGATCATTCCGCTCTACATCAACTCGGCAATGCCCGAACTGTTCGTCATTATCTTTATGCTGACACTGCTTTCTGCGGCCATGTCGACACTTTCATCTCTTCTGCATACTATGGGAACCACACTCGGCGGGGATATCTTTGCCAGAATGAGAGGTGTTCGTTACTCCATAAGAGCAAATCAGATCGGCATCGTGATTATGATGATCGTCAGTATAATCCTCGCAGTAATGATGCCGGGAAGTATTATTGCACGTGCTACTGCCATGTTCATGGGATTATGTACGGCCGCCCTTCTCCCGGCATTTGTTCATGGGATTACCTCAAAGAATCCATCCTATCTCGCTGCGAAATGGAGTATGGCGTTTGGTGCCGGAGGCTGGCTTCTTTGGGCAGTCTTCTGCCATACGGCCGAGTCGAAGATGCTTGGAATTTGCAATGCATTGTTTGGCGTCAACTCTCTGGTAGGATCGCCCTGGTGCTATCTCGACCCGCTGGTCGTCGGAGTTGTGCTTTCGGTCACGGTGCTTCTTGTCCTCATCCCCTTGGACAAAATGAGAATAACACATGAAGATCAGATAAAACTGATCTGAAAAACTTTTTTTAATGAATATACACCCTGAAGTTGACAGTTAGTGGAAATACCACATAATGAATGTCCCTGAGCATTTTTCAAGAGCCTTGATAACCGCTCTCGTGAGTCACTTACTTTTCAGAATAAATTCCCAATATTCCATATATCTTTCAAATTATGGGGGTGCGGGAGGGTGACTTCGGCGCGGAGCCCGACGCGGTGGATATATCATATGTCTAAGGCTTGCGTCAATTTCGCTCCCCTCACCTTTCCCCCTCCCACACCCCATGATCAGAAAAAAAGGATGAGATATGGAAAAAGTATATTTGCCAACTGTCAAATTCAGGATACACCATACGGCGTATGCAGTATTTTTCAGAAATAATTTTGCGTCAGAAAAAAGAGAGGGTCAGGTAGTAGTACCGTTGATCCAGTATGCGACGGTATCAGGATGTGCTTTGACCCATGCCTTTGCTGCATCCGTCTCGGACATGCCGCCTGCGATAGCATTCATGACTGATGTGATATCTTCAGTGGTCCACTGGAATCTTGTCAGAATACCATATGCTTCAGGGTCATCGGTTTCAAGACCAAGACGTGCAAGCGTTACGATGTCCTCAGCTCCGCCGTAGACTCCTTTCGGATCCTCAAGGAACTTGAGATCATACCGGCTGAATTTCCAGTGCGGCGACCATCCGGTTACAACGATCCACTCATTGTTGCTGATTGCTGAGCCGAGTTCAGCTGCCATACCTGCACTGCTGCTGGTGACCAGAGTATAATCGAGACCATACTCATCGATTGCCTGTTCTGTTCGGGATGTAATACCTGCTCCTGGTTCGATACCAATGATCTGGTTCCCGAACTTATCGGCAACGCTGTTCAGCTCGACGATCGAATCGATCGTCACGTATGACGGGACGACAAGGCCGATGCGTGCAGCGCCCGGAATGTTTTCATTGACGTAAGCGATCTTGTCACCATAGGTTTCCCAGTAACCTTCATGCGTATAAGGCAGCCATGCAGTGGTCGTGAAATCGACATCGCCGTCGGCAAGTGCATGATACAGCGGACCTGCATCGACCGCGACCAGCGTGACGTCATATCCTGCCTGTTCGAACACCTGTTTCATCACATTCGTGCTGGAGATAGCACAGTTCCATGTGACATATCCGATGCTGATCTCTTTAGCAGGTTCTGCTGTCTGGGATGTGCATCCTGCAGTGAACAGAACGAGCATTAAGAGGAGCCCGGTAATTACGATAAGAGTTAATGTTTTTTTCTTTTGAATCATGATTTTCACCATAGATTTACCCGCCTCGTCAAAACAAGACGGGATATTTACCCCGAAAACGGGGTTCGGCAATACATGGACAAAATGAAGGGAGAAGGCTGTGGACACAGCATTGTGACCCTTCATCATAGTTTTTTGGAGTTTCGTTTTGCGAAAGGAATAGTGGCGTTATTTCTCACTTTTTCCCGTATTTTGGGACAAGGTTCTGCGTGATCCTGTCAAAGATAATTGCCAGGATAACGATAGCAAGTCCTGCCTCGAATCCCATACCGATATCGACCCTTTGGATGCCCACAAGAACCTGATAACCGAGTCCGCCAGCTCCGATCATGGATGCGATGACGGTCATCGAAAGAGCAAGCATTATGCACTGATTTACTCCGGCCATGATTGTTGGGAGAGCAACCGGAAGCTGAACCTTGAACAGTTTCTGTCTGGGAGTTGCGCCGAATGCATCTGCCACCTCGATCAGCTCGACCGGGACCTGCCGGATACCAAGCGTCGTAAGACGCAATGCCGGCGGCATCGCAAAAATCACGGTTGCAATGATACCTGGAACACTGCCGAGACCAAAGAAGATCACGGCAGGAATAAGGTACACGAATGACGGCATCGTCTGCATGAAATCGAGAATCGGACGAAGAGCTGC
This sequence comes from uncultured Methanocorpusculum sp., assembly GCF_963667985.1. Taxonomy (NCBI): domain Archaea; kingdom Methanobacteriati; phylum Methanobacteriota; class Methanomicrobia; order Methanomicrobiales; family Methanocorpusculaceae; genus Methanocorpusculum; species uncultured Methanocorpusculum sp. The sequence goes on along the minus strand of NZ_OY764081.1, from coordinate 611,869 downwards.
ATTGAGAGTATCGCTCCTCGCAGCCGCGATGCCGATGGGAATCGAAAGCGCCAGCGCGATCACCGTTGCAATGAGAACGAGGACCACGGTGAGCATTGATAGATCCCAGAGGCCGAGATTCCATATGAGGACAAGGCCGAGCATCGTAAGGACTGTCATTTTGATGTCGTGACGCGTAACGAACCAGACAATAACACCAGTTAGAGCGATCAGCACCGGGGCAGGCACGGCGAGGAGAATATCCTCGAGTCCGTTCACAAGAACACGCAGACCATCGCTGATCGCATCAAGCAGCCGTGAGAAGTATGTGTCGATCCAGTCAACAATCACTTCTACGACATCGCCGATCGGGATCTTAGGCAGTTCCATTTGAATCGCCTCCTTTACGGGCAAGTGCAGCCAGAATGGATGCACGCGAAATTACGCCGTGCAGTCTGCCGGTTTCATCTACAACGGCCATAGGGTACTGGCTGTCGACGATCAGAGTGAGAATGTCGGAAAGCGAGGCATCGGGTGCGACAATCGGAATTTCGGTTTTGAGAATATCTGACATGGTCTTTCCCGTTTTCACGGCACCAATCGTATCATCCAAAGTTACCAGACCTCGGAGATTTCTATGGCGGGTGATAACGAAGATCATCGGGATATCATGTTCTTCCATCAGATGCAAAGCTACCCGGGGGCCCGCCGTGCACTGGGCAACCGGTTCGGGACGGCGCATAACATCCTTTGCCGAGAGAACACGGGTCAAATCGACATCAGCGACGAACTTCTCGACATAGGCATTCTCCGGATTTGTCAGAATTTCTTCCGGCGTACCGATCTGCACGATCGCCCCGTCTTTCATCAGAGCGATTCTTGTGCCGAGCTTCAGTGCTTCATCAAGGTCATGGGTCACGAAAATGATCGTTTTGCCGAGTCTCTCCTGAAGTTCCAGAAGTTCATCCTGCATATCACGGCGAATCAGCGGATCAAGGGCGCTGAATGCTTCGTCCATCAAAAGAATGTCCGGGTCGCTGGTAAGCGCCCGTGCAAGACCCACACGCTGCTTCATTCCTCCCGAGAGTTCTGATGGCATGCTGTTTCCGTAGCCGCCAAGGCCGACCATCTCAAGGACTTTTTCGGCCCGCTGATTGCGTTCAGCCTTGGAAACGCCCATGATCTCAAGACCGAATGTTACGTTTTCCAGAATATTCCTCTGTGGAAGAAGGGCAAAATTCTGGAAGATCATGCCAAGTTTACGTCGACGGATCTGTCGCAGTTCTTCATGATCCATGCCGATGATGTCCTCTCCGTCGATCTCAATCTCTCCTTTTGTCGGATCAATAAGACGATTAATACAACGAAGAAGAGTTGATTTTCCACTGCCGGAAAGACCCATAAGAACAAAGGTCTCTCCACGCATAACCTCGAAAGAGACATTGTACAGAGCGATCGTCGCATTGGTCTCTTCGTGGACTTCCTTCTTTGAGCGGCCCAAACGATGGAGTTCCAGAGCTTTTTCCGGGTCATGACCAAAAACTTTGGTCAGGCCATGTACACGAATGATCGGCTCTGATTTGGGCGGATCTCCGCTGCAAACTATTTCAACTATAACGAAACCCTCCAACTTAGTATTTGGCGCTAATCTTTGTTAAAATGACCTATTTTGAAAAAAGCTCATTTTAAAGGCGAATTTCAATTTTTTCGCCACTCTGCCTTTCAATTCTAGATTCAAGCCGCACACATCCATGAAATCAATATTTATCATCATTTTGCCGAGGGATTTTGATATAAAATCCATATTGGGCTTGGAATTTTATGAGAAAAAATGGCAAATTTGATCACACAATTTTTTGCTAAAAAGGAGTTGTGCGCGCAGCAATCATCCATGCAGACTCACATGAAAATCAAGGGGTATCAGGGGTACCTGATGACCGGCTCCGACTGTTCAAAAGAACGATCGCTGCAAAAATCAGAACAACGCCGGTCATATTCAAAAGCGTCATCTGTTCATGGAAAAGGAAGATTCCAATAAGCGTTGCAACCATCGGCTCAACAAAAGCCATCACCGATGCTTTGCCACCCTCCACATGCTTCAAACCTTTGGTGTACAGGAAATAGGGAAGGACCGTACATACTATGCTGAGGATCAGAATATACGGTAGAATTCCCGTATTTGCCATAGAAAGCTGAACCATATTTCCAACATCGCAGAATGGAAGTATGCCGATAGTGGCAACCAGAAATGTATAGGTGGTAATGGTAATCGGATGGTATTTTTTCAAAGCCACCCTTCCAAAGATCGTGTATAAGGCATATCCAAATCCGGATCCAAGTCCGATCAGAATGCCGATCTCCGTGATACTGTTGACTTGGCCGCCGACGATTCCCGCAGTGAGCACACACCCGCTGAATGCCAGGATCAGGGCAATGCCTTTCTGTATTGTCATTTTTTCATGGAATAAAAACAGAGACATCAGCATCACAAAAAATGGTGCCGTGTACAGCAGTACCGAGGCCATTGAAAGAGTCAAATACTGGATCGACGTAAAGTAGCAGATATTGAAAAACACGATGCTCATAAGCCCGGTTCCAATAAACATCCAGATATCCTTTGGAACAATTTTTAGTTTGTCCCGGTCGGTAATCAGCAAACCCATGACAAGGCAGAGGGCGGTCACTGCGCAGCGTGCTGCGGTTATCTGGACTGATGTGAATCCTGCTGCCTGAAGTTCCCTCGTAAAGATTCCGATCGTCCCCCAGCAGACGGCGGCAAGTATGATAAGAAAAGGAGCGAGCCGGGTCTCACTGACGGTTCGGTGTGTAAAGATATCTGTAGATCCCATGGGCTGACTAACTATTCTTGAATGAAGTTGATTGTTCTGAGGTATTATCACTCACGCTACATAAAGGAGACAGAGAAGATATCTAATTCTTCGTTATTAACCGGATATCAAAGCAGTTCAAAAAAGTATGGGGAGTGGATTAGTATGCGAGGGTTGGACTGAATGAAAGCTGGTGTGCATCTCAGTTCTGTGTAAAGAATGCAGGTTTTTCTTATTCTTACTCCTTGAACACATTCTCGAAGATCATATCCGATCCGGTGTCATGCAGACGCTGACGTTCATCTTTCTCTTCTGCAAACGCAAGTACCGGGAGACTCATGTCAATGCCCGGGGTGTGACCAAACATCTTCTCAAGTTCGACCTGCTGGGCATGCATGAAAAGAGCATTCGGGATCTCGGCAGGGCAGAGTTCCTGGCACTGACCGCAGTTCACGCAGGAATCGGCGATATGCGCGAATCTGATCAGATGGAACATAAAGTCGGGAGGTGTCTGTGTCTGATCGACAAGATGCGGTTTCAGCGTTGAACACTCGACACAGTAGCAGATCGGACAGTTTTCAATGCATGCACGGCAGGTTATGCAGCGTGAAGAGTCGCGCATAATTTTGGCAAGCCTTGCAGTACCTTCACCAAGAGTTGCAAACTGACTCTTCTGAGCCTTTTTACCCATCTTGATCATGACAGTCTCGATCTTGCCGCGGACCTCAAGTCCTTTCGGGTCCGGAGCGCAAATATCGATTGCACCTGCATTGACTGCACCGTCAAAAACAGCGGCTCCCTTTGCCGAACATACTTCAACAAACGTGGCTTTCCCTGCTTTATCGCCGAAAACACCCCAGTTACCACAAGCAAGATCTGCCTGGCGTGGAATCTTGGTCTCGCAGCGCTGGCAGTTTGCACGACGGCCGAGACCTTCTTCTTCCAGTTCATCGATCTTGATGCCTTTGTGCTGACCATCTTTGGTCATAACGATGAACTGTCCCTTATCGATCTCCTCTTTGACAACGTCATCCGGATCGATACCGTACTTCTCAGCGATCATCTCGCGGGCAACGGTCGGGGAAACGGATCCTCCACAGTTGAGACCGATTGAAAGGACATTGTCCATATTGATCTGCTGACGTTTGGCAAGCTCATAGAGAGCTTTGGCGTCGCATCCTTTGACAGTGACCGCCACTTTAAGATCCTTAGCGCCGTTCAGATACTTTTTGATCAGTTTCGGGAGAAGGAACGTTCCGCAGTGCAGAGATCCTGCACATGAAGCAAGTTCGGCGGGGTCTGTGATGAAGACCGGCTGAGGATCATAGATATCATATCCCTTTCGTACCGTCAGGACAACATCGACGAGTTTGCTTTCCAGAGCATATTTCAGGAGCGAGATGACGGCTCCTCCGCATTCGCCTTTGATATCATCGGACTTCGTCCAGGCATAGAACATATCGCCTTTTTCAGACATAATCAGGCCTCGCGAAGATAAACGCCTTCAGGTTTAGCGATCTGTTCATACGATGCACCGGCAAATACCGAGACCTCTTGACCGAGAGCAGTAAAGAGTTCTTCCGGTGTACCGGACGGAATGCTGACGCCAAGCTTCCCTGCAAGATCCGCAAGAACATCAGCAAGCGGCTTCACACCCTCTGGCGAAACGGCGGCCTGCTTGACCTTCTGAATGCGTCCCTCCCAGTTGGTTACCGTACCTTCACTTTCGTGCAGTGCGGTGACCGGCAATACAACGTCGGCGATTCCCGAAAGGGAAGTCTCGGAAGATGCGGCGACAACACTCAGTTCGAGGCTCTCGAGCTTTTCTAGAAGATCGGCATAGATGTCCTGTTCCATCTCCGGAGTTTCAGCGATGATGAGGGCAGCTTTGATATTCTCCGGGAGTGAGACGGGAGCGATTCCCATAGCTGCGGCTCCACGACCATTGTTCGTATCGTACAACACCGCTGCGTTGATTTTTAATCCTGCAGCAAGGGCTGCGGCTGCTTCATCATTTGCCTGATAAACAACGACCGGGTGGGCCGCATTCTTCAAAAGTGCGCCGAATCCCGGCGGCAATTCCGTGTACTGATCGGTGATCTCGACCGTGTCGGCCTGGACGGCAGTGTAACTCTGCGGACCAAGATAGAGAATACGGGCTCCCTTCTCTTTAGCCAGAAGAATCCGGTTTCCTGTGAGAGGGAGAGCTTTCATAACATCACCGAGTGCAAGAATCACATCGGCTTCCTTGATTTCATTGAGCGTGGTGGTTGAGCTTCCCGTTCCGCCGTTCACAATGCCGATCCCGGCACCAAGTTCCTTTGCAAACTTCATAACAAGGAACTGATTTTCGTTTGTGAGACGTGCTGACGTGATAACGGCGACCTCTCCGGCGGCAAACTTCTTGAGTTCAGCTGCCTTGCTGATCGCAGTATCCCAGTCTGCCGGCTCTCCTTTGATGATAGGCTGTTCGATCCTTGCTTCATCAAGAGCCTGGGCAGCATGAAGTCCGCGGGAACAGAGTTTCCCGGAACAGACGGGAGAACGGTGAGAGGGGGTAACCCCAATTGCTTTTCCATCGCGAACAACGAGATTGAGTGCACAGCCGGTACCGCAGTACGGGCATATGGTGGTCACATAGTTCATCTGCATGATATTTACCATAAAATCGGTCAAATTTTTCAGCATTTAATGGTGATGTTAAATAAACCCTGATTTCATGATTTTTTGAGTATTAATAGTGGGTAAATAAATTGATTTCAATTTACCAATTATCAGAAATAGACAAAACATGTTAACTCCGCGCACATTACGATCACTGACGATAACTTGAGGCATACATGCTTCCAAAACCCAACCGCAAATCATCAGTTACGTGAAAGAGAGCCTCTCCCGGAGCGCTTGAGAGAACTATACATTGGCAAAAAATCAGGCAGACCTTTCGTTGGCGGTCTTTTTTCTTCGACAAAACATCCTATGCTGACAGATTTATGATGAATGAATGTTTCTGATTCTGGAAGCCTTTTAGTAAAAAAGAAATGTTTTGATTAATCCTTTTTAAAACTCAATTGTCGGCGGCGTGCTGATTACAATTATAATGTAAAAAAGAAATGTTTTGATTAATCCTTTTTAAAACAGAGGGGCCAGTTCGTGAGCAAGGTACTTCTGAAGGGCTTCGGCAATTGTTATGGGTTCGGTAAGTTCATACGCGGCTATACCTCCGGCTTTCAGTGCAGCACTTGCATTTCCTCCGCTCTTGCCGGTGATGAGGACCGATACGCCGTTGGATGCAAGAAGCTGGACAACCTTGGGACCGACGCCGCTTTCTGCATCGGTGAAGGGGTTCTGAATTATTGAGGCAGTGCTGGCGGCAAGATTGATCAGTGCAAAGTACGGGGCACGGCCTAATCTCATATCTGCCGGGGAATCCAGGGTGGTTCCTGTTGAACTGATGCATACAATATGGGCCGGGTGCTCGTGTTCGTCATGCTCCTCGCCACCGCATGCATGATCGTCGTGAGAACATGCACTTGCACCGGCGGTCAGAGATCCGTTTACATATGCTTCGGCGGCACGGCCGAGATCCCCGGAGATGCCGAGGATCACTTCAATACCGTTTTCTTCGAAAAGGTCGATTGCACGCGGCCCCATCCCGCCGGCGATGATGAGATTAACACCTTCAGCGGCAAGCAGGCGCGGGAGTTTTCCGGGTTCATGACCGGGGTTTTCCAAATCGGGGAGTCGGGTTAATTTCCCGTCTTCGAGATTGAATAATGCATAGCTCATACAGTGACCAAAATGTTGGGAGACCAAACTCCCATCTTGGGCAATGGCGATTTTTTTGATTGACTGTGTCATAACAATTGTACACATATGCGCGAAAATATAAATAGTTTATCTTAGTGGCACAATATAGGATGTACGTCAGAAAAAAAATGAATCTATGATCACTCGAAAATGTCGGGTGTTTCGGTAATCGTGTCGGGAAAGTGATCGACGAGATCTTTGAGCGACGACGCTGTATCAAGCATTCGCATGGTTGCAGGATCCGGAGCAGCATAGATCCCTTTCCAGAAGTATTCGTCGTATTCCTTTCGGTTTTGAAATGCAAGTATGGGTGTTTCCAGAGAGAAACGTGCATCTTTCCCGTTGGTATTGCCGCGTGCGTCCAGTTTTATCCAGCGGTTCTGCAGAAAAACAGCATTAAAGCAGTGAACGCAGTAACCGAGAGAATCATCGTCTGCAAGGGTCAGATGCTGAAAACAGAAGCCCTTCGGGATATTTTCCGTTCTGAGAAGCGCAGCGAGAAGATTTGCTTTCGCATGGCAGATACCTGTCCGATATTTGAGAACATCGGAAGCTTTTGCTGTAATAATCTCTGCCTTAATATCAAACGAGTGAGGAATTTCATCACGGACAAACTCATAGGCCGTTCGTGTTTTTTCGATATCGGAAGATAGATCGGAAAAAAGTTCTCCGGCTTTCTCCCGTATCAGCGGGTGGGAGAGATCGACATACGGATCCTCTCTGAGAAATATCTGCATATCCATTTTTTGCAGGGTTAAGACAGTTGAATTATGGTTAGTAAAAGCTCGTGAAAATGACGTTGTTAGGGTGCGGTCGCCCGTCCAACAAGATCAAAGGCCACTGATCCCGCCTTTTCCATAATCTCTTCCGCACCCGGGATGATGCCGTCATGCATCAGAATCATGCCGTCGCAGATCGTTGTCGAGACGGCAAGGCCGCTCGTTGCATACACGGCATTCGAATCAGTGTTGAATGCAGGTACATTCATCGGATTTCTTCCAACAAGGACCAAATCTGCGAGACGGCCGGGAGCAATCACTCCTGCGTTGAGACCCAATGCCTTTGCCCCGTTAGGCGAGGCGATTTTCAGCGCATCGGTTGCCGGCATAACAGTCGGATCGTTCCAGAAGAACTTCTGCAGGATCGCCACAGTTTTCATTTCACCGAACATATCCAGATCATTATTTGAAGATGCTCCGTCCGTTCCAAGAGCCACGTTCACACCCGCCGTTTTCATCTCCGGATAGGGAAGGGCACTGTTTCCAGCAAGCTTCATATTGCTGATCGGGTTATGGACCGCGGTCACTCCCCGCTTTGCAAGAAGCGAGATGTCGTCAGCATCCAGCCAGCAGCAGTGTGCCGCTATGCACTGCTCGGACAGGACACCACAGTGGTCCAGCCATACCGGAGGTCTCATACCATGGGCTGCAACACAGTCAGTGACCTCCTGTTCGGTCTCGGAAAGATGTACATGCAGGGGAATATTCTCCTTTTTGGCAAACTCCGCACACCAGGTCAGACCCTCTTTTGAAACGGTATAGACCGCATGGGGGGATACACCGGGCATGACCCGCGGGTTGTTCATATTTTTGATATTTTTGACCGTCGACTCCATGACACGGGCTTCCGACTCGAACTTCGCATGGTCCCCGCCGTCGATCATGCAGTATGAAAGACATGCCCTGATGCCGGATTCATCAACGGCACGGGCGATCTGTTCCATTTTAAAATACATGTCGTTGAAGGTCGTGGTTCCGGTACGGATCATTTCCAGACAGGCGAGTTTCGCTCCCCAGTAGATATCATCTTCGGTGAGGTGTGCCTCTGTCGGCCAGATCTTGGTGGAAAGCCACTCGAAGAGCTGCATGTCATCCGAATAGCCGCGAAGCAGCCCCATCGGGGAGTGGGTGTGCATATTGATCATGCCGGGCAGCGCGGTTGCTCTGTCACCGTCGATGATGAATTCTGCGTCGTGATCAGTGATTTTTTCTCCGACCGCTCCGATCATTCCTGTACCGTCGAGGTAGATCTCCTGTATTTTTCCGTTCAGGCTGATGTTTCTGATAAGAACCGGGACCTGTTTTCCAAAGATTTCTGTGTCTGTCATGCGAGTTTTTCCACGATTTTTGTTATGATATCCGTTACCCGGTCACCGTTTCGTCGGGCTATGGCGACGATCTCGTCATAATCCGGAGCAGCTGCCCCTCCGATGCCGTTTGCATAGTTGTCCACCGTGCAGAGAGTAGCGCAGGGGATTTCAAGTTCATTTGCGAGAGTCAGCTCGCTTGCCACGGTCATTCCGACCACGTCGGTGTCCCGGGCAAAGCAGGCTATCTCCGATCGCGTTTCGAATCTGGGTCCAAGCGTCTGAAAGTAGGTGCCCGGTTTTGCCTCAGGAACGATTTTGGTAAGTTCTTCTCTCAGCCCTGCATCAATCGACGGGGGGATATGATAGATGTCGTTGTCGTGCAGGCTTGGAATATCCCAGGGACTGAACGAGTCGTCAGGAATAACGATGCTTCCCGGAGGGAGATCATCATGCATACTGCCGGTCGAGCCGATGACGATGATCCGGTCAACACCGAGGATTTTCATAGCAGCGAGATGTGCACGATGATTGACCCGGTGGGGCGGGGTATCGTTTTGATGGCGGCTGATAAAGACGATCCGACCTACGTGAGCCTGGACTGAGCCGAAGGGTGTTGATACACGGATTTTTTCCAGAGGGGGCAAGCGTGCCTGCAGAAGAGCCGTCCCCCCAATGATGCCTAACATTGTCAGAGTTATTATTTTTCCGTCGAAGATATATAAGAGTCTGTTCAATAGCGGGGTTTTAGAGGAAGGCAAGAATAATAAAGTAAATGCCGATAAGAATGATGCCTATCCCGATGATGATATCGATGGTGTTCCCGCTGATTTTTGTGACTGTGCGGATCTTCTGACCAAGGGAACCGCCGATCGAGCTGAGGATGATCAAAGGAATGCTGAGGCCGACTGCATAGATGAAGATGGTGAGAAGCCCCTGAAGCGGGGTCTGGTAGAGGGCGATGTAGGTGAGAACGATGATGAGCATCGGAGCGCCCCGACCGACGGTGATCACGCCAAATGAAAGACCGAGGAGGAAGGCGCCGACAATTGTGTAGGCATTTGGGAGACGAAAACGGTTGAAGATGCGCCGAATGGGAGGTTTATAGAGATGAAGAAGCTGAAGTCCCATCGCAATCATAAGAATGCCGCCCAGAATCCTGGCAATAGAACTGTTGAGATAGAGGAGATACTCGCCGAAAAATCCGGCAAGGAAGCCCAAAGGTAGAGGGGTAAGGATCGTCCCTATGCTGAAAGCAAGGACTAGTTTGAGAATTGTCGGAAGGGTAAGAGTCGTTTTACCGCTGGTAAGATAACCGATAAGCCCAAGGCAGATGACACTATTGCATGGACAAATACCTACAAGGAGCCCGAAGATAAAAATCCCGGCAATCGAGGGATCGAAGACGGCGGCCATGTTTCTGGTATGTATGAAGTATGTACTGAAGCATCATTGTTCTAGCGATTCAAAGATGAAATCAGAGAGAGCTTTTTGAGGAAGAAAGCAACATCTTTTTATTCACATCTGCCCTATTGGTTAAGGCACATATTATGTGTGTTCGATGGGCCGGTAGATCAGTGGTAGATCGCGTCCTTGGCATGGACGAGGCCGCGGGTTCAATTTCCGCCCGGTCCACTTCTTTTTCAGATTTTTTGTTTTAAGAGTAATGGCATATTTCTCTGTCCTATTTCTGAAAAATATTTTCTGGACTTCATTTTTATCTTCACGTTATCGGTAAACGTTCTTGACGCCAATGAAAAAGGGCGATAAAATATTTTGAAAATAACAGATTGGGTCACTCAATCATTTGCATAAAAAATACAAAATGCCCGGTCGTGGAAAAACCGGGTCATATATTCTCAGCACTTTCCATCGCCGGCAATTGCCGCAGCAAGCTTTTCCTTGAGGATTGCAAGTAACTGGTCCCACAGGACGTCAAAGTGCACATTGTGGGAAACGAACGGATTGAGCAGGCAGACTCTAAGCACATACACCGAGCCGACACGATCCCACTCTGCCGTTGGGACCCCGAGGCGTTTCACGAAGTTTCTTGGAGCGTCGCCGTAGTCTTCCCGTGCGAGGGCAGTTTTTGAGGTGATCCAGTCGTTTTTATACACCGGCCCGCTGACATAGGAGGATTCGTTATAGATTTTTTCGTTCAGAGCATTCATGGAATCCAGATCGGTATTTCCCACCTCATTAAACGCCATGCACACAATATTGAAGTCAGGCTTTCCTGCAAGAGTTTCAACCTGGAATTTCCGGTCGTTGACCGTAATGTACTTCGTCGTTGTCAGAGCATTGGACAACATCTGTGCTCCCTCAATACTCCGGCCGATGATTCTTCCGTAACCGGTTACGTTCAGCGGGATCAGTCTGTGCGTCGCCCAGACGGCGGCGGCCGTGGCGCCGGCCTTTGATCCTTCCATGATATAACTGCCAAGCAGAGTTGGTGAATCCTCGCCCGATTCAAAGACATAGGCGGCAAAGTACGAGATCAGATCAAGAATACGCCTGTCCTTTATGGTAATTCCTCCGGCTGAATAGGGAATATAGCCCATCTTATGCGGATCAATGGTGATCGAGTCCGCAGCCGGAATTGCCTTGTATGCTTCATAGATTTCTCTCTGCGGGTATTCGGTTTCATGTATGAATATCCCGTCGGCGCTGAGACGTTCTTTCACTTCACCGTACTCCATGAAGCGATTCTGTTCGTCAAGGAAAAGAGCACGTGAATAGCCGCCGTAGGCCGCGTCGATATGGAAGTAGAAGTTGATACCCTGTTTTTCATACTCGGCCCGTAATTCTGCGATCCTGTCGACCTCATCAATAGCTCCTTCTTCAGTCGTTCCAACAACGGCCATGACTGCCATAATCGGGATCTTTCGTGCGATGTGATCGTCGATGATGCTTTTCAGCGTGTCGATATCCATGTGGTAGTGGTCATTTACCTGCACCTGGATCAGATTCTTGTTTCCGATCCCGAGAACATCGGCGGCCTTCACCCATGAATAATGTTTGGACTGCGGGACCAGGACAACACCAAGACAGCCGTCGCCTGCCCCGACACCTCTGGCACTTTCGTTTCTTACCTCATCGAAACAGCCGGCTTCCTTCACTTTCCCGATAAGGTCAAGCACCTGGGTGGTGCTCATGTTCATGATCTGCCAGTCGTCAAGCCCGGGAACAAAGTCGGGCCGTATCTTTTTGACCGCAGGCGGGAACGATTTGAGATTGCGTGCCATCCACAGACCTTCGTAATTTGCAATCGTGCCGTCGGTGGTGATATGACCCCATGACTGTTCGGGGTCGAACCCAAGCATTGTTGCCATGTCTTTGCCGGCTTCGATTTCCATCGGGGTCGTCGCGGTTGATGCTTCGTAGGCTACGTTGTTTGGGTTGTAGAGAATCGTCGCCATGTACGCGAGGTTAGCCACCATCAGCGTGTCGGAATTCATGTGACCGAGATATCTGGATTAAAACCAGGGCATCGAGGTTTCTTTGAGTTTGTTCGACAGCTGCATCAGAACATCGGAGGTACGGTCGAGCGTCGTCAGATATTCCTCGCTTCGCATCTCTTTTGCCGACGAGACCATCCTGTCTTCCGGGTGGAAATCGCTTCTCCAGTGCATGTGCTCATCCATCAGGAAGTTGAGCATGTTCTTGAAATACTCGCGGTTCTCAGATTTGGGGCCGAGGAAGAGCGCCTTCACTTTGAGAGCATCTTCTGGCGTGCATGGGGATGTGTTGGTTTTTTCCGTGTTTGTCATACTAAGTTCTCCGTACTTACTCTTTGGTCTCCGGCTGAGTTATTTTCCATTCCGGCTTTTTGAATGCATAAATGATTAAAGGTATGGCTGCGACGACGACCGTTCCAATAATCATGAATGCCACAAAGCCGCCTCCTTCCGAAATCTGGGTTGGCGGCAGCATTGCAACAACGAAAAGAATTGCCATCATCACAAATCCAAATCCTCCAACTAACCACATGCCGGCCTTCCCGCCCGGGATCTTAAACGCCCGTGGAACATCCGGACGCGTGTATCTGAGTCTGATTGCAGCCGCATACATCAGGAAATACATGACGATGTATACGGTGGTCGTCAAAGCAAAGAGCATCCAGAACGAACTGTTAACTCCTCCTGGAGCAAGAGCGTAAACCGCTCCCCAGAACGTGATGAGAATTCCCTGGAGGATAAGCATGTTTACCGGGATATCGTTTTTGTTTGTCTTCTGAAGAACAGGAGGCAGAGTGCCTTCTTTTGCTGTCGCGAAAAGACCTCTGACCGGCCCTAAGATCCAGGTCGACACCTGACCGATCGCTCCGATTGCAATAAGGAGAGCGATGATCAGTACCACCCATGAGAACGGACCCGCAAATATTACTTCAAAGGTCTGCATGATGCCTGCAAGAAGGTTGATGTTGTCTGCCGGCACGAGTAAGGCTACGATCATAGCCCCGACAATGCTTATTGCCGTGATGACTAATCCGACGACAAATATGCCGAGAGGATAATTCTTCTTGACATTGCTGATATCCTGTGCATGACTTGCGGTCATCTCTATACCGATGAACAGGAAAACGAAGGTTACCAGCATCACCAGATTGGAAACTGATGAAAAGTTGGGTATGAGATCCGATACCGTCGGCTGGAGGGTTAACTGGACGGGGTTTCCGGAAAAGATGTACCATGCTCCGCCGATGAGAAGAATTGCCGCCGGAATGAATGTTCCAATGACGACAGAAATCGAACTGATTCTGGTGTAAGCTTTGAGACCCCTGAGGTTCAGGAAGGTCAGACCCCACCAGATAATAACAATGAAAATGAACAGATATATCTTGTTGTTTGCAAGCTCCGGGTCAATGATGTAAGAGAATGTTGCCGCGATGAAGGTCAGAACACTGATAAATCCGATCGTCATCTGGAACCACTGCAGCCAAATGGCGGTAAAACCCCATTTTTCTCCAAATGCCTCTTTTACCCATACATAGACACCACCTTCCTGCGGCCATCCGGTGGCAAGTTCAGCCGAAACCAGGGATGCAGGGATCAGGTATACGATAAATGCAAGGAGGCAGAAAAAGATTGACTGCCAGCCCACCACACTTTGCGATGGGAAGGTACGCATGCTCATAATGGCCGCGAACGTAATCAGGATAAACGCAGTTAATGATAACTTATAGCTTACCGAAGGTTTTGTTGCCATAATACTTCCTTAAAGCAGTGTATGGGAACGCAGGGTTGATAAATCTATTTTTGGGAATAACTATTTTTTCAGACATTCTGTGGATCATGCCCTGCAAAAATGAGGAATATCATGATTCTTTTCAACATTCACGAAGAGTGTATATGTTATTCCTTAAACTTCTCCCAGGTCATCGTCTGGAAAAAACTCTTCGGCGCTGCCTCTTCCATTGCAAGAAACATGTTCCAGGGAACACTGTACGTCAGATACTCATTCGGGATAACGTTTCGACAGTGCCCGCGGCCCGCAAGATCCGTCATACCAAGAACGGCGTTTGGAACCTCCTTTTTTGACTCCTGCAGAACTTTGCTTCCAAGTGCCTGACATGCAGATATCCGTGAAGATGCAGTCAGACCGTTCCCGCCGGAAAGAGACCCCGCAAGATGCATCAATGCCGCAAGTTCGACCGGATTCACCGTAAAAATTACCGACACTGGAACTTCTCCCTCAACAAGATCCTCAATCGGTTTGAACACCGCATATTTTCCGGAGATTGCCGGAATCGCCGTGATTTCATCATCGATGAACTTTTTCGCCGTTTCGGCGTCCACATGCATCCGTTCCCCCTCCAAAAACTTTCTCCGGGATTTTTCCGGCATCCGATCACAAAATTTCTGATACGTTTCCGGATCCTTCGCCAACTCAAGACCGTACGAGAAAAACGCCACGAACGTATCAACGCCTCCGGGTGCCGCCACGTAACCGTTCCCAAAACAGAGACCTGCCACTGCCCCGGCGCAAAGACATGTTTCTTTCGTGAAAACTGCAGTTTTCCGATCCCGGATAACATGCGAGATGAATCCCATCACACAACCTCTTCGTGCTCCCTCCTTCGGTGAAATCGCGTTCGAAGGATAGATATCCGTCCGAAGAAACACGATTGGGCGAAATGCTCCCCTAACTCATCTGCAGTAATACTTTCCATATGGTTACATAGCTCCCTGACGGATAATATCTGTTCCTCTGCCGGCACGGGAAACACCGATCATCCCGTCCCGCATAAATACCAGACCACCCAATCTAAATCAGCTTTCGTGCATCATGAGACAAGAAACAGCCACCCGGATAACCGTGATGATCCTCGGCCTTTTTATCATGTCGCTGGGGATCGCGTTTTCCACCAAGGCTGGTCTTGGAACGACGCCCATCTCATGCGTGCCCTATGTTCTGAGTCAGGGATTTCCCCTTTCATTTGGAACGTTCACCTTTCTCATGAACAGTTTATTTGTTGTTTTTCAGTATTTTCTGCTGAAAGACAAATTTGAAACCTATCAGTGGCTGCAGATCACGCTCATCTTTGTATTCAGCGTATTCACCGATCTCTCGATGCTTCTCGTCGACGACATTATCATCACCGGATATATATTCCAGTGGATTTTCTGTCTCATGAGCTGTGTTCTGGTTGCTTTCGGTATTGCTCTGATGTTGAAAGCAAACCTTCTGATGATGGCCGGAGATGCTCTTGTAAGAGCAATATCACAGGTCTCGAAGATTCAGTTCGGCTATGTCAAAGTAGGATTCGACAGCACGATGGTGCTGACAGCCGTTCTTGTCTCTTGGGTGATGTTTGCCGATCTGGTCGGGGTGCGGGAAGGAACCGTCGCCGCGGCAATTCTTGTCGGCCTTATCGTGAAGTTTTTTGTGCCAAGACTTGGATGCCTTGACCGGATATTCACGGGAAAACCGTGATGAATATTTTTCGTTAGGGCAGAAACGAGTCGAAAATAATCACATCGAACGATGAACCTGCCGTATCCAATTCTTTTTTTACTGCGGATCGTCCACCCGACTTTGACAATGCCGAATAATTTAGTGCATATCCGATAGGACAGTTGATTTCTGTAAGAAATATTGTAGGCAATAAAATCCGGTCTGATAAAAAAATTCATTAAACAATTCGTTAGGATGAATTTCTCCAGGAATGTCAGTTTCGGCGGTTCACAGCATGCGAGTGATGCCAGTTCCTTTCGATAATCCGTGCTTAAAAAGCCACGCAGGTACTTTGGTCGGTTGATCCTGAACCAGTGAGCGATCATGGGATTGAACGATTCAATACAAAATACCCCGGAGTGATTTCATCCAAATCTTTTTTTCCGGATACGCGTTATAGTAAGTATGCGAGTCTGTTGTGCCCAGCTGATTCAGGTGTGGGATGATGTTGATGCTGCTTTTGCGAAAGCAGATTCTTTTCTTAATGAATATTCTGGGACTGCAGATATGGTGATGTTTTCCGAGCAGTTTGCAACCGGGTGGCGTCCCTCTCCTTCGCAGATCTCGGGTGAGGATGTGAAACGACGGTGGCTTGCTCTTGCGGCGAAGCATAATGTCTGTGTTGTCGGGTCCTATCAGAAAGTGGAAGCTGGCGGACTGCCGCAGAACACAATGCTCGTGTGCGGCCCGGCAGGCGAGGTGATTGCCGAGTATTCCAAGATGTTTTTGTTTGTGCCGGGAAAGGAGGACCGATGTTTTTCTCCGGGTCATGCGCCGGTGACCTTTGCGTACGGTGGTGTGAAGTTTGGGTGTGCGATTTGTTTTGATCTGCGCTTTCCCGAGTTATTCCGCGAGTACCTAAAGATGGGGTGCGAGTGTGTTTTGGTTCAGGCAGCCTGGCCTGCTTCCCGGGTAGCAGACTGGGAGCTTTTACTTCGGGCCCGGGCATTGGAGAACAGAGGGTTTGTTTTCGGGACTGCGTGTATGGGATATGATCCAGTTTCGGGCACTGATTACTGCGGGCGAAGTCTGGTGTGTGATTATGAGGGGCGGGTTATTTGTGATGGAGGGGTGTTTGAAGGAGGGTGCACGGCTGAGGTGGATGTGGGGGGAGTGAGAAGGATGAGGGTGGAGTGGGGGATTATCTGAATTAGTCATCAGTTTATACTCTTACTCCACATTTCGTTGCGAATGGAAGGACGCGAGTCAGTAGCTTTTTTGGGAGAAAGGAAAGTAGTGTTAATCCGATCTTCTGCTTTCTGAATTCTTTGTATGTTACCCGTTTTAAGTTGATTCATGCCTGTCTCGAATCATGTGCATATAGGTTGTTAAGGGCTATTGCTAACTCCTCTTTTTGTATGTATAATCGAATGTTTTCTATGTCTGGATGCTTATTCAATTCATTTTCCGGGTATGCTGCAAGATACTCTACAAAGGGATGTTGAATTAAAACAGTTGGATTATCTGTCATTTTATTACTGGCTACAGCTGAATATATTGCCCCAATTGATGATGTGAATGCTATAGGAAGATTGAGGGCAATTCTCCCCCACATCTCCGCGTCCTCCCCAGTTCGAAGATTGGGATTAAAGAGGCCAACTGTAGTAAAGGTAAATCTTGGAATTGCAACGTAGCAGGGTGCAAAAGGATAGATAAATGCAAGTGCTGAACTTCGAAAATAGGATTTCAGCAGCCCTTCCCAAGGTGCAGAAGGAATTTCGCTCAGACGTGGCTCACGAAAAGAATCTTCATAACGCGTAGCATAGGCCGTTGCATATAAGCCTGCATATGGATACATCTGGCGTAGATGAAATATTTTCTCTAAAAACGTGGGGCACCATTCATCGTCTGCATCCAGAAAGGCAATGATGTCTGTGCTGGCAGCTACAATCCCGTCATTTCTTCCTACCGGCAAACCTTTTGAAATCTGATGAATTAGACGATAGCGTGGATCAAGCTCGTATTTTTTTATCGCATCCAGACTGCCGTCGGTTGAACCTCCGTCAACTATTATAAGTTCAAAATCCTGTATTGTCTGAGCGAAAATCGAATCGATAGCCCTCTGGACCTCGTTAACCTTGTTGTAGAGAGGTACTATTATTGAAATCCGTGGAAACATCATTTTGTCTCTCGGTGAAAATCATCCTCGCACCTGAATATATCATCTTCTGAAAGCGGATGTCCATTCTGAACTTCTATTACTTCAAGTGCATCATTTCCAGGATTTGCGAGATGGTGCAAAGTTCCTGCCAGAACAAAGGTACTTTCCCCTGCTTTAACAGTGAGCAGTTTATCGCCATTTGTAACTTCAGCAATCCCGCTGACCACCACCCAATGTTCGCTTCGGTGATTATGATATTGAAGAGAAATACGGTTATGGGGATTTAGGATTAACCTTTTATCAAGGTAAGTTTCACTTTTCAGGAGCGTTGTATAACATCCCCATGGTCGTTGGACGGTTGTGTGAGTGTCGACTCTCTCATCATTTTTCTGTCGAAGCAACTCGGAAATAGTTCCGATCTTCTGGGTTTGATTAGTTGGGCATATCACGAGAACGTCTGTTGTATCGATGATCGCTGTATCAGATATTCCAATGGTTGAAACAAGTCTCTCCGATATTATGAGATTATTTTTTCCATCAGGGGTAACATATTCAAAGTTAACTGCATTTCCCTCTTCATTTTTTTCACTGACTGAATACAGTGCTTCGAAACTTCCGAGATCGTTCCATGCTATTGAAAAGGGTACAACTGCAACCTTGGATGATTTTTCCAACAGACCATAATCAATAGAAATCTTTGGAGTCCGTTTATATGCTTCCAAGACATCGTTTTTGAAGGCATCAAATACATCTGGAGCATATCTCCTACACTCTTTGAGAAATAAGTCGGCAGAAAAACAAAATATACCTGCATTCCAGAGATATCCCTCTTTCATATATTTCTCTGCAGTACGGATGTCTGGCTTCTCCACAAATGCAGCCACCTTGTATCCATCACCAATTTTATCGCCAGGACGAATATATCCGTATCCTGTGTGGGGCGTTTTTGGCACTACGCCAAATGTTACAATATATTCTCTGGTTAATTTTTCGGCCGCTCTTACCGCTGAAGTGTATACTTCTCCCTCCTCAAGAAGTTGATCCGATGATAGGACGAGGATCACAGCTTCTTTTTTCTTTTCATATATTTTCAAAGATGCGTAGGTAATAGCCGGAAGGGTATTTTTTCCGCAAGGTTCTTCAAGAACATTGCAGGAGACAGCAATCTGACGTAGTTGATCATTTACAAGGAATTTATGGGTGTCATTTGTTACAACAAATATTTCATCCGGTTTTGAAAACAGCAATGCACGCAAAACGGCTTTTTGAAATAGTGATTTGTCACCAAAAAGCGGGATAAACTGCTTGGGATAGTTACTCCTGCTCAACGGGAATAGTCTAGTACCAAAACCACCAGCAAGAATTATTGTGTACATAAAGTGTTTCCTGCTTGTATAATATGATTTATGTTCATCAAAAGGATTGTGTTTTCTAAACCATCTATTATGGAGAATAACGTGTAAATAGCTTCCTCACACATATAATAAATATCAAGGTGATTCACATTACAAAAACCGCTCTCATAACCGGCATTACAGGTCAGGACGGGTCCTATCTGGCAGAGCTTCTCCTAAATAAAGGATATACCGTCCATGGCCTTATTCGCCGTGCATCTACTTTCAATACATCCCGTCTTGATCACATATATCAAGATCCCCATGATGAACCTAAGTTGATTCTTCATTATGGAGATTTATCAGATACGGAACAGATTTCCAATATAATTTACAATATCAAACCTTCGGAAGTTTATCATCTAGGCGCTCAGAGCCACGTGAGAGTAAGCTTTGACACGCCTGAATACACCGGGAATGTCACAGGGCTTGGAACAACCCGTTTATTAGAAACCATCCGAAAAAGCGGGCAAAACATTAGATTCTATCAGGCATCCAGTTCGGAGATGTTTGGTGCGACACCACCGCCGCAGAATGAGGACACTAAGTTCTGGCCACGCAGTCCGTATGCATGTGCAAAGGTTTATGCTTATTATATGTCCAGAAACTATCGTGACGGGTATAATATGTTTGTTTGTAATGGTATTCTTTTCAATCATGAATCTCCCCGTCGCGGTGAAACGTTTGTGACAAGAAAAATAACCCGTGGTCTTGCCAATATCGTTGCAGGCAAAACAAAAATATCTCTATATGGGCAATCTTGATGCACGCCGTGACTGGGGCTTCTCGCCAGAGTACGTCGAAGCGATGTGGATGATGCTTCAGCAAGACAAGCCGGATGATTATGTCGTAAGCACCGGACAGACCAATTCGGTAAAAGAGTTCCTTGAAGAGGCATTCAGTTATGCAGGCTTGAACTGGGAAGATCACGTTAGGATTGATCCCAAGTATTTCCGTCCGACCGAAGTGGAAAATCTTATCGGTGATGCTTCAAAGGCGAAGAAGATTCTTGGTTGGAGACCAAAAGTAACCTTTGGTGATCTTACAAGGATCATGGTCGATGCTGATTTCCGTGCAGCAGGGCTTGAGTCAATCGGCGAAGGAGATGCAGCACTTGGAAAGCTGTATCCAGATAAATGGTGGGGAGCAGACTGACCGGCCCCCACATTCGTTTTTACATCAGTGATTACGGCTTCGGTCATGCCTCCCGAAGTATTGCTTTGATGTGTGCTTTGCATGCTTCGATGAACTGTACTATCTCAGT
The DNA here is from genome assembly GCF_963667985.1 of uncultured Methanocorpusculum sp. NCBI lineage: Archaea > Methanobacteriati > Methanobacteriota > Methanomicrobia > Methanomicrobiales > Methanocorpusculaceae > Methanocorpusculum > uncultured Methanocorpusculum sp. The sequence goes on along the minus strand of NZ_OY764081.1, from coordinate 591,453 downwards.
CAGAACCAATACATCTGCTGATTTTATCCGCGACTCCTGTCTATTTGTTTCTGTTGAAAAGAAGCGAAATGATATTGGAACAGTGATGTATGACTCAACCTCCCGCGTCAATAGAGAAGATACTGAAAGATCACTGCGTCATTGGATCTCATCCTGGGGAACATGGATAACGGAAGAAACGGTCTTCTGTAAAGAACATACGGTGGATTTGATCCTTTCCGACATTACACCTCAGGCATTTGTTGTTTCAAAAACTCTTGGTATTCCGGGAATAGGTGTTTCAAACTTTACATGGGATCTGATATTCAGACAGTTATATGGGAATTCTCCTGAAGTACAGATGATCCATGATGCCTATGCTTCTGCAGATCTTGGTTTGGTCCTCCCGTTGAATGAATCACTGGATGTTTTCAAAGAGCGTTTTTTTGTACCGCTGGTTTCGAGACAATCGACTCTCTCACGCGAAGTAATGCGAAAACGTTTAGGCATTTCCGGCAATGAAATTTTGGTTCATGTGGGATCAGGTCTTTCGTTCAATTCTGTTCCTGCCTGTATCCATAAACTGATCGATTCAGATATAAGAATATTGGTATCAGAAAATCAGCCATTCCATCATCCAAACATTATCAGGATCCCAGGTTTAGAAACCGAAACCCAGAATTATATTGGTGCGTGTGATCTCGTAGTAACCAAACCCGGATACAGTACTGTTTCAGAGTCCATTCGGGCAAGAATACCTCTTCTGATATTCACTAGGGAGGGATTTGCTGAGGATCCATATATCCTTCAACCTCTGGAAACCACGGGTATCGGCAAACAGATGTCATGGGAGGCTGTTGAATACGGAAACTGGATTAGCCACATCGACGAATTGTTATCAATGAAAGAAAACTATCAAACATGCAGCGACATCTTCATTAATGATGGGACACAAGCATGTATAGAGCATATAAGGTCGTATCTATGACATTCTGGGAAAATAAAAAAAATTCTGGTGACCGGTGGCGCTGGTTTTCTTGGTTCAAACGTTGTAAAACATCTTCTTGCGTCCGGTGCGAAACCGGAAAATATCATCGTTCCCCGAAGCCGTGATATTGATCTGCGTGTATGGGAAAACTGCCTTTCCATTACGAAAGGGGTTGATCTGATCATTCATCTTGCAGCAAGCGTGGGGGGTATCGGATATAATATGAATAACCCTGGCTCGCTTTTTTATGATAATGCTATCATGGGGATCCAGCTGATGGAAGCGGCACGACAGAATAAAGTGGGTAAGTTCGTCGCTGTCGGAACGATCTGTGCCTATCCGAAGTTTACGCCAATCCCCTTCCAGGAAGACGAGTTATGGAACGGATATCCCGAGGAGATGAATGCACCCTATGGTCTTGCAAAGAAGATGATGCTTGTTCAAGCTCAGGCATACCGCCAGCAGTATGAGTTCAATGCAATCTATCTTCTACCGGTGAATTTGTATGGACCGGGAGATAATTTCAATCCAGATAGTTCCCATGTGATCCCGGCCTTGATCAAAAAATTTATTGATGCGAAGAAAAGTGGATCGGACAGGGTCGAAGTCTGGGGTACGGGTGCAGCATCCCGAGAGTTTTTGTATGTGGATGATGCAGCACGTGGTATTGTTTGTGCGGCTGAAAACTATGATAAGCCGGAACCGGTGAATCTCGGGGCAGGGATGGAGATAACTATTCGAGATCTGGTGGATCTGATCTCCGAACTGACGGGATTTGAGGGTGAGATCGTGTGGGATACAAATAAACCTGATGGTCAGCCGCGACGTATGCTGGATGTGAGCGTTGCAGAAAGGGAGTTCGACTTCCGTGCTACAGTTGAGTTTAGGGAAGGGCTGAAGAAGACGATTGTGTGGTATACTCAGAATACGTAATGGGATTTCCTAATGGTAACTGTTAAACTAATGGGAGGACTTGGAAATCAGATGTTTCAGTATGCTATTGGAAGGTCATTAGCGCATGATTTGAGATAATCTCACTATATTTTATATCTATAATATTATATTTTTTAACTAGATCATATTGATATTTCAGATTATTGGATCTCATCATTTGTAACAGCATACTATTGTGCATTGGTGCTACTTTAATTATGGAGTGTGTGAAGCGCATTAACCCATCGTGGTTTTTTTCTGATGTTCTCTCTGAATCTCCCATCTTTAAATAATAGCCTGATTTTTCACGGATATCGTCCTTTGTTGTTTTTAATTGATATTCTCTCCCACCTGATGAGACATAATCGTAATTATTTTCAAGAAAGACAATACATTTACTCAAAGATGTTGGAATCAAAAACTCCTTATCAGTGCAAATCTGTGAATATTCTGTCTCCACATGCTGCACAGCATCTCCCCATTTTCGTACAATATCTCCTCCGTATTTTTCAGTTTCCGGTTCATACTCCAGATAACGAATGTTAGCTCCAAACATCTCTCGCACTTTAGTTACAGTATCGCGGTTCACTATTTTTTTCTCTTCCGGTGAGGAATCCGCAACAATTATTTCCCCAAATGGAAAATGTGCGTGATACCACAAACACCGACTTAAATAATAATTCCGATTATACGTTGGAATAACTAACGTCAGTTTTTTCAATAATGACAAGTCTTTGTCAGCGTAAAATTCATCAACAAAATCCATAAATACCTTCTGCAAGCTGGAATTCCCACAACTATATCTCCGCTAGCTACATCTTTAGTTACAACTGCTCCCGCACCAACAATGGCTCCCTCCCCAATAGTTATATTTGGCAGAATTGTTGCACCAGCTCCTATCATCGCATAATCTTGTACCTCAACACATCCAGCAAGAGTTGCACCCGGCGCCACATGAACCCCCTTACCCAATGAACAATCATGATCTACGTTTGCCATATGATTTACAATTGTTTGTTTGCCAATTCGAACACGGACACTAATGCATGACCCTGCCATAATTTGCACTCCCTCTTCTATGACAAAATCAGGAGCTACAGATGTCCATGGATGAATAAATGAGATTGTGTGAAGACCATAGGAAGAAAGATATGCAGAAAGATCTACTCTGTCTTTACCATAGGCTCCCCCAATTGCAACAACATATCCTATTTTTGTGTGGGGATTTTGTTCATTAAGCCAATTCTCAAATCCCTCCTTCGCATAAAATAAGGGGATATCATCATATGGGGATTTAAGAGACATATTATTATCAAAAACTGCTTTCAACATGCATCCATATGTATCAAGTACGTCACGTATGACAATGCCATGACCCTTGGCACCCCACATAATATAATCAATTGGGGCCTGTTTCATATCATTTTGATAGAGCAAACATGCAGACATTGCTTTCAAAGTTTACTGAGAAGTTCACGAACAACGATAGAAACGTCATCTCGAGTCATGTCATTATAGCTTGGCAGATTAATTCCATATTTGTATAATGAATAACTTACAACATTATCTGTAGCTGGTTTAAACATTGGAAATATACTGACCGGATAGAAAAATGGACGAAGTCCAATCCCATCAGCGTTCATATCTTTGATTAGATTGTCACGATCAAAATTATATGAATCACCAAAAATTATCGATAGCATCCAGTAGAGATTCTTTGTTCCATCTTGTTCAACATTCATCGCAATATCAGGAACATCAGCCAATTCTTCCTTATACCAGCTAAAGATCTCACGTTTCTTATCCACTAACTCATCGAATCTTTCAAACTGCGCCACACCCAATGCTGCATCGAGATTTGACATTTTATATTTTAATCCAAGTTCATCAACCCAGAACATTATATGTTGTTCTGGCCTTCTCCCTTGATTTGAAATTGTAGTGATTTTTTCCGATAAATCGTCACGATTAGAGATGATTGCTCCCCCCTCACCTGTGGTGAATGTTTTTGTACCATGGAACGAGAATACACCAAAATCACCCACACTACCAACTTTCTTTCCATGATACTCGGAACCTACAGCTTCAGCAACATCTTCAATAACTATAAGATCATGCTTTTTAGCAATCCGCATAATCGCATCCATATCGCATACACAACCATAGAGATGAACTACAATGATTGCTTTTGTTTTATCAGTAATTTTTTTTCTCAACAGATACTGGATCAATACACCACGTGTCTCTGAGCACATCAACAAATACTGGTTTTGCTCCAAGCCAGACAACAGGAGATAAACTTCCAATCCACGTAATATCAGGAACGATGACTTCATCCCCGGGACCGAGACCAACTGCCATTAAAACTGTATGCAAAGCCCCATGACAACTCGACGTTGGCCATGCATATTTAGTTCCAAATGTTGATTTAAGTATTTCTGTGAATCTGTTGATATAGTCGTAACAATGATCGCCCCACCCATTCTTTATTGCATCAGTTACGTATGCAATTTCAAGTTCAGTTATCGATGGCTTATTTACCGGAATCCTCATCATTTTAATCAACATCCTTGACTTCAAAAATCATTTTTGTATTTGTCTGATATTATTATTAATACATCGACACATCTAACCCTGTAAAATCATCATATATCAGTGGATGTTCTACATCCTTTGTCGAGATATCCGTCACCGGAAGCGGCCATTCTATCTTCAGAGCCGGATCGTTAAACCGAAGACCTGCTTCACTCTCCGGAGAATAGAACTCCGTTACGAGATACATGATCTCCGAATCATCTTCAAGAGACTGAAATCCATGGGCAAATCCTTCCGGAATCGCAAACATCTTCATATTCTCTGCTGAGAGCTCAATTGCATAATGCTCTAAAAATGTTGGAGATCCCGCCCGGATATCCACGACCACATCCAGAATCCTTCCTCTGATACACCGCACAAGTTTCATCTCTGCATGAGGCGGCTTCTGGAAATGCATCCCTCTGATGGAACCGGTCGTCACCGTTATTGAAAAGTTCACGTTTTTTATGTGACGTTTCCCAAGGGTTGTAGCCAGTTCTTCTTCACAGAACCAGCGGGCAAATGCTCCCCGGTGATCGACGAATGCATTCGTTTCTACGATGTATAAACCTTTCAGCGGTGTCTCGATAATCGTTAATTTTCCCATCTCAATACTCCAGGTGTTTGGTATAAGCAGCAATATCAGCCTGACTTAGTTCTCGTGCATCTGCTCCAGCATAATAATTCTTATACCATTCGGCAGTTTTCTGCATCGTCTCAGTGACATCCCACTGCTGTTTCCAGCAAAGAACACTCTCTGCTTTCTTTGAGGAGAGCGTCAGGAACGTAGCTTCATGCAGATGCTTTGTATTTGTATCATATTCTGCTTTTCCTTTTCCCCATACATTATAGAAAGCGTCGATGATCTCAGCGACCGTGACCGCGGGGCTGTTCTCTTTTGGGCCAAAGTTCCAACCGTCAGCATAAACCGATGCATTCGTTTCCATCATCTTTATTGCAAGGAGCAAATAGCCCGAGAGCGGCTCCAGCACGTGCTACCAGGGACGAACAGCGTTTGGACTTCTGATCTCCAGAGATTTTCCCGAGGTAACAGCACGCATGGCGTCTGGAATGATTCTGTCCTCTGCCCAGTCTCCACCTCCAACAACGTTTCCCGCACGAACTGATGCAAGCAGTACTCCATGATTTGCGATATCTTCAGGTGGGAAAAAAGAGCGACGGTATGACGTGATGGCGAGTTCAGCGCAGCCTTTACTTGCGCTGTAGGGATCATGACCCCCCATCGGGTCATTCTCAACATAGCCCTCTGCTTTGCCGACGTTTTCATAGCATTTATCGCTCGTGATCATCACAACTGAACATGGTTTACCCAGATTTCTCACCGCCTCCATCAGATAGATGCTTCCCATAACGTTTGTGTCGAAGGTCTCTACGGGTTCGGCATATGATTTTCTTACGAGAGGCTGGGCTGCCAGATGGAATATGCAGTCAGGTTGAACACTCTGGACGTACTTCGTTAGCGTGCTTTGATCTTTTATGTCACCTAATTTTTCCGATTTCAGCAATTTGGAGATGCGTGCTGCGGTGTAGTGGTTTGGTTCGGTGTTTGGTGGTAGGGAGAAGCCGTGGACGTCTGCGCCCAGTTCTGCAAGCCAGAGACAAAGCCAAGAACCTTTGAATCCTGTGTGGCCGGTGACGAGGACCGTTTTTCCGTTATATATGCCAAAAATCATTCTGTCCAACAGTTCCAGGCCGCGTTTCCCTTATCCCACATCTCCTGTAAAATATACTTATCACGCAATGTGTCCATACATTTCCAGAAACCTTCATACGTATAGGTGTAGAGTTCCCCCTCTTTAGCAAGATTTTCCAGCGGTGCTCGCTCAAAGATCGTAGCATCTCCCTCTTTTATATAGTCAAAAACTTCTGGTTGAAGGACAAAGAAGCTGGCATTGATCCAACCTCCATCACCTTTTGGTTTTTCTGTAAATGATATTATTTCACCATTATCGTTGCATATAAGAGCACCAAATTTACCTTCTGGTTGAACAGATGTCATGGTTGCGAGGCGGCAATGTTTTCTGTGGAATGCAACAAGTTCATTTATGTTAATATCAGAGACACCATCACCATAAGTCAGCATGAATGGTTCATTACCAACATACTTTCGTGCACGAAGAACACGTCCTCCAGTCATGGTGTTTAAACCGGTGTCTATGAGTGTAACCTTCCAAGGTTCACAGTGCTGTTCGTGGATAATCATCTGGTTTTTTTCAAGATCAAAGGTGACGTCACTTCTGTGAAGGAAGTAGTTTGCAAAATACTCTTTGATGATATAGCCTTTGTAACCTAAGAGAATGATGAAGTCATTGTATCCATATTGAGAATATATTTTCATGATGTGCCAGAGGATTGGATGACCACCAATCTCAACCATCGGTTTGGGGATAACGCTGGTTTCTTCCGCAAGGCGCGTGCCCATACCACCCGCGAGTATAAGAACTTTCATTGGATTTGATATTAGTTTTAGTAAATTATAACAGTTGTTGATTTATAGGATAGATTGTGAATCTATCCTACGAATAGGGGGTTTCGGTTGCATAGACTTGTCCTGTGAATAAGGTTAATGATATGGTTATTTCAACTTCATGGATAAATATATTAAAAAGTAATCATCATCCAACATATGTCCATATCCTTTATCTCAAATATCATGCGTATACCGGCAATACAACGCCAAAGTGCCATCTCAATCATATCAACGATAGGTATAACTTTTTTTGGATTCATATCAACCATGCTCTTTTCCCATCTCCTCGGAAAAGATTTGATGGGGGTGTACTATCTTTTCCTTGCTTATTACGGCATATTCAATATGATTGGGGATGGGGGATTTGGTCAGGCGGCGATTAAAAGGATATCCGAGGGAAAAGAGCAGAATGAATATCTCTCAGCGTATGCTACGCTTCGGGCAATTCTCATGGTTGTTTCAACCCTCCTTCTCTTAGTTCTCAGTCCAATATTTGTTGATCTGCAGTCATACAACCTTATTCCTTGGATTATTGCTGCACTTGCAGCATCATTTTTTGGACATACCATAACCTATGGTATATGTGGTTTGGGACATGTGGGAATAAATAATGTTGCCAGTGGCATAAGTGATTTTTTCCGTATTCTCGTTCAGATCGTTGCAGTTCTTCTTGGTTTTTCAGTATTTGGGTTGTGTGGGGGATTCATCGTTGGCATCATTATTTTCGGCATACTCTGTCTTAAATACTTTACCTTCAAACCTGCCAAGTTTACTGTTCATCATATTGGTAGTCTCACTAAGTATGGATTCTGGATTTTTTTAATTGGAACCGGGTCCATTGTTTTTGCATATTCTGACACGATTTTCATTGGTTATTTTATGAATAATGGGGATGTTGGCGTGTACCTAACTGCCTATCAGTTCACACAAATAGCCACATTGATATGTGCCGCTATCGTTGGAGCGCTCACTCCTAAAATCAGTTATTGGAGTGCCAATAATTGGATGGATAAAATTGCCCCAGTGGTTGCGCGTGGGATAACGATGTCACTCCTCCTCGCAATTCCTGTTGCTTTTGGGGGGCTCCTTCTCTCAGAGCGGTTGCTCTATTATTTCTACGGTGCGGATTTTGCTACGGGTGCGACTGTATGTTCGATCCTTCTTATTATGCAAATTGTTGCAGTATTTACCTATCTCATGGGTCTTACCCTCACTGCATCTGATCATGCTCGACAGTCTTTTTATGCAACAGCCTCAGCTGCAATTGTGAACATCACCTTAAACATCATCCTTATTCCGATTATGGGGATTAACGGTGCCACAATTGCTACTTTCCTAAGTTACACATTGAATGCCATCCTCATTTCCTATTACCTCAAAAGTTATATCGCCATCTACGTCGAACTCCTTCCGATTACCCATATCATAATCGCATCTATCGTCATGACTATCTTTGTCTTCATTTACATGCAATTTATCCCTCTTGACAACGTTGTGGTCACACTTGTACCCGTGGTTGTTGGTGCCCTCATCTATGTCTGTCTCCTCTTCAAACTAGATCGTGGTATTCGTGATGAGATTGCCGGCATGGTAACTACATTTGGACTTCCCTGGCCTAAATGGCTGTAAGATGTTACAAATATTATGTCTATTTATTATTGCAGAACTATGTTTGCGTTAATTCTTTGAGTATTTTATCCATTTTCTGGCATATTGATTTGGATCTCAGTTAGAAATCATTGACATGGACCAATTTGCATATTTCTTGGGAATGCTACTATCAAATATTTCACTGCAGAAAAACGAGTTTATATATTTCCTAATGATGTGGTATTGCCATTTATGTATTTTTTAATGTTTTTTCATCATCTTTATATTAGTACTTGAATATAATGCCTGAATATCAATTCAGCAGCATGTGTGAATAAATACTATTACTCTCTCTTTCTCTAATATATTCTAAAACTCGTGTGAAATAACCTTTGAAACACTCTGTTTCAAAAAAGTGTCAGTCTAAAAATCGGTGTCAGAAAAACTAATGAATTTATGTCGGTGTATGTGAATAATTGCTTAGCCATAGATATGATTATCATCACTTTGCTTTATTAACTATAAATGTTAATACTTTATATGAATAATTAATAAAAATAATATGGAGGAGACCTAATCTGTTAATGTAAATGTCGCTTATGGAAATATTATTATTAATAAAAGCTATTTTGCCATCTCAATTGTTCGCGTATGTTGCGAAAATAATGTGCATTTTTACATATTTTGTTGCAAAAGAATCTCATAAGTCAAGAAAATCTATCGTAATAATAGGGGATTCTCATGTAAATTTTTTTAGCGGCAATGAGGGTATTAATTGGTATCCTATCTCAAGATATTCGGGAGGCTCAAGATATTCGGGAGGCTCAAGATATTCGGGAGGGATCAATAAATGCAGAAATAATAATAAAAATGTTGATGCAATTCATTTGGGTCCGGCATTGGCCTATTCCTTAAATAAATATGGTTCAACTATTAGAGCACGTGAAAAAATTGATATCCTTCGTAAATCATACTTTCGAAAGCATGATGATATCATTTGTGTTTTTGGGGAGATTGATATAAGAGTACATGTGTTAAAACAAGCAGAAATTAATCGGGTTGATTATTCTGTTATCATTGATAAAATTGTTGATAATTATGTTGGTTTGATGTCAATATTACGTAATGATGGGCATAATGTGTGGTGTTGGGGTCCAATCTCCTCGCAAAAAGATTCTAGGAATGTCAATCCAGAGTATCCATATTATGGGACTGAAGTGATGCGAAACATGGCAACAGAATATTTTAATAATAAATTAGAGATTGTTTGCAAAGAGAAAATGATTGGTTTTGTAACTATATTTCCTGATTTAATTACAAAAGAATATCAAACAAAATCTGAATATCTCTCTGATGGATGTCATTTAAGTCAAAAAGCTTGGGAATATGCCATCCCAAAACTTAGAAAAGCAGGTTTGTCAAAAATATTTGAAAATCTTCCCATACAGCAGGAACTATACTAATATAATAAGTGATATATTTGTTAATTATTATCCAATAGCTATTGGAATATCATTAGTTAATCATCAAAAATTGATAAAATTAATTATTAGTTCTATCCATTTCACCCATAACTAGATAGTCTCTCGAATTTATTATCATCAAGTTCATGTATTGGAAACTTTCTTGACGTGGCCTTTACCTCCACTATCTCATGAGCATATATTTGATAGGGCATACTTCTATCTGTACATGGCTTTATTCATTGGAATAGCTCCCGATCACACATTATTGGTTACATTCTCTTTTGTGAATTTCATCTATAATTGCAATAGTTCCAATTGTCTCCTTATCGCCAGTCAAATAATAGATTCTCTTCTTCATCATGAAGATCATTCATCATATCTGTTGATTTTCAGTAACCATACTCTCTCTAAAAGGAAAAGACAATGAAGTGATTGATTTCGAGGCCAGTATTCTTTATCTTTCTGTTCCATTTTAAATTGTGCCAGTAAGTACCACTTGAGAATGTGAATTAAAACTTGAGATTTCTAGACTTATATCTTTCAGCTGCCTATCACATCAGTGGAATCGCATGAATTTATTCCATCATCATTTTTGGTGATAATCTCGATTCAAGCAAATGAGTTACCACCTTCATATTTTCACCCTCTTCAAACTAGATCGTGGTATTCGTGATGAAATTGCCGGCATGGTAACCACATTTGGTCTGCTCTGGCCCAAATGGCTGTAACCCCTCCCCTTATTTCCCTCTAAAAGAAATATATCTCCAACAAATGAAAGGTATAACCCATATCATTCTCACCATGGCAACAATGCTTGTTGTTCTTGCCCCTCTAACTCCATCTCTCTTCACCTTGGAATCGATACCTGCAGTAATCATTCTCCTCCTCGGTGCTTTCTTCGGTTCTCTCGCCCCTGATATTGATAAAGGGAAGGAAGCTGCAATCTATCATTCGGAGATTCCCGGGGGCCGCGGGAAAAAATTTCCACTTACGCCAATATTCGGCTATGCCCTTTACTACTTCTGCTACAAACCACTTCAGTTTGTTTTCCGGATAATTTTCGTTACAAAAATATATGCTATTAATGGACATCGTGAACTTCCCCATTCCCCGATTGGTATTTTGCTTATTTCAATTCTCGTTACCATTTACCTCTGGCTTATCTGCTTCGCGCTTTCATTTGTTCCGTATCTTTCTCCCTTATACAATAACTCCCTCATTTACGTGTTCGGCTCGGCATTCCTTCTGGGTTGTTTCCTGCACTTACTTGAGGATACGTATGATAATTCCGGAATCCACTACTTCTATCCATTCTGTTTCAGCCGTCTGCGTGGAAAAATCAAAGGAGACGGTACCGATCCGCGTCCAAAGATATTTGCCGTTGTCCTGCTGATAGCCGCTTTCGTTCTTGGAGCTCTGTTTATCTCTGGATTAATACCCGCAATATGGGCTTATCCGACAACACTCATGGTTCCAATCGTCTTATGGGTCATCTTCCTGAAAGCTTCTGGTGTGCCGGCAAGAAAAGAGGTCCGGGAATAAGCTTCTAATCCTGAAGAGTCAAATACATAACCATGTATAAACTCGTCTGTGTACACTGCGGCGCTGAGTATCCGCCTGACGCCATTGTGTATAATTGTGAGAAATGCGGCCATCTGCTTGCAGTTAAGTATGATCTGAGCAAGATCACGATTACTCACGAAGAAATATTACAGCGTCCTATCTCCCTCTGGCGCTACAAAGAGTTCCTTCCTGTCCAGATCGAACCGATCACCCTTCAGGAAGGAGGTACACCCCTGTATCACCTGAAAAGACTTGGAGAAGAGCTGGGTCTGACCAATCTGTATGCAAAGCATGAGGGTATGAATCCCTCCGGTTCGTTCAAAGACCGCGGTATGACCCTTGGTGTTTCCATGGCAAAACAGCTCGGCAAAAATATCGTTGCCTGCGCGTCCACTGGAAATACCTCGGCATCAATGGCGGTTTATGCAGCGAAAGCAAATATGCCTGCTGTTGTTTTACTGCCCGCCGGCCATGTTGCTCTTGGCAAAGTTGCCCAGGCACTTATGCACGGAGCAAAGGTTATCTCGATCCGCGGCAACTTTGACCGTGCCCTTGAGATGGTCCATGAAATCTGTATCACCCATGGAATCTATCTCTTAAACTCTATCAACCCGTATCGTCTTGAAGGACAGAAAACGATTGGGTTCGAAGTAGTCGATCAGCTTGGCTGCGTTCCGGACAGAATTGTTCTGCCGGTAGGAAATGCTGGAAATATCTCTGCCGTCTACAAAGGAATATGCGAGTGGAAAGAGATCGGATACATTGACCGCCTTCCAAAAATGACCGCAATTCAGGCTGAGGGCGCAGCTCCGGTCGTTGCTGCAATCAAAGATCAGCTTCCGGAAGTCGTCGTTGAGCAGAACCCTGAAACGGTTGCCTCTGCAATCCGTATCGGTGCTCCGGTAAATGCAGAAAAAGCTCTGCGTGCGATTCGCGAGACCGGCGGAACTGCAGAGTCCGTGACCGATGCCGAGATTCTTGCTATGCAGCGCGATCTCGCCAGATACGAAGGTATCGGTGTAGAACCCGCATCTGCAGCCTCTGTTGCAGGTATTCGCAAAATGGCAGAGTTGGGACTTCTCGACAAGGATGAAAAGATCGTCTGTGTTGTGACCGGTCACCTGCTGAAAGACCCCGAAACTGTAATTAAACAATGTGCCCCGCCAATCGAGATCGACCCAACCATCGAAGCACTGCTTTCCGTATTGTAAGCATCTTTGTGGTTCTGCTTGCTTTGTTTGCAGCTCCTGCGGCTGCAAACTCTGCAGTGTATTTTGTATCTGATGACGGGACCGTTCTGACGGCAAATGTCACTCTTATCAATCAGAATACATTCCAGCTGGTGAAACCCGGTTTCTTGGGAGAGGAGGTTGCCCTTTCTGTTGATAATCTGACGATCCAAAACGAGAGCGGCGTTATCGAGTATACTCAGAATGGAAAAACTGTCACATTCCCGGCAGGGAATTACACGTTGACTTACTCCGCAAACATCGAGAACGGTCTGGTTTATCTGAAATATGCCGAGCCGTACAACGTCTCGGTTTATCTCCCGGAAAGGTTCCAGACAGGATATTTGATCTTAGGTACGGTTGGGACTGGAGGTGTCGTGTCTTCTTCGGACAACTCATCCTATGGTTCGATGGTCACCTTTGAGAATACAACGACCGCATCTTTCACGTTTTATGATGATGTGCGTGAACCGCTTCTCTATATCTTCTTAGGGGTCTGGGGCGTTGTATTTTTATAGCGGGTATAAGGTATCTCAGACTGAAACGAAAACCGATGAAGGATTTCTAAACAGAGATTATTCTCCGATATCATTTTTTATTTTTGCTTTTTCCTTGTCCTGATTTGATTTCGGTGTCGATCAGTACATGTCGTTCGCGTATGTAACGTTGTTAAAAAAGAATTGAATGAGTTTTGGATACTGATTTTATTCAATATCGATGCCGTACTTCTTGGCGTTTTTATCGGCAATTGCCTGGATCTTTGCGATCTCAGCATCGTTCCTTACTGGTTTGAAGAGGTGACGGAAGCGTTTCTGGGCTTTGAGGTAATCATCGACCGGAACTCTCTTCACTTTTTTAACGGTTGTAAGTTCGCCGTCAATGATTTCGTAATTGACCCAGAGGCCGCATTCGACTGCCATTCTGCCGATTTCCATCGTCTTGGCACCGTCGAATCCCCATCCGGTGCAGCAGGGTGTGTGTACCTGGATATAGCAGGGACCTTTGATGTTTCGTGCTTTCTCGACTTTTTTCATCAGATCCGCGGGGTAAGCCATGGAAGCGGTGGCGACGTAAGGCGAACCGTGTGCGACAAGGATCTGCGGATAATCTTTCTTCGGCAGGTTGTTTCCGGTTGAGCAGACACCTGCAGGGGATGTTGTTGTATCCGCATCGTAGGGTGTTGCCCCTGAGCGCTGGATCCCAGTGTTCATGTATGCTTCATTGTCATAACAGATGTATGTGAAGTCATGTCCGCGTTCAAACGCGCCGGATATACAGAGCGTTCCGATGTCAACCGTCGCACCGTCCCCGCCGAAGACGAGGACCTTTTCCGTGTCGATACGTCCCTGTTTCTTTAAGGATGCTTCGATACCCGATGCGACTGCCGATGCATTTTCGAACAGCGAATGGATCCATGGTGTTTTCCATGCGGTTTCCGGATACGGGGTCGAAAAGACCTCCAGACATCCGGTTGAGTTGACTACGATCGTGTGTTCGCCGTAGCCTTTCAGGATCATACGGACTGCAGATGACGCTCCGCAGCCTCCGCAGGCTCTGTGCCCGCACTCAAAGTTCTCAATAGATCTGTCTACCATTTCAGAGCACCTCCTCGCGTAATCCATAGAACATATCGCCCTCGCCTTTCTCTGCGAGTTCGACGATCTTTTTGATGTCTCTCTTTCTTACGTCGCGGCCGCCGAGACCAAGGATATAATCGTATACTGGTATGTTCGAACCGTAGCATGCTTCCTTGATTTCAATTGCCACTGCCCCTTTAGCACCGAGACTGACGTTTTTATCAAGTACCGCGATGGTGTTGACATGGGCAAGAGCCTTTGCTACATCGGTTGATGGGAACGGACGGAAGCAACGGAGATTCAAGAGTCCGACTTTCTTTCCTTCAGCACGCATCTCATCGATCGCATCTTTGACGGTACCGCAGATGGAACCCATTGCAACTATGGCGGTTTCTGCTTCCTCGAGTTTGTAACCAACGACTAACTCCGAGTAGTCACGCCCGAACACTTCGCCGAACTCTTTTCCGTATTTTTTAATGGCATCGGCTGCACGTTTGACCGCCTGATCATGCTCGTATCTGAATTCCAGATAATACTCCGGTGTCGCATACAAACCAAAGGAGATCGGATCCTTTGAGTCAAGTTTCTGGTAGGGATTGAACGGTCCAAGGAATGAGTCGACGAGTTCCTGAGAGGGGAGGTCTATCGGTTCATAGACATGGGAGAGAATAAATCCGTCAAAGCAGACGAACGCCGGGAGCAGAATGTCGTGATCTTCGCAGACTTTGTATGCGAGGATGTGCATGTCGATTGCTTCCTGGTTGTCTTCTGCATAGAGCTGAATCCATCCTGAATCTCTCATCATGATGGAATCCTGCTGATCGTTCCAGATTGAGAGAGGTGCGGAAATCGCACGGTTTGCGATACCCATGACGATAGGCAGTCTCATTCCTGCTGCGTTGAAGACGACCTCGCCCATTAACGCAAGACCCTGAGACGTTGTTGCCGAATAGACTCTGCTTCCGGCTGCCGAGGCACCTATGCAGGCAGAGAGGGCAGAGAATTCTGACTCCACGCAGATGTATTCTGCGTCAAGTCTTCCGTCTGCCACGATTGATGCAAGTCCTTCAACGATGTGGGTCTGTGGGGTGATCGGATACGCAGAGATAACCTGGGGTCTGCAGAGACGGACGGTTTCTGCGATCGCGATCGATCCTTCCATAATTTCCATCGTCATTTATTTTTCCTCCTTAACCATGTGGATAGCCTTTGCTTTGTCAGGACATTCCTCGGCGCACATGCCGCATCCTTTACAGAAGTCAAGATCGATAGAATAGGTTTTGTCAGGATTCTGATTGATGCACCCTTCCGGACAGATCAACTGACATGTTCCACATTTAGTACATTTTTCCGTGTCCATTACTGGGTAGAAAACTCTCCATGAACCGGTTTTGTTGTTTCTGCTATTGCCCGGGCGTGCCGTGCATCCAATTCCAAGAGCCATTATACCTGTCCCTCCTTTACCATCGCATATGCACGTTTTGCTGCAGCGATATTGCTGTCTGCAAGCTTCTTGTCGAATCTCTCTTTGATTGCTCCTTCAAGAGCTTCGAGGGTGATCTCGCCACTTGCGGCAGCAAATGCTCCCATCAGAGTTGTATTGGTGATGGGGAGTCCTATTTCTTCAAGGGCAACTTTTGTCGCGTCAATAGTGATCAGTTTTACCCCTTTTGGAACATTGTATTCTGTTCCAGCTTTTTCGGTGTTGATAATGGCAATTCCACCCTCAGACATACCTGCAAATACATTTACATCGTGGATTAACGTACTGTCCTGAACGATGATGTAGTCCGGTTCATAAATCTGACTTCTGAGGCGGATTTTTTCATCGCTGAACCGCACAAATGCCTGCACGGGTGCTCCGCGGCGTTCGACACCAAAAGCCGGGAATGCCTGGGAATAGACTCCTGCGGTGAATGCTGCCGTCGCTATTAATTCTGCAGCCGTCACTGAGCCCTGTCCACCTCTACCGTGGATGCGTAGTTCTCTCATAACACTTATATTTATCACGATTAATCAATATGAATTTACTGTTTGCAAATTTCCTGAAAAAAGACCGCGCAATGTAAATACAGGTATAATTTGGGGGTGAATTATTATTTCGGGGGCTGTATCACAGAAATTCCAAGAATCTCTTTTGCTCCCCTGAAAATGTCCCGTGCCATAAGCGCAAGTCCTTCGGATGCGGCCCATTCATTATACACAATGACCGGTTTTTGCAGCAATGCAGAGATTTCTTCGGCCAATTCCGGTGCGAGACTGCCTGCCAGCGCGATCGGGGCCTCGCGTGAAAGAAGAAGAAGCGAGGCGCATTCCATCGCGGCCCACATGGCGATTGCCGGCTTCTGATATTTCTCCTCGAGATGGTAGGTGACTCCCGCCGTAGTGAACGCTTCGTTTGCGGTACACTCTCCTTCATCGACTTTTCTGATCGCATCAACATCGAGTGCCCCGTGCTGTGTTCCCGGCGCGAAGACGCACGCATCGAATGCGCCGACAACCTTCCCGTTGGCAACGAGAAGAGACACGGTGTTGGAACTGATGTCTGAAATGATAAACGTGTCGTGAAGCGTCTGTTTTGCAAGGTAGGCTATCCCAAGTTTTTCCGGGCTTGTCTGGTGGGAGTACACTTTGAATCTGGGATCGGTATCAGACCCGCGGTGAATTCCCGGAATAACCATTGCAGGAATTCCCGACTCTTTTATGACATCGAATACTCGCGTTCCTCCGCCGATATGTTCGCCGGCACCGTCGCGGGTGATGACTCCTCGGTTTTTCAGCTGGGCAATAGGTGTTATTTTGGAAAAATTATCTCCCATTGAATAACATACAGCGAATCCTTCTATCTCATCAATGGGGCAGATCTTTTCCAGAGCCGAAAGTTCAAAACTTTTAGCCGCCTCCCGGGATATTTTAAGATGTTTTCCGGTTTCTGTTGCGAACCGAAGAGACGTTGTCCCGTGGTCGACTCCGATATACATACAGGAATGTATTGCTCGAATATGAGATAAGTTCTATCCTTTATAACACCAATAGACTAGTAGAATGGGCGATTCCCACTATGATACGCTCGGCGTAGCGGAAAATGCAACGCCGGAAATGATAAAAAAAGCCTATGTTTCTCTCGTAAAAGAGTTCCATCCAGATCGTGCGGGTGAAAACGAGGAAAAACATCAGGAATACAACGAGCGCCTGCTCGAAATAATGGCCGCATATGAGGTTCTCGGCAATCTGGAAACCAAAGCCGCCTATGATGCCGAACGTGCCGATGTTCCCGTTGTCTCCACTCAGCCCCGCGGCAAAAAAATGTCGGGAATGCCGATCAAAAGCGGCGACATCGAAACGGATTATCCGATATCCATGACGATCGCCGCATATGGAAAAGGCAAGATTCCGATGAAGGTTGCTGGAGAAAAGGTCGTCATCAAAGTCTATCCCGGAGTCAGACGATACAGAATTGCAAACAAAGGGGTGCCGGTCGAAGGAAAACCCCGTGGTGATCTCTATGTAAACCTCAAAGTGATTCCGGAAGAAAACTGGGAGATCGATGACGCAACAAATAATCTGATCTGCTATCTCCAGATCCCGCCGAAAATCGCTGAACAGGGCGGCATGGTTCCTCTTACCCTTCTCCTGAATAAGACCATCAAGATCACTGTGCCAGCGGGCGTAAAAACCGGAGACCGTTTTGCGCCGCCGGAAGGGAAAGGACTCGGCATTTTATCTCCGAAGAAAAAAGGCAATATCATCATTGATGTTGAAGTCGCAAAGAAAAAAGGTCTCTTTGGCCTGTTTGGATGAATCATGACCGAAAAAAGCGGAAATCTTACTGCAGCCGATTTTCATCACGAACTTTACCGCATATTTGATGCAGCAACGGAACGCGGCGCCTCGCATATCGAAATCACGGCAGGAGAACTGCACAAAACGCTCAAAGCATCCAACAGGCTTTCCATGTGCAGCAACGCGCTCTACGATATGCAGAACATTGGCGATGTTATCCTTTCCGTCCCTTCCGGCGGAGTTGGTTCATCTCTCCTGATTCGTTACGCCCTTCCAAGAGAAAAAGGACTTAATCTGGAACTAAGCATCTATGAACGTTCGATAGTCCTCTCCGAATATGAGATGCGCATGAAGCGTTTTCTCGAAATAGCAGGGATCCATCCGGTGTTTCGTGATCTTGAGCCGATTTCACGCCAGAAAAAATCCGAGACCGCCACCAGAAAACTCTGCGAAATAACGGTTAATATTGCCGAACTCATCTGCAAGCATCAGAAAATCCGTGCCGACAACACAAAGTTCGGTACTCTTTCTGGCGCGATCGGCCGGACAGGCGTTCTGAGTGATGACGCATTATATGCGTTGGATTTTGTCAGGATCATCGGAAACACTAATGCAAGAAGAATTCCGGATACCTATCTGCTGACAACGAATGTCTTTTCCTATGCTTCTCACGCATTTCTGATTTTTGCTGAAGAAGTTATAGAAAAACGCCTGGTCTGGAAAAAAGAAAAAGCTGAATAAAATATTATGTGCCGTGGTTCCACGAGCACATATACTCTTTTTGATCGCAGGAGAGCTCATCGATCGTTGCCCCAACAGCTGCCAGTTTCAGGCGGGCGATATATTCGTCGATCTCTGACGGGATGTCGTGGACGCCGGCTGACATATTTTTCCCGTTCTTTGCTATGTATTCGACACCGAGCGCCTGGACCGCAAAACTCAGGTCCATGACTTCGATCGGATGTCCCATTCCTTTCGGCGTCGCGAGGTTGACCAGTCTCCCTTCTGCCAGAAGATGGATCTTTTTCTCTCCGATGAGGTAGGTGTCAATCCCGTCGCGGTGTTCAACCGATGATGCGTGAGATTCGAGCCAGGGAATGGATATCTCATTATTGAAATGACCGGCGTTTGCAAGGATCGCTCCGGATTTTAACAGAGGGAAGTGACGGTCCGTAATAATGTCGCAGTTTCCTGTCGTTGTGATGAAGAGATCGCCGACTTTTGCCGCGTCATTCATACTCATCACGTCAAAACCGTCGAAGTGTGCCTGAAGGGCCCGGCGAGGATCGACTTCCGTGACGATGACGCGTGCTCCAAGAGCGCGTGCTTTGGTGGTGACGCCTCGCCCGCAGTATCCGTATCCGGCAACGACTACATGTTTTCCGGCAATCAGGACGTTTGTCGTCAGCATGATCGAGGCGAGAGCGCTTTCGCCGGTTCCGTGAACATTGTCGAAGTAATGCTTCATCGGTGTATCGTTCACCGATAAAACCGGAAACTCGAGTTTTCCTTCAGACTGCATTGCCTTCAGCCGGTGAATACCCGTCGTTGTCTCCTCACATGCCCCGATGATCTGCGGGAGTGCGTCTCTTCTGTCGAGATGAACTCTGTTGATCAGATCCATCCCGTCATCGATGGTCAGGGTCGGCTTTGCATCCAGCACTTTATCGATTGCTGCGTAATACTCCTCGGTATTGCAGCCTCTCTTAGCATAACAGGCGATACCGCCTGCTGAAAGAGCCTCTGCCACGTCATCCTGCGTGGAAAGCGGATTGCAGCCGGTAATATACACCTCGGCCCCGCCTGCCTGAAGCGTTCTAACAAGACATGCCGTCTTCGCTTCAACATGCAGAGCCATTCCTATCCTTTGACCTTTGAGAGGTTTCTCCTCTTCAAAGCGTTGTTTGATCGCCGATAACACCGGCATATACTGGGAAGCCCACTGTATTTTCAGTTCGCCCGAGCTTGTCATGCCTTATCTGTTGGTCTGCATGGCTAATATTCGTTGCCTGCGGCTTTGATTTCTGCGGAAAATATACAATTCATCAGAGAGCAAACTACTAACCACATGTATTCTGCTGGTTTGATCTTCGAAGGGGGTGGGATGCGCGGAGCATACACGGCCGGGGTCATCGATGCGCTGATCGATAATAAAATGGAATTCAGCTCCTGCTACGGTGTTTCATCCGGTGCCAGTCATTGTGCGAGCTATCTCTCCAAACAGCGCGGGAGAGCCTACCGGACCATGACCGACTATATCGACGATAAACGGTACTTCAGTTACTGGAATCTACTTACCAAAGGAGATCTTATCGGTCCGGAAATGCTCTATCATATGATCCCTGAAGAGCTTGACCCCTTCGATTACGATGAATACAACAGATATCCTGGAAAATTTTTCAGCGTGGTGACAAACTGCGAGACGGGCAAGGCCGAGTATCTCCAGGTAAAGGTCATGCAGGACGATGTGGAGATGATCCATGCATCCAGTTCTCTTCCGATCCTTGCGAAAAAAGTCAAAGTCGGCGAGAACTATTACTTCGACGGCGGGATATCCGATTCAATTCCCATCGAACGTTCCATTTCCGACGGAAATTTGAAAAACGTTCTCGTTCTGACGCAGGCTGTGGGTTATCAGAAGAAGCCGGATAAAACTGTGCCTGTTTTGAGAATTGCCTACGCCAAATATCCAAAAATGGTCGATATGGTTGCGACCCGCCATATCCGGTATAATGAAGCATTGAAAATCGTAGACAGAGAAGAAAAAGCCGGCAGAGCATTTATTATCCGTCCGCAAAAGCCGGTCGAGGTCTCCAGAATGGACTTCAACATGAAAAGAATCGCTCCGTTCTATGAAGAAGGGTATCAGGAGACGGCGGACGTAGTTGATGATTTGATCGCATTTCTGGAGAAGTAATACTGTATGTCTCTGTATTCTGCAGGCTTGATCTTCGAAGGGGGCGGGATGCGCGGAGCATATACGACAGGCGTCATTGATGCGTTTTTGGATAATGATCTGGAGTTTTCCCGTTGTTACGGGGTGTCTGTTGGGGCCTGCAATACCGCATCTTTCATCGCCAAACAGCGCAGAAGGGCTTACAGGGTAACCACCGATTATATCGGGGATAAACGGTACTGCAGTCTTCGAAATCTTTTGACGACAGGAAATCTCTTCGGTCCGGAAATGCTCTATCATACCATTCCGGAAAAGCTCGATCCGTATGATTATGATGCGTTTTCCAGATATCCGGGAACATTGTCTGTTGTTGTTACCAATTGTGAAACAGGCGAAGCTGAATATTTTCATCTGAAAAATATGCGTGAAGAGGTGAATGTTCTTCAGGCCTCGAGTTCTCTTCCTCTTCTCGCAAAACCTGTTTTGTTCAATGGAAAGGAATACCTTGACGGCGGTGTGGCCGATTCAATTCCTTTGCAGCGGTCCATCGATGACGGAAACACCAAAAATGTCGTTGTCCTGACGCAGGACATCACCTATCGAAAAAAGCCGATGAAGATCGTTCCGCTTCTAAAAATATTCTATAGAAAGTATCCGCATCTTGTCGAGCAGCTTGCGACCCGTCATCTCCGGTATAATCAGACATTGGATCTTCTGGCACGAGAGGAATCTGCCGGCCGGGCGTTTATTATCCGGCCGCAAAAACCGGTGAACATCGGCAGGGTCGAGACGAATAAAGAGAAGCTTGCAGCTCTTTATGGTGACGGATATCAGGATACGATTGCCAGGATGGATGATCTGACCGCATTTTTGGAAAAGTGATTCGTTCTCCTATTTCAAACAGGCTTTTCTCCAAAAAACACCAATCATATTCTATGGGACTTACCCGGCGAATCATTCCCTGTCTTGATCTGAAAGCAGGAAGGGTAGTAAAGGGCGTAAATTTTGAAGGGCTTCGCGATGCAGGGGATCCTGTCGAGCTTGCCTCACGGTATAATGAACAGGGTGCCGATGAGGTCGTATTTCTGGATATAGCAGCATCTAAAGACAATCGCAATACGATGATCGACGTGATCGGTCGAGCAGCCGATGAACTGTTTCTTCCTTTGACGGTCGGCGGTGGGATTCGCACGGTCAAAGATATTCAGGAAATTTTGCGTGCCGGTGCCGATAAGGTAAGTCTGAACACGTCTGCGGTAAAAACTCCCGAAGTAATTAACGAAGGATCCCGTCTGTTTGGGAATCAGTGCATCGTTCTTGCCGAGGATGTCCGGAGAAATTACGAGATGCGAGATGGCGTGACCCCTATCCATCTCGCAGACGGGAGAGTCTGCTGGTATGAAGTGGTCATCTATGGGGGCAGCCAGCGGACCGGCATCGATGCCGTCTCGTGGGCACAGAACGGGGTAAAAAGAGGCGCAGGCGAAATCCTTCTTACATCCATGGAAACCGACGGCGTCAAGACCGGTTTCGATCTGGAGATCACCGCAGCCATCTCGGAGAATGTCGATGTTCCTGTGATCGCCTCCGGGGGGGTCGGGACCCTTGAACATTTTTATGACGGCTTTGTGAAAGGAAAAGCCGATGCATGCCTTGCGGCAAGTGTCTTCCATTACGGCGAGATGACGATTCGGTCCGTGAAGGAGTATCTGGCATCCCGGGGCGTTCTGGTCCGGTTGTAATGGGCTGGCAGACTGATTATCAGACACGCGGGTCCCTGTGGGCAGGGGCATCCTATCTCCTTCCGGAGATTCCAGAAAATGCTCTCGTTCTCGAGACCGGATGCGGCAACGGAAAGACTCTTTCCTCACTTGGCGAAAATGCGGTTGGAATCGATATTTCATCCGCCGCCGTCCAGCTTGCCGGTCCATCTGCTCTGGTTGGAAATGTCCGTTTTCTTCCCTTCAAAGATTCTGTCTTCGATATCATATTCTGCTGGCATGTTCTCGGCCATCTTTTATTTAAAGAAAGGAAAAAGGCGGCAGATGAAATGCTTCGCGTACTAAAACTCGGGGGTGTTTTGTATTTCAAGGATTTTTCCAGAAACGATTTCCGGTATGGAAAAGGGACCGAGGTCGAGCCGTCATCGTTTTTGCGTGGTGACGGGATCGTCACGCATTATTTCAAGCAGGAAGAACTTGTATCCCTTTTCGGTCCTTCCGATATCTCCACGGTTTCATGGGATCTTCGGATAAAAGGCGTGAACAACCGCCGGGAAGAGATCCTCTTATCTCATAAAAAAACCAACAGTGAGTAATTATGCCCGATCTTTTCCCTTCACTCAAATACAATGACGGCCTCATCCCGGTGATCGTTCAGGATGCAAAAACCCTTCAGGTCCTCATGTTTGCTTTTGCCAACGACGAGGATGTTTCTTTGACCCGGTCGACCGGTTATGCCCACTACTTCAGCCGTTCGAGAAACAAACTTTGGAAAAAAGGCGAGGAGTCTGGTCACCTGCAGAAAATTGTTCGTATCTGTGTCGACTGTGATGAGGATTGTCTGTTGTATCTGGTCGAGCAGACCGGATGTGCCTGCCATGAAGGATATGCCAGTTGTTTTTTTAGAACGATGGAAGGTGAAGTGATTCTTCCAAGATTCAAGGATCCGGCAGATATCTACTCAAGGTGAATCATTTACTGCACCTTTTGGAACACTATACTAATATCCTATTGAAACCCCATAAATATTGGTTGAATATTTTATGATACTCGTACCTGATACCAGCGTCGTCATTGACGGCCGCGTTACCGCCCTGATCGAGAAAGGGGAATACCGTGACGCAACGATAATAATACCTGAAGCAGTCTTTGCCGAACTCGAAGCACAGGCGAATCAGGGCAGAGAGATAGGTTTCTCCGGTCTTGCCGAACTGCAGAAACTTTGTGTTCTGGCCAAACAGGGCAGGATCACTCTACAATATGTCGGCGAACGCCCAAGACTGGAACAGGTCAAATTAGCCGGTGGCGGCGAGATCGATTCCATGATCCGGGCAGTCGCCATTGAACACGGCGCCACTTTCCTTACAAGTGACTATGTTCAGGCTGAGGTTGCCAGAGCGAAAGGACTCGATGTCATCTATCTGAAGTCCGAAACAACTGACAACTTCGCCCCCCTTCAGATCGACGAATTCTTTGATGAAAATACCTTTGCCGTGTACTTAAAAGAGCGTGTGGCTCCCTGCGCCCGCAAAGGAACGATCAAAGAGTCCCGGCTTGTTCAGATCAGAGAGGCTCCGGCCACTGAATACGAGCTCCGTGCCATTGCCCAGGAATGTCTTGAGCGTGCCAAACGTCATCCTGACGGATTTGTCGAGGTCGAGATGCCTGGGGTTACCGTGTCCCAGATCGGTTCGATGCGGATCACAACGACCCGCCCTCCATTTTCCGATGGAATCGAAGTGACCGTAGTTCGTCCGACGCGTGAAGTCTCCTTTGAGTCCTACAACTTTGCGGCGGCATTAAAAGACCGCCTTAAAGAAGGAGCGGGCGGTATGCTCATTGTTGGAACACCCGGTTCCGGGAAATCCACGCTTGAACAGAACATCGCAATCTATCTCGGCAGTCAGAACTTCATCGTCAAGACTATCGAATCACCCCGCGATCTGATGGTTCCTGACAGTATTACGCAGTATACGTCCCTTGACGGCAGTATCGCCACGACAGGTGAAGTCTTGACTCTGCTTCGTCCGGATTACGTTATTTTTGACGAGATGCGCAGAAGCGAAGAACTTTCGGTCTTTGCCGATCTTCGTCTTTCCGGCATAAAAGTTATCGGAGGTCTGCACGCGAAATCGGCACTGGATGCCATGATCCGCCTTGCAAGCCTCGTCGATCTGAATCTGATCCCGCAGATCGTCACCACGATGGTGTTTGTGAAGACGGGCGACATCTCTGAAATCTACAACGTGTCGACCGGATTTGGCGTGCCAAAAGCTCTTGAACAGATCGGCGACCCTCAGATCCGTCCGATTGTCAGGCTCACCAATATCATAACGCAGGAAACTGCCGCCGAAGCCTTCAGATATGAAGGTGAGGTCATGGTCACGCCAGCTGCCGGTCTTCCCAAAGTCAGCCCGGTCGTCGTTCCAAAAACCACACCTGTTCCAACCCCAGCCCCGGCTGCCGAATCAAAAGCGCCAGCCCCGGTTCCGGCAATTCCGGAGCAGCCCGCTCAGGAAGAACGCTCTGCCCCGCCGGTTCACAGCATGCCCACCTTCGAAGTCACCGATGAGAATCCGGCATGGGTCGTTTTGGAAAAGGAGATCCAGAATGAGATCCGCCGGTTCACCGAAGGAGATATCGTTTTCCGGATGATCACCGATACGAAAGCCGCTGTTTATATCGAAGATGCCGATGTCCCTGCGGCTATTGGCAAAGCTGGTAAAAACATCGCTGCCGTAGTCAGCAAAGTTGGTGTTGGAATCGATGTCCGCCCGCTAAGCGACCTACCGGGACGGGAGGTCCTCTTCAATGATGTCCCGGCGCCCGTCAGCGGGTCTGCCGGATTTAAGATCAAGAGCGAGAAGAAACAGTTATCCATCATCTGTCCGGATTATGCAGGTAAAATCGTAGACCTTTTCTCAGGAAAGGAGTACCTGTTTACTGCAACTGTTGATGATTACGGTGAAATTCATCTCGCACGCAACTCAAGTATCGCTATGGAAATGATAAGGCGCTACGGTGCCGATGAGGAACTTAAAATCCGTCCCGTCGATTAACAAAATAGGTGGAAACAACAATGGCAAATACCCTGGTAATGACCGAAATTGAACCGGAAATCCGAGCTGAGTGGATTCCGGCATTCGAATCAAATCCTGATGAATCAAAAGAGAAACTGTATGTAAACGTGGCCTTCCCGTATCCGAGTGGTGCAATACACGTCGGGCATGGGAGAACCTACATCATACCCGATGTAGTTGCCCGGTTCTGGAGAATGCAGGGAAAGCAGGTGCTTTTCCCGATGGCTTTCCACGTAACCGGAGCTCCGGTTCTTGGAATTGCAAAACGTATTGCAAACAAAGATGCAAAAACTCTCAAACTGTACGGCGAACTCTACCGTGTTCCAAAGGACACTCTGGACAATTTCACGGACCCTATTACGATCGTAAACTACTTCGCCGATGAGTATGAGCGGGTAATGAAACAGCTCGGCCTTTCCATTGACTGGAGACGCCGGTTCACGACCATCATCCCTCAATACAGCAAGTTCATCGAATGGCAGTATACACACATCTACGGACAGGGCAAAGTCCAGAAAGGGGAGTACCCGGTAAGATACTGTCCGGCATGCGATCAGCCTGTCGGCGATCACGATCTTCTTGAAGGCGAATCTGCCGAGATCATGCACTTTGTGTTCGTAATGTATCAGTTCGGCGAGTATCAGATTCCCTGTGCCACGCTTCGTCCCGAGACCATCTTCGGCGTGACCAATCTCTGGGCAAATCCAGAAACCACCTACGTAAAAGCAGAAGTCGACGGTCAGAAGTGGATCATCAGTCCGGAAGCAGCTGAAAAACTCCGGATGCAGAAACACACTGTCGTCGAACTCTCGACGCTTCAGGGAACCGAACTCATCGATAAGACTGCAAAGAATCCCTATACCGGTGCTGATGTTCCAATTCTTCCCGCCTCCTTTGTTAACCCCGACATGGGTTCCGGTCTTGTAATGAGTGTTCCGGCCCACGCTCCGTTCGATTACATCGCTCTTCGCGATCTTCAGGAAAAAGGAAAATATACGTATATCAAAGCGATTCCTCTGGTCACCGTGCCAAACTACGGAACGATTCCCGCACAGGACATCGTCGAGAAGAACAAGATCCCGAACCAGGACGATCCCAGGATGGACGATCTCACCCAGGAGCTTTACACCGCTGAGTTCTCGAAAGGGAAACTCAACGATAACTGCGGCATCCATGCAGGGAAATCCGTTCGTCAGGCACGCGAAGATGTAACCCGCGAATTTACCGAAGAGCGCGGTTCGATCATCTTCCACGAGATGAGCCAGAAACGCGTGATCTGCCGCTGCGGCGGGCGCGTGTATGTCAAGATCCTCGATGATCAGTGGTTCCTGAACTACGGTGATCCGGCCTGGAAAGCTCAGGTCCACGAGCAGCTTCCAAAGGTGGAGCTTGTTCCGGCCGAGGTTCGCGCCGAGTTCGAACGCACTATCGACTGGCTCAAAGAGTGGCCGTGTTCCCGCCGTGTTGGTCTTGGAACCCATGTCCCGTGGGATCCCAAATGGCTGTTTGAGCCCCTCTCGGACTCGACCGTCTATATGGCCTATTACACCATCTCCTACAAAGTGTCGAAGATTCCGGCAGAAAAACTCACGCCGGCAGTCTTTGATTACATCTTCCTTGGAATCGGTGACCCGACAAACATGCCGATCGATGAGGCCACCTTACACGAACTCCGTTCCGAGTTCCTGTACTGGTATCCGTATGATTACCGTTTCAGCGCCAAAGATCTGATCTCCAATCACCTGACCTTCCAGCTCTTCCACCACAAAGCGATCTTCCCGGACAACCTCCAGCCGAAAGGCATGGTCGTCTTCGGTATGGGTCTCTTAAACGGTATGAAGATGTCTTCGTCGAAAGGAAATGTCTTCCTCTTAGAAGACGCGGCAAACGAGTTCGGTGCCGATACCGTTCGTATGTTCCTTGTCGGTTCAGCCGAACCCTGGCAGGATTTCGACTGGAGAAATGAGCTTGTCCTCTCCGTCAAGAAACAGATCGAGCGGATGTGGCAGATCATTCTGGATTCCTCGGATGCGTCCGGCACCACTCCCATCGATGCATGGCTCGTATCCCGCATGCAGCAGCGTATCGCCGCTACAACGAAGTGTCTGTGTGCTTTCCAGACCAGACAGGCCCTTCAGGAAGCCTACAACGGTGTTGTTTCGGATCTCGCATGGTACCGCAGACGGCTTCCCGAAGGCTCGGCCGGTGGCGCTGTCCAGAAAGAGATCATGTCCGAGTGGATCCGTCTGATGGCTCCGGTCATCCCGTATACTGCTGAGAAACTCTGGAAGGAAACCGGTCACGAGGGGCTTGTCTCATTCGCAGCATGGCCGGTGGCTGACGAGTCCAAGATCAACAAATCGGTTGAGATCTCCGAGTCTCTTATTCAGAGAACCCTTGAAGATATCCAGTCGATCCTGAAGCTTGTCCAGATCGAGGCAGCCAAGGTCACGCTCTTCATCGCTCCGCAGTGGAAGCGTCATCTCTTCTCCATCGTTGCCGGTGCCGAGGATAAGAGAAATGTTATTAAGACGGTCATGGCTGACGAATCGCTCCGTGCAAAAGGAAAAGAGGCCACCGATGCTTCTCTCCAGACCGTTAAGCTGATCCACTCGCTTTCACCGGAACTGGTGTCTGCGATTGCAGACGGTGTTGACGAGGAAGCTATCTTCAAGGCCGCTTCTGCCTTCATCGAAAAGGAATGCAGACTCGTTGTCGAGATCGTCTCTGCAGAGGAAAGTACCCACCCGAAAGCAAAATCGGCATTACCGTTCAAGCCGGCGCTTGTTATTGAGTGAACATTCACTCAAATCTTTTTTTTTTGATTTTGTAAGGAGTCTGACTCCAAAAAATAGAGAAATGTTTTGTATTTTATTCTTCCTTCTCGGCTGCTTTCTTTGCCCGTTTTACCCGTTCCTTTGTGGTAAAACAGGTGACAAAATCAAGATAGGTCCTGAACTTCTTATTTGTGTCCAGAATGATTGGGTCTGCCTGTTCATCGGGCATGGAAAGAATGGTCGCATCCGTTTCCGTATCCATCATCAAGGTCTTGTTTTTTTCTCCGGCCCAGACTTCCAGACGTGACATGCTTCCGTAGGAGATCATATAATGGCCGTCTTTTACCGTCGGTTTGACGCCGAAAATATCTGGAAACCCTGTTTTTATCCTTTCTTCAAGAGTGCTGGTGTTCCCGCGCTTTACTTCGTATTCCTGCATACCATATAGTATGGACGGCCATTCTAAAATTAGTTGCTTTCCAGTGCAGTATATTCGTTCTGTGCATGAGGATGGCATCGATTTCCTCTTCGACCGTATCCGAAGTATTATCCCTCTAAAATGAGACTAAAGAGTATGGAAAAAAGTTCAGAAGGCATTGACAGCGGCACAAGATGTATGATTAATGCCTTTCATGCAGGCGACGACCCTCTGGTTCGCGTCTCGGCAGAGATACCCTCCTCAAAAGAAACAATCCTTATTGCAGGTTTCCCGGGTTCAGGCCTTGTTGGAAGCATTGCAGTTCAATATCTGGTAGAAGCGTTATCCTTCACTCATATAGGAAATATTGCGAGCCCGCTTCTACCGGCGGTCTCTCTCGCGACCGCCGGGCTTGCCCAGGCTCCTCTGCGTCTTTATGAAAAAGGGCGTCTGCTTGTCGTTCTCTCTGATGTCCCTGTTTCCGATGAGGGTTCATGCACGATCCCGTCCAGAATTCTTGAATGGCTCTGTGCCAGGACCGTAGTTACGGAGATTATTTTAATCGGCGGTGTGGTCACCGGAGGGGATGGAGAACGCGTCTTTGGGGTTGCAACGACCTCTGAAGGCATTGAAAAAATCAAATCATCCTGTCAGATACTCCCTGCCCTCAATATCACCGGGATTACCGGGGGATTTTTGACGGAAGCCTGTCTGAGGAACATTCCTGCCACCGGTTTTCTTGTTGAAACGAACTTTGATGTTGATCCTCGCGCCTCAGCTGCCGGTTTGTCTGTCATCAGTTCTATCTACGGCCTCGCGCTTGATACAGAGCCGCTTATCGCCCAGGCCGATTCCATTGAACCTATGCTCCAGAAACTCGCCGAGGATGTGAAAAAGAGCGATGTGCCTCCAACTGCGTTTGATGAAGACATAATGTACGGGTAATCCTCTTCACGTTTCATTTCTCTTCTGTGTTAATCGAAAAAAAAATGTGTTCGCCATTGGATAGTTTAGGAAAAGTTTATCTTTGTGAAAAACGAATAGGTTAAAGCGTTACCAGCGTGGGCTTGTGGCTTAGCCAGGATATAGCGTCGGGCTTCTAACCCGAATGTCGGGGGTTCGAATCCCTCCAGGCCCGTATAACGCTCTTTTTGGATTTTTGACCAACATCTTTATATCATTATAAATCTATTTACTTTTGTAAGACAGTTTACGGAGGTGAACTGCCAAAAAACGTGAAAAAGCTGCAAGGGTTGGATTCAACTTCAGGAATGAAGTGAAAAGATCGATGTTTGAATAATTCTCTTTTGTAATCTTGGTAATCCTTTATCACGTTAATTCGCATACATTATTGTATCCATGTCTTCAGAGGATACGTTCCCGGACCGTTTTTCATCGATCAACGCTTTACTTGATACCGCAGAGGAACATCTTCATGAAGGAAATACCGATGCTGTGCTCGCTTCGCTTGAAACGGCCGTGTCTCTGCTGGGTGACGTCGGGTCAGATACCCTGTCTGAGATCCCTCAAGCCGATATTGATGTTCTGGACGGCCGTCTTGCCGTGGTCCTGCGGCGGGTTGCCGAGAGTGCCGGTTTTCTGCCGGAAAACTTCGAACCGATCCTCGCAATAACGGGTATCCCTCAGTCCCTTGGCGAGGATTTTGCTGAAAAATCCGCGTCTTCTCTTTCGACAGAGGAGATTGTGGAGATCCTGCAGACAATCTTCACGGCGCCGGATGAGATCTCAAAGGATACGGAAAATGATATTTCTCTCCTGAAGACCCTGACTGATGTTTTGGTCGGGCAAAAAACCGTCTCCGAAGTGATATTTTCAGAAGACGGGGCGTATGATATGTTTGTTTCGGCCGCAGCGCCCTATCTCATCACTGGTGCTGCATATATTTACGGGGACGAGGGACAGTCGGAGGAAAAAATTCCGGAGATGCTGGATGGTCCGGTCAAACGTCTTTTCAGACTGCTGTTCTCTCTGTTAACCTCTGCCTTCATGTCCGCTCTTCTCCTTCTTCTCGTGAAAAGGATTCTTGCAGCACGAAAGGCGCGACCTGGAATCATCGATAACGCAGCTTTTGCGGCTTCCCTTGTCTCTCTCACGGCGGCTAACCTCCCGCTGCTGCTCGAAGGCCTGCGGGCCGCTGTTCATGAACTGCAGGATCTTCGTGCACTGATTACAACTTCGTAACGATCGTTACGATATCATTATCCTCAACCACGTGTTTCAGACCTACCTTGGCCGCGTCGTGTTTGACTGAGGTTCCCCAGATTTTTGCGTAACGGAACTGATCGACGAAATCCCTGTGAAGCCGGTGGCAGATATCCTCGATTGTGCTGCCTTTGCGAATGATCATCGGCTCTTCCATGTCTGCCTCTTCTCCGTACGGCTTCATGTAGATTCTGACGAACCCGAGATGCTCGTAAATTGCATCCTGAAGTTCTTCAATATGGTAGCCTTTGTGGGCTGAGATCATAATGGGATCAACACCGTATTTCTCACGCATGTGTTCCTCGACCTCTTTACGCTGGGCATCGCTGATCAGATCGACTTTGTTGATGGCAATGAATGCAGGGATGTAAATCCTGTTTCCCTGCATCGCATCCACCAGATCATCCTGAGTTATGTTGCTTCCACGGATCAAAACATCGGCGTTCATGATTTTATTTTCACCGAGAATGGCGCGGACCTCTTCAAGTCCGAGTTTTACTGCGCCGACTCTGTTCAGCCTGATACCTCCCCCGCCAGTTCTTTTGATCGTGATATCCGGTTTTGGTTTGTTGATCCGGATGCCGGAGTCGTAAAGTTCGCGCATCAGCACGTCAACATGTACGGCATTGAACACATCTCCAAGGATTACGATAAGGTCGGCAGTTCGAACGACCGCAATAACTTCCTTTCCTCTGCCTTTTCCCATTGCAGCGCCGGCGATCAGTCCGGGAATATCAAGGATCTGGATCTTCGCACCTTTGTATTCCATCAGACCCGGAACGACGGTGAGTGTGGTAAACGCGTATGATCCCGTTTCACTCTGCGCGCCGGTAAGTTTGTTCAAAAGCGTGGACTTACCAACAGATGGGAATCCGACAAGAACAATTGTCCCGTCCCCGGATTTCTTTACTGAAAATCCCTCTCCCCCGCCTACGGACTTGATTGCCCGCATGACCATATCGTCTTTTATTTTTGCGAGTTTCGCTTTCAGACGCCCGATGTGCTGCGAGGTAGCTTTGTTGTATTTGGTATTTTTTATCTCGTCCTCAATTGCACGAATATCTTCTTCGAGTCCCATAGTGTCTATATTCATTGGTAGTGGGATATGATGAAGATATGCAGATGGATATCTTCAAACTCTCCTTGTCTGATCTATCTAACTTCGTCACCTATAAATATTCCTGCTGTCAATCTTATTACGCACTTTTGTCTGCTGATATAGTGTAGTGGCCAATCATGCCGGCCTCTCACGCCGGCGACTGGGGTTCGAATCCCCATATCAGCACTGTTTATCAATATCTTAGTCTCTTTTATTTTTCTTGTCACTTTACCGAAATTGAATTTTCCGCGCTTCATTATCATCAGAATACCTTTTCATTGAGCGCGCTCATCTTTTTCTCCCGAGTTTTGGACGATAATTTTGCGTTGATCTTTTTTTATTTTCACGGCGTGCCACCTCCGAATTATTTGTACAGTAATGTATATATATGTACAACAAACAACAATTATTGTGAATTATGCAACCAATCAATATGAATCGGATGGTGATGCCGGTGGAATGGAAACTGGTATAATCGGGGAATATGGTCCAAATCAGGTGTTTCCCTCGGCAGAGGAATTACCTGAACTCAAAAAGACCTTAACGGCCAATACGCTGATTCCCGTTTATACTATCTTTACCGACCCGGGAATCTCGCCTGCCTCTGCTTATGAGGCATTCAAAGGAGAATACGGTTTTCTCCTCGAATCGATAGAAGGAAATGAACGCAATGCACGATACTCGGTCCTTGGGACTGGTCTTCTGATGCATGTAACTGCCGATCCAGCGATCTGCATTTCCGGAAAATACAATCCCGCCAAGGGAATCGAAGGCCGGGACGTGTCTGTGGAATCCCTCAACGAACTGTTACGCTGCATCGAGTATCAAAGTCCGGAGATCCCCGGATACGCCGGCGGTCTTGCCGGATACTTCTCGTATGATCTGGCGCTCAAAACCCTTAGTGTTCCCGGCATCAAAGAAAAACCGCGTGCTTTCCCTCTTGCCGAGTTCATGATGCCGGAAGAGTATGTCATATTCGATCATGTTCGGGGAACGATCACCATTCTCAGATTTTTATTCGGGATGGATCCACAAGACATCGAATGTGAATACGCCGAGGCTCTTCGTCAGATCTCTGCAGCAAAAAAGACCTTCTGTGGGCTGACGTCCTTTGAAGAGAAATTCCCGTGCGAAAACATGGGCAAAGCAGGATCCACGTATACATCGGGGATATCGAAAAACGAGTTCGAAGATCTCGTGAGAACCTCGAAAGAGTACATTCTCAACGGCGATATCTTCCAGGTCGTCATCTCAAAACAATGCGCTGTCCCTTATGAAAGCGATCCTTTCAGGATATATCGGCAGATGAGAAGACTGAACCCGAGTCCCTATATGTATTTCATGGACTTCTCCGACAAGCAGGTCATCGGTGCAAGTCCCGAGATGCTGATCAAAGTGGAAGGGCGGCAGGTCACCTCGGTTCCAATCGCCGGAACCAGAAAACGCGGGAAGGATGCAAAAGAGGATCTCGAACTGGAAAAGGAACTATTAGCCGATAAAAAAGAGTGCGCCGAGCATCTGATGCTCGTCGATCTTTCGAGAAACGATATCGGCCGCGTCTCCAGATACGGAAGCGTTCGGGTGACTGACTTCATGTCGGTTGAAAAATTCTCCCATGTTCAGCACATCGTATCGACCGTTGAGGGAATCCTTTCGGACGACCAGACATCCTTCGATGCCTTCATGTCGTGTTTTCCTGCCGGGACCGTCTCCGGAGCGCCGAAAATTCGCGCCATGCAGATCATAAACGAACTCGAACCGACATCCCGCGGCCCGTATGCCGGGGCCCGTTGGTTATATCGGGTTTAACGGGAATCTGGATCTTGCGATCCTTATCCGGACCGTTGTGGTAAAAGACAAAACTGCGTATTTCCAGTCGGGAGCAGGCATCGTTGCGGATTCCAATCCAGCATCCGAATTCATCGAGTCGGAAAACAAGGCCGCAAGCATGAAGGCCGCCATCGAGTCAGCGGGTGAAATAGCATGAATGTTCTGGTAATCGACTGTTACGACAGTTTCACCTTCAATCTCTGTCAGCAGATCGGATATCTCTGGGGAAAGCCGATCGTGGTTAAAAACGACCGCCCAAACGATCTCCCGGACTCGTCGGAATTTGAACGGATCGTTCTTTCTCCGGGTCCCGGGAAACCGGAGGACTCCGGACTCTGTCTGGAGATCCTGAAAACCTATGCAGAAGAGATCCCCACCCTCGGGATCTGCCTTGGGCATCAGGCGATATGCCACTTCTTCGGAGGAAAAGTTATCCGGACCGGAAAACCGGTGCACGGCATGACTTCAGAGATCCTGCATGACGGGACTGGCCTCTTTGCCGGGGTTGAAAATCCATTCAAAGCAACGCGGTATCACTCGCTTGCCGCTGAAGAATCGTCCCTCCCCTCCTGTCTGTCGGTTTCGGCACGAAGCAAAGATGACGGGATGATCATGGCAGTTTCCCACAAAGAGTATCCAGTGTTCGGTCTCCAGTTCCATCCGGGAAGTCTCCTCACGGAGTCTGGAGACAAAATCATGAAAAATTTCCTGAATATAGGAGTGATCCGATGATCGCAGAATGCATAAAAAAAGTCTCCTCACGCTCTGATCTGAGCGTTTATGAGGCGAAAGGGGCAATGCAGGATATCATGTCAGGCAACGCCACCGACGGTCAGATCGGTGCATTCCTGATGGCTCTTGTAATGAAGGGAGAGACAAGTGCCGAGATCGCGGCTTTTGCATCCGTGATGCGGGAGAATGCCGTCCAAATAACTCCGAAAAGAAACGGCATGCTTGTCGATACCTGCGGCACCGGAGGCGATGGAAAAAACACCTTCAACATCAGTACGGTAGCTGCTTTCACTGCGGCCGGAGCCGGAGTCACCGTCGTCAAGCACGGAAACCGGGGAGCAACCAGCAAATACGGATCCGCCGATGTTCTGGAAGCACTTGGGATAAAAATCGATATTTCGCCGGAAAGAGTCTGTGAAATCATCGACGAAAACGGCATAGGATTTATGTTTGCCCAAAGCCATCATCCTGCTATGAAGTATGCGGGCAAGGTCAGAAAGGAGATTGGTATCCGCAGCTTCTTCAATCTTATTGGTCCTCTCTCGAACCCGGCCGGTGCCGATGCCCAGCTGCTCGGCGTCTATGATTCTTCCCTCACGGAAAAGATCGCCGAAGTCCTCAATATTCTGGGCACGAAAAGGGCAATGGTTGTCCACGGTGATGGATATGACGAGATAACTACTACCGGGATCACTCAGGTGTCTGAGGTGAACGACGGTCAGGTCCGGAGTTATTCCCTGGATCCATCATCCTTCGGTTTCCCGAAAGCTGATCCAGCGTCCCTCTTCGGTGGAGATTCCGGCTACAATGCCCGGATAATCAGATCGGTTCTTTCGGGAGAAGATGGGCCGAGAAGGGATATCGTGATCCTCAATGCTGCGGCTGCAATCTATCTCGGAGACAAGGCAGGAAGTATCGCGGACGGAATCAAAGCTGCGGAAAGATCCATCGACTCGGGTCGTGCACTCGAAAAACTGGAGAATCTGATTCTCCTTTCAGGAGGCAGCAATGATTCTTGATGACATCTGTGCCCTTTCACGAGAAAGGGCAGCACGGCTCGCCCCCTCGATCAGAAAAACCGCTGACGAGACAACCTATGTTCCGCAAAGCCTCATCAAAGCCGTGAAAAACTGCAAGGGCCAGAAAAATGCGATTATCGCCGAGATCAAATACAAAACTCCCTCGGACAAGACCCTTAATTCAGGGCTGGATCCGGCGACCCTCTCCCGTCTGTATGAAGCAGGCGGGGCATGTGCCGTTTCTGTTCTGACGGAACCCGGCTACTTCTCGGGGAGTGCGGAAAATCTCACCAAAGCAAAGGCCGGTACCAGGCTTCCAATCCTTAGAAAGGATTTCATCGTCGATGAAAAACAGATCTACGAAACCTACGTCATGCAGGCCGACTCAGTGCTTCTGATAGCCGATGTTCTGCAGGACCGGCTTGAAGAGTTCATCCTTTTCTGCCGGTCTCTGAATATCGAGCCGCTGGTTGAGGTCAGAAACCGGAGAGATACGGAAAATGCCGTAAAATCCGGGGCACTTCTGACAGGTATAAACAACCGGAATCTCCATGACATGTCGGTTGATACAAAAACAACAGCAGAACTCTCATGCCTTCTCCGGGACGCGGGTCTTACCGTGATATCAGAGAGCGGCATCAAAACGCCGGCGGATGTCCTTGGGCTGAAAAATTTCTGTGACGGTTTTCTCATTGGAACCTCTCTCATGAAGTCGGTGAATCCGCAAAAAACTCTGGAGGCATTCGTATGCGCGTGAAAATATGCGGAATTACTACGGTAAGGGATGCGTTAATCGCGGAAGAAGAAGGGGCCGACGCGATTGGAATCGTTGTCTGTTCGGATTCCAAACGTTCTGTTCAGGTCAGCCAGGCAAGAGAGATCTTCGCCGCCCTTCATCCAAACACCGAGAAGATCTGCGTTACCAACACCCAAAGCCAAAGCGATCTGGAATTCATCCTCTCTCTCAAACCTACTGCCATTCAGATTCCTCAGAATCTGAAAGTCCCGGCTGGTGTTGGAACAAAAATTTACCGTGTGGCGTCGGGAGAGGTTAGTCTGTCCGAGAAATGCGATGCGGTTGTAATCGATCAGAGCTGTGGGCGGGGAATCGTGTACGACCGGAGTTATGCCGAAAAAGTAGTCGAAACATCAGTGGTTCCAGTGATACTTGCCGGCGGCCTGACGCCCGACAACGTCGGAGATGCCATACGCGATCTTCGTCTGTATGCCGTCGATGTCTCGTCCGGCGTTGAAAAATCAAAGGGAATCAAAGACAGAAAAAAGATGCGGGAATTTATAGAAATTTGCAGGAGACCAGCAGTATGAAAGAAAAAACAGGATATTACGGAGAGTTCGGCGGACGATTCGTCCCCGAAACACTCATGGCGGCTCTCTACGAGCTGGATGGCGCATACCACAGATTAAGAGACGACCCGGGGTTCAAGGCTGAACTCAACTCTTATCTGACGGAGTTTGCCGGACGCGAGACCCCTCTCACGTTCTGCAGGAATATGTCTGAGCACTGCGGGTGTAAGGTCTATCTCAAGCGTGAGGACCTTGTTCACGGCGGGGCGCCTAAACTCAATAACACCCTTGGGCAGGCCCTTCTTGCAAAAGCAATGGGTAAAAAACGTCTGATCGCAGAAACCGGAGCCAGACAACACGGCGTTGCAACGGCAATTGCCGGCGCTGCTCTCAATCTGCCGGTTGAGGTGTTCATGGGTGAAGAAGACTGCGAGAGACAGAAACTGAACGTATTCAGAATGGAACTCATGGGCGCCAAAGTTCATCCGGTCAGTTCCGGGACGAAGACGCTGAAGGATGCAACCAACGAGGCATTGCGCGAATGGTCAAAGACCGTCGACTACACCCACTATCTGATCGGGTCGGTCGTGGGTCCTCATCCATTCCCTATGATCGTCAGGGATTTCCAGTCGGTCATCGGTGAGGAAACGAGACGTCAGTGTCTTGAGAAAGAAGGGCTGCTCCCGGATACGCTTGTTGCCTGTGTAGGAGGCGGCTCGAATGCGATAGGAATGTTTTACCCGATGCTGAATGACGATATCCGAATGGTCGGCGTGGAAGCAGGAGGACGTGCCCTCACTTCTGGAAATAACGGGGCGACGCTGAACACCGGCAGCCCCGGGGTTCTACACGGAGCTCTTTCCTATCTTATCCAGAATGAGGACGGGCAGGTCGGCGTAACGCATTCCATCTCGGCAGGACTCGACTATCCAGGGGTTGGACCCGAGCACAGTATGCTGAAAGAGATGAACCGTGTCGAGTATTCCTACGTGATGGATGATGAGGTTCTTGAGGCCTTCTCCTATCTTTCGCGAACGGAAGGGATCATTCCTGCTCTCGAATCGGCCCATGCGGTATCTTACGTTCTCAAAAACAAAGATGACTTTGATCGTGACGATATCGTGGTCATATGCTTATCCGGAAGAGGGGATAAGGATGTCTCGTCGGTTTCGAAGATGTTCGGAGGTGATGAGTAATGCTGGCAAAATCTGGAAAAGAGCGGATTTCAGCAGCGTTTGCAAATCCCGGGTTCGTCGGATACACCGTTGCCGGGGATCCAAATATGTCTGATTCGATCGAGATCGCGAAAGCGTTGATAGACGGAGGCTGCGATGTTTTGGAACTGGGAGTTCCCTTTTCCGACCCCGTGGCCGATGGAGGTGTGATCCAGAGTGCCGATAATCGGGCGATTAATGCCGGCGTTACAACAGACGGCGTGTTTGAAATCGTGAGAGCGGTTCGAAGCTACTCGAATGTCCCGATCGTGTTTCTGGTCTACTGTAATATCGTTTTCCGCCACGGTATCGATCGGTTCTATGATGAAGCAAAAAAGGCCGGCGTCGACGGAATACTGATCGTCGATATGCCTCCAGAGGAAATCGAGCCTGCCCTGAAAGCGTCAGAACGGACAGGGATCGCACAAATATTCCTCGTGACGCAGACCACCTCGGACGAGCGGCTCGATATGATCGTCTCTCTTGCGTCCGGCTTCATCTATCTGGTTTCTTCCCTGGGCGTCACCGGAAAGCGGGCCGAGATCTCGGAAAATGCCTTCCCGCTTCTCGAACGCGTCAAGGCAAGGACCAAGACGCCCGTCGCCGTCGGCTTTGGGATCTCGGAGCCGGTTCATGTTGCGGAGATCGTCCGTCACGGTGCGGATGGGGTTATTGTTGGCAGTGCTATTGTCGGAAGGATCGAGGATCATCTCGGGGATAAGGAAGGAATGCTTGCCGAACTCAGGACATATGTTCGGAGCATGAAAAATTCTGTCGACGATGAAGCGAGGAAACGCGGCATCTGATATTCCGTTTACTGAAATCTCTGCTGGAATCCCCCACTTATTTTTATTTTTGTATGACCAACAGAATCATACGTGTCTGATGTCATCGTCATAGGTGGCGGACCTGCCGGCTCGACCGCCGCACGAATCTGTGCAAAAGCAGGTCTTTCCACCTGGATTCTTGAAGAGCATGCCTCTATAGGGTATCCTGTCCAGTGTGCCGGTCTTCTTTCGAATAATGCCTTTGCCGAGTGTGAGGTGTCGGACAGGTCCGTATATAATACGGTTCGCGGAGCAAAAATCTGCGGCTCAGAAGGCCATTTCCTTTCTTTCGATGCAAAAACGACGAAGGCATATGTTGTTGACCGGGGAAGGCTTGATCACGAGATCGCCGCTTCCGCGGCCGAGGCCGGAGCTGAATTTTCTCTCAAGACCTGCGTGACAAAAATCAATCCGGGAAAAAAAATTATTCATACTGCGGGTGGGGAGGAAATCCCCTATACCATTTTGATCGCAGCAGACGGTCCACGGAGTGTTGCTGCCCGCAGTCTCGGGATCCCGCCGTCACCCTATATTTATTCCGGGATCCAGGCAGAGATCCCGTGGGATGGGGATCCTTCGCTCGTCGAACTTTATCCAAATGCCGCTCCCGATTTTTTTGCCTGGGTCATCCCTATGTCTGAAAAAAGAGCACGGGTAGGTCTTTGCGGAATGAAAAATGTACCTGATCTTTTTGCCAAATTCCTCTCCCGCTTTCCCGGGAGCACTATTCACTCGGTAACGGGTACGATTCCAATCGGGATCCGGCGTAAAACGTTTGGATCCGGCTGCATGCTTGTCGGAGATGCGGCCGGTTTTCCAAAACCGACATCCGGTGGCGGAGTATATACGGGGATCCGCTCTGCCCGGTTTGCGGCTGAGATCGCCGTTCGTGCTTCGGAGACCGGAGACACGAGTGATGCATTTCTTTCAGGATATGAAACTCTCTGGCGAGGGGATTTCGGTCGTGAACTGGATATGGGCCTGAAAGCTCTTGAGTTTCGCCGGAATCTTGATCCTGAGGATATCGATGCGGCAATTGATGCGATGAATACCCCGGAAATTCTCGATCTGATCGTTCGTTACGGGGATATGGACCGGCCTTCCGATTTGCTGAAGCGGCTTCTCATGAAGCCATCTTTGTATGGAACATTCGGCAAGGTAGGGATCAAAGGAATTTTTAGATCGGTGTTCGGACAATAAATTTCTGCATTTCATCTCTGAGGTTTGAAAGTTGCGGCAGGGAGTTTTTGGCTTGTTGTTCTCCTCTTTTCCGTAATACCAATGCTACCATCTTTATGTCCTCAAAGCATACATAAATCAGTACAATGCACCTCATTGAAACCCGGGATCTCTGTTATTCATACAGCACGTCCAAAGAGCCGGTATTGAATAATATCAACTTCATTGCCGGAAGAAAACAGCGGATCGCGGTTCTCGGCCCCAATGGGGCCGGAAAAAGTACGCTTTTTCGTCATTTGAACGGCATTCTCAAACCGAAGTCGGGATCGGTTTTGATTCGTGGCGAGCCCATCACCAAAGCAAACATCCATGAGGTGCGGAAGTTTGTCGGTCTCGTTTTTCAAAACCCGGATGATCAGGTATTTTCAGCAACTGTTGAACAGGACATCGCTTTTGGTCCCGACAATCTCGGACTTGACGAGGAGACTATTGCTCACCGTGTTGATTCCGTAGTCCACATGCTTGGTCTCGAAGATCTGCGCGACCGGGCCCCCCACCATCTTTCCGGCGGTGAAAAAAAGCGTGTGGCTATTGCAGGAGTTCTTGCGATGGAGCCACAGGTCCTTATTCTCGATGAACCGACCGCCGGTCTGGATCCTCAGGGGGTCAAAGAGCTTTTTGGGTTCCTGAACGCTCTTCCGGAAACATACGGATTCACAGTTATCTACTCAACTCATCAGGTAGAACTGGTCCCGGAGATGGCTGACTACGTTTATGTTATGGAGAAAGGTGAGATCACCGGATACGGGACTCAGCAGGAGATCTTCCTTCAGGACGACCTGCTTGCACGTGCCCACCTGGAGCTTCCGGCTCTGCCAAGACTCATTAGGTCTCTTCAGGCTCAGGGAATCAACGTCGAATCAGCTTACACGTATCAAGATGCTGAAGATGCCTTTATGAAAGCATTTGGAAAGGAGCCCCTCCCTAGGGAAAAAAGGAGATTCCTGTCCATTCCAAATTGGAACATATGAGTGACCACCAGCACATTCATCCTCATCCCCATCTTCACCAAGAATGACGCTCATAGACGAACTCTTTGATATCGAACACGAAGCATACCGGAAAAGCCCGGTCCATTCCATGGATGGGCGAGTCAAACTCATCCTTTGTCTTCTGGGATTACTGGTAACGATTGTTCTGCCTTATGTCAGAATAGGCGATCAGATCATCCCCTGGCCTCAGGTTTTTGCTCTTCTCGTGACCTATATGCTGTTTTGGTGTCTCTATCTTATGTCCGGGGCTTCAATCAGATATTATCTGGTAAGGCTTGTTCTTATCATGCCGTTTGGGTTGTTCTTCATCATTCTCCAGCCCTTCCTTGGAAATCCGTACTATGAGCTCTATCATGTTCTGTTTTCTTTCCCGCTTGGGATTACTATGTACTGGGAGTCGCTCATCTTCGGGTTATCGCTTTTTGCCAAATTCGTCATTTCCCTCTCGTTCATCATTCTTCTTTCGGCCACGACGACGATGCAGGGCATGCTTGAGGCAGCTTCCCGCCTCCATATTCCAAAACTCTTCATCACGGTCATGAGTCTTACCGTTCGCTATATCTTCGTCTTCGCATTGATTTTTCAGAAGATCCAGTCGGCATTTGCCTGCAAATGTTTCACCTGGTCCGATCGTCATCTTCCTCTTGCGTATCGGCTTCGCGTGATCGGCAATGCGGCAGGTTCCTTATTTATCCGTGCCATCGATCAGGGAGAGCGAACCTATGTTTCGATGTGCTGCCGGGGATATGCGGCCGACTCGGCGATGCATTTTTCAAAGAAACCTCTGGGATTTGCCGAGTGGATTTTCCTCTTCTTTGGGGTAGGATATCTCCTTTTGTTTCCGGCATTGGTGTATATGATATTTTAATGCGTGTTAGCTGCCCCGCATTGGATTTCCAGGATTTTGCGGGCGTTGCCGAACGCGCATACGATTAACGTTTCCTAGTGTCCGCGCTCTCGTTGCTATCCTCTAAAACTCCGCAGATCGGGCGTTTTTAGACGATTTTGCCGCGTTTTCTCCGAGACCTTCACAAAAGTATTTACAGTGAGAAATCAACAAGAAAAATAGGAAGTTCCACAGG
This sequence comes from uncultured Methanocorpusculum sp., assembly GCF_963667985.1. NCBI lineage: Archaea > Methanobacteriati > Methanobacteriota > Methanomicrobia > Methanomicrobiales > Methanocorpusculaceae > Methanocorpusculum > uncultured Methanocorpusculum sp. The sequence goes on along the minus strand of NZ_OY764081.1, from coordinate 548,826 downwards.
ATTGAGGCGACGTGGGTTAACTTACACCGGGGAGCCGGATAGGGGGTCTGACCAGCCCCTGAATGCTGCAGTCATTGAGATAAACGAGGTGCCGGGAAGACGGGAATCGTCTCGCCATGGAAATTTATCCCTCGACAGGTAGCCAGACTATTTGCGTAATCACTCACTAAAAACCGAGGTGAAAACCAAATGCAGAACAAACCTATGGCAGGCAAAAAGGACGCAGCACCTGTTAAATCAGACGCAGCCCCGAAAGCAGCCCCAGCACGCGACGCACCTTCAAAGAAAGGAAACCGCAAGTAATGCGGTCTCATTCTTGAAGGAAAAAATAGTTGAACATACCCTTATGTGAGGCGGGCACCCCGTTTCACATAAGCTCGCCTGCATTCAGAACTTACACTGTCTGCTCTTTTTTTACTGTATTACTGTAAATGTGGTATTTTTGGAATCATTCCCGCTTAGCGTTGGCCAGCATAAGTTTGATCCGGTTTTCCTGATTGATCCGTGTGGCCCCCGGGTCGTAATCCACGGCTACAATATTCGAGTCCGGGAAATCAATTTTCAGTTTTCTCATCATGCCCTTTCCCGCTACATGGTTTGGAAGACAGCCAAAGGGCTGAGTACAGACGATGTTCGGGGTGCCGGTGTGAATAAGCTCCAGCATTTCGGCAGTGAGGAGCCATCCCTCTCCCATTTTGTTCCCGTATCCGAGATATCCTTTGATGAGTTCCTGCAGATCAGCAAAGGTTCCCATGGCGCGGAATGTTCCTTCTTCTTTTATCACGCCGATCATGATCTTCTGGCAGCTCTCGATATATCTCTGGGCAACCCCTATTGCGAATTTTTTCAGTTTGCTTCCGCCGTACAGATCAACGTCCACATAGCGGTTGTTGAATTTGAACAGCATAAAGTCGGTGATCCCAGGAACGATGACCTCCACTCCTTCGCTGGTTAGGAAATCCTCGAGATTGTTGTTTCCAAGCGGGGCATACTTGATATAGATCTCGCCGACGATTCCGACCCTGATCTTCTTTTCTTTACTTTTTGGGATCGCTGCAAAATCGCGGGTTATCTTTTCCATGTATCTTTTCATCTGCCCGCGGCTCATTCCCTTGCCGTGAACGAAAAGATCGACGAGATCGTCGGTCCATTTCGCAATCAGGGAATCGGTCGCTCCCTTCTCCAGTTCATACGGTCTGCATTGATTGCCGAGATGAACCAGAAGATCCCCGTACATCATCCCATAAATCATCCGGCGGCCGACCGAGACGGGGATTTTAAATCCGGGATTCTTTTCAAGACCCGAGAGATTGATCGAGATCACCGGAATATACTCTAAACCAGCTTTCTTGAGCGCTTTTCTGAGCAGGTGGATGTAGTTCGAAGCCCGGCATCCCCCTCCGGTCTGGCTGATGAGAAGGGCTACTTTGTGCGGGTCGTATCTTCCGCTTTGAACTGCTTCGATTAATTGACCGATGACGAGAAGAGCCGGATAGCAGGTGTCGTTGTGTACATATTTCAGCCCGGTCTCCACGATCTCCCGGTTGGTGGATGTCAGAATCTCGATTCTATATCCTTCGAGTTCGATGATCCTCTTTAAGAGATGAAACATCACCGGAAGCATCTGGGGCATGAGGATCGTGTATTCATTTTTCATCTCCTCGGTGAAGAGGAGCCGCCCGGTCTCGTCGTACACTAATTCAGCCATCTTAGATTCTCTCCCGTGCTTCGACCGCTGCGATCAGACTTCGCAGACGGATCTTCACCGCTCCGAGATTGGTGATCTCATCGATCTTGATCTGCGTATAGAGTTTGCCGCCCGATTCAAGGATGTCTCTGGTCTCGTCCGTTGTGATTGCGTCGATCCCGCATCCGAACGAGACGAGCTGGATTAATTCCATATCCGGCTGGGTGCAGACGTATCTGGCAGTCGAGTAAAGTCTCGACTGATAGGTCCATTGATTCAGTACTTTTCTCGGCTCCTTTTTCACGAGATGGGATATCGAGTCCTCGCTGATGAGAACAAACCCATAGGACACGGCAAGTTCGTCGATCCCATGACCGATCTCCGGGTCGATGTGATAGGGTCTTCCGGCCATAACAAGAATTTTTTTTCCGTTCTCCCTTGCATATTTGATATATTCCTCGCCTTTTGCACGGATCTCGGTTTTATAATCCTCATATGCCCTGTATGCTGCATCGACCGCTTCCTTTGTTTCATGTGCAGGAATGCCGAACTCTTCTCTGAAGTAGGCGGCGGCACGTTTGGCAAAATCTTTTGGTCTGTGCAGACCGAAGTAGGGATTCAGGAACCTGACTTTTTCAAGTTCGGAGATGTTTGCCGCAAGAAGTTCCGGATAGTAGGCGACGACCGGACAATTGAAATGGTTGTCTCCCGCTCCCTCATCGAAGTTGTAGGGCATACATGGGTAGAAAATCGTGTTGATCCCTTCATCGATCAGGGAAATAACATGCCCGTGCATAAGTTTTGCCGGATAGCAGACCGTATCCGAGGGAATCGTGTGCTGACCGAGCCGGTAGATTCTGCGGGATGATTCGGGAGACAGAACCACTTCGAAACCGAGTCTGGTAAAAAATGCGTGCCAGAAGGGAAGGTTTTCGAACATGTTTAGTCCAAATGGTATGCCGATCTTCCCGCGTGGTCCGGGAACGCCGGTGAGGGACCGCAGACGGTCATACTTCCATTTTGCCAGATTCGGAAGATCGTTCTTCTGTTTTCCAAGAGGGCGGCTGCATCTGTTTCCCGAGACGAACCTGCGTCCGTTGTCGAAGGTATTAATGGTCAGACTGCAGTGGTTCGTACAAAGTTTGCAGGTGATGGGTTTCGCCGTGTGGGTAAAACCCGCAAGCTGATCCCGGTTAAGAAGCCCCGGGTTCTCCGGCGTCGTATCCTTTGCGTACAGCGCGGCACCGTAGGCCCCGGATATTCCGGCGATGACCGGGCGGGTGACCTGACGCTTGAGTTCCTGTTCAAAACTTCGAAGGACCGCATCGTTGTTGAATGTTCCTCCCTGAACGACGATGTGTTTTCCAAGATCATCGGCACTTGCTGCGCGTATGACTTTGTAGACTGCATTTTTGACAATCGAAATAGACAGTCCGGCAGAAATATCGGCGACCGTTGCACCGTCCCGCTGGGCCTGTTTGACTGACGAGTTCATGAAAACCGTACATCTCGATCCAAGGTTTACCGGGTGTTCGACGAACAGTCCGTGTTTGGAAAACTCACCTATCTCGTAGCCGAGAGCTCGGGCGAACGTTTCTATAAACGACCCGCATCCGGATGAACACGCCTCGTTAAAGAAGATACTGTCAACGGCCCCGTTCCGGATCTTGAAGCATTTCATATCCTGTCCGCCGATATCGATGATGAAGTCAACGTCCGGGTTGAAGTGCTTGGCGGCCTGGTAATGGGCAATCGTTTCGACCAGACCAAGATCCATGTTGAAGGCGTTTTTGATCAGCTCTTCTCCATAACCCGTGACCGCACTTCCTTTGATTTTGATTCTGTCTCCGGTCAACTCGTAGATCTTTTTGAGTTCGGCAAGAACGATCCCTACCGGATTTCCCTGATTCGAGCCGTAGTATGAGTAGAGGATACCGAAGTTTTCATCGATTAAAACGAGTTTCGTCGTCGTGCTTCCCGCATCAACGCCGAGCCAGGCGTCTCCAATGTACGTGGTTATGTCGGTTTCTGGCGGGGCACTGCTGTTATGCCGTGTGCAGAACTCCTCATACTCTTCCCGAGAGGTGAAAAGAGGAGGCATGGTGTTTGTGTGGGTTGCATCATCCACGCTTTCCCGAATCCTTCTCAGAACTTCGCTGAACGTGATTGTGTCGTATCCGTCCGTTGAGAGTGCCGCCCCAAGCGCCGCGAAACAGTCGCCGTTTTCCGGGAAGACCGCATGTTCACTGTCGAGGCCAAGCGTCTCGGTAAACCGTTTTCTAAGACCTTTGTAATAATACAGCGGCCCACCCAAAAACACAACCGTCTCACCAAGACTTCTCCCTTGCGTCAATCCGGCGATCGTCTGGTCAACTACCGCCTGGTAAATGGAAGCAGCCACATCCTCTTTTCGTCCGCCCTGATTGAGGATCGGCTGGATGTCCGTCTTTGCGAAAACGCCGCAGCGCGATGCGATCGGATAGATTTTTTCAAAATGCTGCGAGAGTTCGTCGAGCTCCTCGACGCTCACGTTCAGCAGGGTTGCCATCTGATCGATGAAAGCTCCCGTCCCTCCGGCGCAGCTCCCGTTCATTCGTTCCTCAAGACTCCCCTTAAAAAAGATGATCTTTGCGTCCTCTCCTCCGAGTTCTATCACGGAGTCTGCATTGGGGATGTAGCTTCTAACGGCCTTTGCCGTTGCGAAAACTTCCTGAATAAACGGAAGTTCGGCGGATTTTGCAACTCCAAGACCTGCCGAACCCGTGATCAGGATACGAACCTCTCTTCCTTCAAGAATGGTCGACGCCCGATCCAGAAGTTCTCCGGTCTTTTCCCTTACCTTCGAGAAGTGACGTTCATATGCCCGATAAAGAATATTGTCTGTTTCATCAAGGACTATAACTTTGACGGTGGTCGAGCCGATGTCGATGCCTATTTTCAATATCGATGTATATTTGGGCTCCGTCATTTATGTAAGCAGTATTTGTCCGGCTTTTCAATATATCTTGTGGGATATATCCCCATGATAAGCGTCTCCTGACGGAACGTGGGATTAATACTATCAAGGGCCCAATAATAACTACTTCAGGTGAATATATGGCAGAAGAAACCGGGGCACTCCCCTCCCGTACCGATTTTAGCGCATGGTACAACGAAGTTATCCGCCGTGCGGATATCATGGACGTCAGATATCCTGTCAAAGGACTCTACGTCTGGTATCCGTTCGGATTTGCACTCCGCAATCACACATACACCCTTCTTAGAACGCTTCTGAATAGAGATCACGAGGAAACCCTCTTCCCCCTTCTCATCCCGGAAACCGAGTTCATGAAGGAGGCCGAGCACATCAAAGGATTTGAAGACGAGGTATACTGGGTTACCCACGGCGGTCTCTCCCCGCTAGACGTTAAGCTCGCTCTTCGCCCGACCAGTGAAACGGCAATCTACCCGATGTATGCTCTGTGGGTCCGTTCCCACGCTGATCTTCCATTAAAGCTCTATCAGGTCGTCAACACCTTCAGATATGAAACAAAACATACACGTCCCCTGATTCGGCTTAGAGAAATCACCTCCTTCATGGAATCTCACACGGTCCACACCGACTGGGACGATGCAAATAAACAGGTCGAGTATGAGCTTGGTCTCGCTTCCGAGTTCTACCGCGATCTCGGTGTGCCGATCATCATATCCCGCCGGCCCGACTGGGACAAATTCCCGGGAGCCGATTTCACTATGGCGATCGACGCCGTCATGCCCGACGGTCGCACTCTCCAGATCGGTACCGTCCACCATCTCGGGGACCACTTCTCCAAAACCTACAACATCACCTACGAGGATGTGAACGGGGAACAGAAACTCGCATCCCAGACCTGCTTTGGAATCTCCGAGAGATGCATTGCCGCGATCATCGCGGTTCACGGCGATGACAAAGGCCTTGTTCTTCCGGCGACCGTCGCCCCGACGCAGGTAGTTATCATCCCGATCATCGTTGGAAAACGCGGCGAGGAGATCATGGCTGCGGTGGAAAAACTCGAGAGCGAACTGAAAGCTGCCGGTCTCCGCGTGAAAACGGATGCACGCGATATGCGCCCAGGTGCCAAATATTATCACTGGGAACTCCACGGCGTGCCGCTTCGCGTCGAACTCGGTCCGCGTGATCTTGACAATAATCAACTCGTTTGTGCGAACAGTCTGGGTGTCAAGACCACGATCCCTAGAGAAAATGCCGCCGATTCAGTGAAACGCCTGCTTGACGAAGCACACGATCAGATCCTTGCAAAAGCCGAAGATCATCTGAGCAGTCATCTGAAGACTGTTACGACCGTAGAGGAGTGTAATCAGATGCTTGAAGAAAACATTGTTGTCGTACACTGGTGCGGAGAGAAGGCCTGCGCCGATAAGCTTGAGGAACTCACCAACTCATCCCTTCTTGGAACGGGCGTCCGCAGCAAATATGTTGTCGATGATGAAGGGCCGTGCATCGTCTGCGGTAAAGCCGGAAAAACCGCCCTTGTTGGCAGATCTTACTAAAATAATTTCACACAATCAAAAAAAATCCATATAAAAACAGAGGATATCATGTCAAACAATGATCAATATTCAAACACACGAGATGATAATGCCGCAGCCGGCATGCCGATAGATGAGATGCATGAACTTGACCGGACCCTTGGCTTCAAAGAACGCCGCTATATCGAAGAGCTTCGGATACTGACCAAAGCCACCGCGATCGACTGTATTATTGATGACCGGTTCGAGCGGATCATCTATGTTATCCGTCAGGGAGACATGGGGATTGCTATCGGGAAAGGCGGGGACAATATCAAAAAGATGTCCCGTGTTCTTGGGAAACGGATCGAGATGGTCGAGTTCGATGAGGACCGCGAGGTGTTCATCGCGAATATGTTCAAACCTGCCGAAGTCGCTTCCGTTTCGTACGGCGCCCGGGATGAACCGGTTATGATCACCGTTCCTGAAAGGGGGGACTTTGGTCTTGCTATCGGGAAAGGTGGGTCGACGATCGAAAAAGCCAGGATTCTGGTCCGAAGGTTTTATGGTAAAGAGGTTGGAGATATCTTCATACCGAGCAGAGGTAATGTATGACGGATGCAAAAGTCTTCGATGAGTTATGGCAGGTTATCTGCGAAAGAGCAGCGTCTGACAGTTTAGAGAAGTCGTATGTGCGGCATCTCCTGTTTCATGAAAAGGGAATCGACAAATCCCTTGAAAAAGTCGGAGAAGAGGCAGTTGAATTCATTCTCGCCGCAAAAAACGGCGTTTCTGACAAAACGGTCGGTGAAGCCGCCGATCTTATTTTCCATATGATGGTCGCCTTGAAGGCCGCTGATGTGGACTTTGGTCTGGTGGAGGAAGAGCTTGCCGTTCGTCGCGCCGGCATGCATCTTCACGATTAATTCGGTGAATCTGCGGTTTCTTTCTCTATGCAGACGTAACCCCTATTAACCCGAACCGCCACATAATATACATGAAACTCTTAGTCAGCCCAAGTTCAATAGACGAGGCTAAGTTCTGCCTCGATGCTGACATTATTGATGTGAAGCGCCCTGCCGAAGGGTCGCTTGGCGCTAATTTTCCGTGGGTGATCCGCGAAATTAAACGTATGGCCGGTTCAACTCCCGTTTCTGCAGCAATCGGCGATTACCGCCCGACTCCGGGTAACGCCTCCCTTGCAGCATATGGGACTGCATGCGCCGGAGCTGATTTTGTTAAAATCGGTCTGATGTTCAGTGATAAAAAAGCCGCAAAAGAAGTTATTGAAGCGGTCGTTCGTGCAGTCAAAGAACCGTTCCCGGAAAAAACCGTTGTCATTGCAGGTTACTCTGACTATGAACGGCTCGGTTCTCTTAGTCCGTTCGATATATCTCCGCTCGCGGCCGAATACGGCGCTGATTTCTCTATGATCGATACCGGCATGAAAGACGGTAAAAGTACATTCGAGTTCATGAACGAAGATGTTCTAACTGATTTCACCGATCTGAACCGTTCACTTGGTATTTGCACCGCTCTTGCCGGATCTCTGAAGTTTGTGGATCTTCCGATTCTCAAAGAGATCGATCCGGAGATCATCGGTGTACGAGGAATGGTTTGCGGCGGAGACAGAACAACCATGGTTCAGGAAAGTCTCGTAAAGAAAGCGATTCAGATGGTAAGGTAAACAACATGTTTGGAGAAAAACTCAACATCCCTACAGCACTCACCTTCGATGATGTGCTGATTGAACCGGCAGAATCCTGGATAGAGCCAAATGATGTAGATGTTCGATCCAGATTCTCTAAAAACATTTCACTCTCCATACCTTTGGTGAGTGCGGCAATGGATACCGTCACCGAGGCGGAAATGGCAATCTCTATGGCGCGTGCCGGAGGTATCGGTGTTCTGCACAGAAACTGTACTCCCGACGAGGAGGTCGCGTTTGTCACCCGTGTTAAGTCGGCCGACAATGTCATCGAACGCGATGTCAGATACGTGACTCCCGACACGACCATCGCTCTTGTGGCAAATCTCATGGACCGCCACTCGATCGGCGGTGTTCCGGTCGTTGGTCCGCACGGCAAACTTATCGGCATCGTTTCGCGCCGTGATGTCCGCGGCCTTGTTAACAAGACCGGGACGGAAACCGTCGAGACGATCATGACCAAAAAACCGATCGCCGTGAAAGACAACATCACCGCAGATGATGCCATCAATATGATGTACACCAAAAAGGTCGAGCGTCTCCCGGTTGTTGACGAAAAGGGCAGACTGACTGGAATCATCACCATGCAGGATCTGCTTGAAAAACAGCAGTATCCAAAAGCCAACCGTGATGCCAACGGAAAACTCCGTGTCGCCGCCGCAGTTGGACCGTTCGACATGGAACGTGCATTGAAGCTTGCCGAGGCAGGTGTCGATGCGATCGTTGTGGACTGTGCCCATGGTCATAATATGCATGTTGTCCAGGGAGTAAAAGCGATCAAAGGCGCCGTCTCATGCGATGTCGTCGCCGGAAATATCGCCACCTCGAAAGCTGCAAGTGAACTTGTAGGGTTCGTTGACGGAATCAAAGTCGGCATCGGTCCTGGTTCGATCTGTACGACCCGTATCGTGGCAGGCGTCGGCGTTCCGCAGATCTCCGCCATCGCGAATGTGTGCGATGTCGCGGATCCGTGCGGTGTCCCTGTCATTGCAGACGGCGGCGTCAAATACAGCGGTGATGTGGCCAAGGCAATCGTGGCAGGCGCTTCGTCAGTAATGATGGGCAGTATGTTTGCCGGAACCGACGAGGCTCCAGGTAAAACGATCATCGTCAAAGGCCGGAGATACAAACAGTATCGCGGCATGGGATCGCTCGGCGTCATGACCTCCGGAAATTCAAGCGACCGCTACTTCCAGAAAAAAGGTATCGGATCGACCAAGTATGTTCCGGAAGGCGTCGAAGGGGCCACCCCGTATGTCGGTTCCGTGACCGATGTCATCTATCAGACGATCGGCGGTCTCAAATCGGCGATGGGCTATTCAGGAAGCAAGGATATCGAAACTATGCGGACGAATGCCAGGTTCGTCAGAATTACCTCTGCGGGACTTAAAGAGTCCCACCCTCACGACATCCTGATCACTGATGAAGCTCCGAACTACCGTACCAATCTCTGAGATTGGTCGCCCTCTTTTTATTACTAAATTAAAAAAGAAGAAATGATTTTTATCCGTTTTTTCTGACAAGGTATATTTCATATGCCATCATCAATGCCAGAACGGCGAGGGAAATGACCAAAAATCCCTGGACAACATTATGGACCAGCGGCATCCATGAAACAGTCTCCACTGCCGGACCTGCCGCCGTCTTTATGGCAAACAGTTCTGCGGTATCTTCCGTTCGAATAGGATATACGGCGCCGGCGGCAAGCCTGTTCAGCATTTGAGGGATGGCAATCACAAGGGAACAGCCTATCGCGATCACGCCGCCCACTGTCCCGTATCTTTCCGCGATGCCTTTCAAATCGACGGTCTTTCGCGGGGCAAACACAACAACCTGATCTTTGACCGCATAGATTTTCATCTCGCGCCCCTTCTCGCTCCACCGGGTATTGGAGATCTCGACAAGTCCTGCCGAGAGCATATGTTCCAAATGATATTTTACTGTTGTAAGGGGAAGTCCGGTCCGCTCGGCAAGAGCCGTGGCACTCTGCGGATTTCATGTGAGTGCGTTGAATAAATCCGCAGATGTGGGAGAAGACATCGCCTTGGCAACTTTTTGTGCTTCAAGGGAACCGTGTTCCAGCACAACAACATTCTCTTCCTGCATGATATGTAATCTACTTGTATGGATGCGAGCGGATATAACCCTCTCCTAAACTGCGAAAAAAGTGGTAGTTATGAATTGAATTCTGCATGTATGAACGACTCGGCTTTGAGGAGCGCCTTGCCGACGGCTGACGGATTCACTCCTGCGCCCTGAGCGAGATTTTCCTTTCCTCCGCCTTTTCCGCCGAGTTCGGCGCAAACGTCATTGACCAGTTTGCCTGCATGGATTTTGTTGTTCCCTGACGAGGCAACGACGCCAAGTCCGTCTGCGGTTGTGATCAAAACCGTCACGCCTCCGCGCTCAGCGATCTTTCCTGCGACCGTCACGAGCTCCTTTCTGGAAACGTCAATCTGTTTGATAACGACCTCGACTCCGCCGATATCGATGCCTTCGATCCGTGATAGTTCAAGTTCTGCGATCTTTGCCCGAAGTTTTTCGATCTCTTTACGTTGATCCTTCCACTCGGTGAAGAACCGGTCGACTGATCCGGGGAGATTTTCCGTCTGGACCGAGAGGGTGTCTGCGGATGTATTCATCAGACTCTGGATGTGCTGCATTGCATCAAGCGCCGCAAATCCGGCTGCAAACTCGATACGCTCTACTCCATCCTGGATGTGCTCCAGTTTCAGGATCTTGATCGGGCCGATCTCACCGGTAGACTGACAGTGCGTTCCGGCGCATGCCTGAACCTCGGCACCCATCTGAACGACACGAATGTCCTTTCCGGGCGGGACTCCTCCCTGATAAAGGGCAAACCCGAACTTCTGTTCCGCCTTTACTCTGTTCTCGATCTTGACCATCGTCGGGAGATTCTCCATCACCAGACGGTTGGCGATCGTTTCCATCTGTTTCAGTTCTTCGGGCGTGATGTGGGTGTAGTGACGGATATCCAGTCGTGCGACGTCGGTCGAGAGCTGTGATCCGGCCTGGTGGACATGCGGACCAAGCACCTCCTTTGCGGCACGCAGAACCATATGTGTCGCCGAGTGATGACGCATAAGTGCCCACCGGCGGTCCTCGTCCAGAACTCCTTTCACTCTGTCGCCACGCTTCAGGGTGTTTTCCCGGACCTTGTGGAGGATCACGTTTTCCGACTTCACGACTTCGTCAACACGGACCATCGTCGATTTCGTCACAAGCATACCGGTATCGGACGGCTGTCCTCCTCCCTCGGGATATAACAGGGTAGCGTCGAGAACAACGTAGTTGTCGAAGATATCCAGGACCGTCGCATCGAACTCCATGTCGGAGGGACGTTCATAGAAACTCTTGCGCGTCTCTGGAATCTTGGCGATCCGGTCCGCATACTTCGCGAGCGGCGAGACCGGCTTTTCCGTCTCGTTCTCGGAGTGCATGTCGGCGATCTGCGAATCGAAATCGTCGGGGATCTCGAACTCTGCGCCGGTGTCTTTCAGAATCTTACCCATAAGATCGACCGGAATGCCGTGTGAGTCATAGAGCGTGATCAGATCAGCGAGTGGGACTGGTTCATTCTTCTTGACGTAGGTCTGGCCAACCCGCTGGACGGTTCTGGTTCCGCGTTCTATGGTTGTGTCGTACTTCTCGACCTCACGGTTGATGATATGCTTGACGATATCCTCATCCTGCTCGAAGTTGGAAAGACCGATCGTCTTCATCTGACTGATCACAAGATCGCCGAGATCCTCGTCGAGCTTTAAGTCCTGCATCATTCTGATGCTGCGTCTCAGAACGAGGCGGGCCAGATATCCTTCACGGACATTGGATGGAACAATAAGGTCGCCGAGCATGTACGCGAGACATCTTGTGTGGTCGCACAGGGCATACACGGTTTCCATAGGAACGATGATCTCTTCGAGTTTCGCAACCGAGATGTTGGTCGCGTCGGCCACCTGCTGTCTGAGGTCCCGGATCTTTTCGCCGCGGATATCCATGAGGCCGGCAAACTTGGCGTTCAGTCCTAAGATGCGTTCGACCTCGGGATTTTCCAGACGATCCTCCATTCCTGCAGAGGTGAGGATGCGTGGAATCATCTCCGGGAAGACCGCGTCATAGGCGGTCGGCGTGCCGCAGGATGCCCAGGTGAAGCGTTCCAGACCGTAACCTGTATCGACGATTCTCAGCGGCATCTCGTAGTAGTCTTTGCCGTCGATACTGACCGGCGGTTTGCCGGAGTTCTTACGGGACAGGTTCATGAAAACGAGTGTGGCTACTTCGAGGCCACCCATTAAGACCTCGACGCTTGGTCCTGCATTTCCTCCGCCGAACCACGGATTTTCCTTGTAGGTGAGATCGAATACGTTTCCGCCAAGCGACTCGATAAACCCGCTGCAGAGTTCGAGGCAGCGATCCTTCCAGTAGATCGGTTTCTCGTCGGTGTTGAAGGCATGATGCGCCATCATCTCAAAGCAGGTGAAGTGCCTGCCGGATCTTCCGACATTGTCGAGATCGTTCAGCCTGATGCAGGGCTGGGAAATCGTCAGCGGGTTTGCCGGCGGGGGGCATACGCCGCTCGTTACGAACGGCTGAAAGTCTGCGATCGATGCAATGGTCAAATAGATGTCGTCACGCCATCTTGCGGCTACCGGATATCTGTTGATTCTCGTGTGGCCCTGTCTCTCGAAGAAGGAGAGATAAGCCTCCCGCATTTCCGTAAGGCTGTGTTTGGTGAAAATAGGATTTCCAATGAACTGATATGGTTCGCAGGGTGCATCCCCGCAAATCTCCCGGTTTGGATCAAGTGTCCAGAATGCACTGCCGCATTTTTTACAGATTTTGCGGATGAATCCGTTTTCTTTGAAGTATTCAAGCTGATATTCGTTTTCTAGCATGGGTAAACCTCCGGTATATACAGTATATGTCTGTAGGATTGATGCGGTTAAATGAGTTTGCGTTGGATTTTTGTGTTGGGAGGTCAATAGGGCCTGTTGAAAGCAGTAACCCGTATGTTTCCTGCTCTGTTTTGTCCCGTGTCTTTGTTAATATCCAAGTGATGCCAGGTAATCCAGACTGGGCTTGACATCTTCAAGTCTGAGGACTTCGAGAATTAGCGTTGCGTCTCTGCTTGCCGGAAGAATTTTTCCAAAATCCACCGTCCCCGTCCCGCATGCGGCATGTTCATCGGAAATTCCTTTATTGTCGTGGAGATGCAGATGGTCCGGTTTTTCCTGGAGAAATGCATCGAGCGTTCCGGTAAGGTTTGCATGTCCAACATCCAGCGTCAGCCCGAGTCCCGCCGCACGAAGTTCCGGGACAAGTTCCGTGTTCTGAAAATAGCAGCAGTCCATGGATCCGAGATTTTCCATGACGAACCGGACGGAAAAATCTTCCTGAAGATTGCCAAGCTCCCGAATTGATGTGTGCAGAGCGGAGACTGACGCCTCTCTGCATGTTGGATCGAGGCAGAATCCCGGATGGATCACCAGTTTTTCCGCGCCCACCAAGTCTGCGATTTCTGCAGTTTCTTTAATCACTGCGATGCTTGCTTTGCGGATCGGTTCAAACGGTTCGGCAATATTCCCGTCGGCAGTCGGCGCATGGATCGTGTACAGCAGATCAAATGTCTCCAGAACGGATGCGTGCCGAAAGAGGGAATGATTTGCGTCGCACTGGATCTCCACGAGATTCGTGAACGGCTCCAGTTTTGCCAGAGCACGTTCGAGCGAAAGCTGCATAACGCAGTTTGTGGAGATGCCTACTTCGTTCATGGATTTCTCTCTCAAAAAAATTCATCCGTACAGTATCTTCATAAGAGCAGTGATGGTGGATACAACCACTGCCCCGTTCTCGAGAAGAGTTCTGCGGATCCGTGTCGCTTCGCCGTCAGTGTAATCTTCCCCTTCGCCAATCAGATACACTGGCGCGGAGACTTCGGTGAGAGCTTTTAGATTAGCCAGATTCCCATGACCTACCGGCATGCCGGTAACCACGATTTTATCCGCGTCGGCAAGCATCTTCTTCAGTTTTTGGAGAGACATATCACTCACGACGGCAAACGGCGGTTCGATGATCGTTTCCAGCCCAAGTTTGACGGCTGCAAGACAGTCCGAGTCGTTCGCCGCCAGCACGCCTGCGGAGACGGTAAACCCGTGCAGACATAAGGTGTGGAGGATCTCGGTTCCGGTTCCTCCCCCGGAGATTACATGAATGCGGGTGGAGGCGGATGTCGGGTGAACGCCGTACTCCGGAATGAGGTGCGGTTTTCCGGTAAGCGGATGGATTGAAACCATCATTCCTACAGAAAAACTTTCCCGGATTTTTTCCGGTGTCAGGACCTCCATGGGGGTTCCGACAGCGAGAATTTTACCCTGCTTCATCAGAACGATCAGATCGCAGAAGTATGATGCCAGATTTAAATCGTGAAATACGCCAATGACCGTGATCTTCGGCGTAAGATCCCGAATTAAGTCCATGATCTCTATCTGATGATTGATATCGAGATGGGATGTCGGTTCGTCAAGAAGGAGGATCTTCGGCTGCTGGGTCAGCGTTCTTGCAATCAGGACACGCTGTCGTTCCCCGCCCGAAACCTCGGTTATCAGCCTATCTGCGAGATGAAGCGTGTTTGTGGTTTTCATCGCTTCATCGGCGATAGCCAGATCTTTTGGAGATAATGGGGCGAGTTTTCCAATATGCGGATATCTGCCCATAAGAACGATCTCCCGTACCGTGAATGGAAATGCGACGTCTGTTTCCTGCCCGACGCATCCGATCGTTTTTGCGAGCGTGCGGGAATCGTATGATTCTGCATCCAGTCCTTCAATGAAAACCGCTCCCTGATCCGGTTTCAATATTCTGGACAGGGCACGCAGAAATGTTGTCTTGCCGCATCCGTTCGGCCCGAGGATCCCGATGAATCCGCCCTGATCGACGGCGAGAGAGAACTGTTCGATAACACGATGGTCCCCGTATCTCACAGAAATATTGTCTGCCGAAATCGTTGGCGTCATACCCGTGTCCTCCGGCGAAGCAGGTATATAAAGAACGGAGCGCCAAGAAATGCGGTAACGATCCCAACGGGGATTTCGACGGGAAGTGTTCTGGCAAAGGTGTCGGCCCACATGAGAAGTATGGATCCAGCCAGCACGGATGCCGGAAGAAGGATTATGTGGTCTGGGCCGGTGAAGATCCGCATAATGTGGGGAATTATGAGTCCGATAAATCCAATGCAGCCCGATATGGATACTGCGATGGCGGTAATAAATGTGGCGACCATGAGCAGAATTTTTTTGGTTCGCTCCGTGTTGACGCCGAGATGAATCGCCTCCTCCTCTCCAAGCGCCATAACGTTCAGATCACGAGAAAAGAGGTAGAGAATCACTGCTGCCGCCGGAATTAAGAGCGCGAGTCCTACATCTTCCCAGTACATGTTCCAGAATCCGCCCATCATCCAGAACATGATCTGGTGAAGGCTGTTTCCCGAAAGGTACATAATAAAGGAAAGCATGGCGGAAAGGAAAAGCGAAACTGCGATTCCCGACAAGAGCAGGGTTTCGACTGCCATCCGGCCGTTTCTTTGCGAGATGAGATACACGGTGATCGTTGATGCGGCCGCTCCGATAAAGGCAAAGAGCGGCATGAGTAATCCGCCGAGAAAAACAATCGCACATGCTGCTCCAAGAGCGCCGCCGGTCGAAGTTCCAATGATATAAGGGTCTGCCATCGGATTTCTAAACAGTCCCTGCATCACGCAGCCGGTGGCGGCAAGCCCTCCTCCCACTAGAAGTGCTCCGATCACCCGCGGGAGCCTAACTTCAAAAATCAGTTTCCGAATCATCTCCGAGTCGAAGGTGAGAAGAGAAAACCCCGACACTCCAATGCAGGTGGTGAGTACAATGCTTATCAGCAGAACGATGAGAAGCACGGGTAGGAGAAGAACGGGGTGGCGAAGCATAACTGTGTATGTATTGTTTGTGTTAAGTAAAATAAAGGTGTGTGATTTGATGTCTGTTCATATCCGTCTGTAGACGAAGAGACCACCGATAAGACCGGCAATTATCAGTATTGCTCCAAACCCGGGGGAAGCTACCGTCGATCCAGGTTCAGCGTATTCACCGAAGATTTCCGGATGAAGGATCTGTGCAAGCTGCTCTAAAGAGATAACGATTCTTGGTCCCCCTCTATCGAAGGTATCAGAATCCATGACATAAACTGCCTTGTTCTTTACTGCAGTAATACCGCTGAGCTGCGGTTCGGTTAGGAAAGCTTTCTGCAGTGTGTTTTCGCCGGTAGTTCCCATCTTTGAACCCGAGTCAACCAGAATGATTTCCGGATCGGTTGTGAGCAGTTTTTCCAGAGTTATTACTCCCCAGCCTTGCACGTCGGAAAAGGCATTGGTTCCGCCTGCAAGTGTGATCAGTTCGTTCTGGAATGTATTCGAACCTGAAACCCAAAACGACTCGACACTCATTGCGTGCATAACCGTTGGTTTTTCAGTCACGTCTGTGAGTTTATCTGTTATTGCCTGAATACGGATCTGCATGTCCGATATGATGGACTCTGTCTCAGAGGTTGTACCGGTACATGTTCCGATCATTCGAATCGCATCATACGTCCCTTCCACACTGTCAGACTGGATTACGATGACCGTGTATCCAAGCTGGCGGAGAGAATCAATATTTTCCTGTCCGTTCTTTGGATTCGCAAAGATGATATCTGGATTTGCTGCAACGATTTTTTCCACATTAATGGTAGAATATCCACCCATTTTTGGTTTTGTCAAAGCCTCTTCCGGGTAGTTGCAGTATTCAGTGACACCCACGACCTTGTCCCCAAGTCCGAGAGCAAAGATTATCTCTGTGTTTGTTGGAGCAAGAGAGACGATGGTTTCAGGCTGTGTCTCGATTGTAGATTCAAAGCCCGCGTCATCGGTGATGGTCACCGGGGTCCATCCAAGGGCAGTACCGGAAAAAACGGCAAGGACCAGCAGGAAAATCAGAAGTATTCGTACCTGTTTCATTGTTACACATAGTTTAACTTACATAAGTAAATAAATTATGAGTTGAATCTCCATCACAGGGCTTCCAGCTCAGATGCGGGAGAAAAAAGAGGAGTGATTCTTATCTTAAAGTGATTACTCGCTTGAGACGAACTCTCTCAGATCCATCTCGAAGGCGACGGCTTGATGTTCAAGTCCGAATCCGACGAGCACATCGGGATTGATCTCGCCAAAGACACCTATCTTCTTGCTGGACACATAGATATCTCCGCGTCGTCCGGGAATAAATGCTTCGTCTGCAGAATCACGCACCTCATACTCGATTGACATCATCCGGCAGAATGCATCCATCACCGCGTAAATTTCCGAGAAGTCCGCAGCTGTGTGGATAGAAGCCGCCGCCATCTTCGGATAGGTGACCAGATTCTCCACCACGTCGCCGCATGCAAAGATCCTCTGCGGAAGTTCGCGGGAACGGTTGATCGAGAGTGATTCCATCAGAAGCGGCAGGATGTCGGTTCGAATAATCGTCTGATCCTCGCTGATCGGGTGAAGAACATGCAGAGCTGCCGGGTTCTCCGGTCTGTGCATCAGATTGTAGGAGACATCTCCGCTTGTCAGCGTGAACGGCGTGTTCTCGATATACGACAGGCCGACCATAATATTTCTGACGAGACTGTAGAGTTTCTGGACCGGGTGCGGTTTTCCGACAGTGAAGCTCGGCGGCAGACTCGTCTCGATCTTATCATATCCATAGGCAATCGCCGCATCTTCATACACATCATGATCATGCATGATATCGGCCCGATAACAGGGGATTTCGACGGAAACGGTGTCCTCATCAACCACCTCGGCGCCGAACCGCATCTTCATAAGAAGTTCGGTCATCTGGGATGCGGTCATAGGGATGCCGGTGAGTTTGCTGCATTCGGAGACGGAAACGATCCGCTTTTCCGGACGAAGATCTGGCGAGACAACACCATCAATCTCCACTGATTCGACTGTGGCCCCCATCTCGACGAATGCTGCACAAAGGATTTTTACTGCAATTCCGACTGCACGCGGTTCGATTCCGGTAACATCCAGAAGAATATTCTGCGTATCCTCCGTAACTCTGGTCAATTCACCATTGATGATTGGGGGGAAGGAACAGACTCTGCCTTTCGCATCGGTGATCATCGGGAATTTCTCGAACTCTTCCACGATCTTTGCATAGGCTTTTCCTTTCGGATGCTCGGCAAGGATCTCTTCCATCGTCATTTCTACATCGTAATCGAGCGGAACGAATGTTGTTTTCCGGTCTGCCGCGATGTAGGAGAACGGTGCTTCGATTCGGTCGAGATCGTGTACGCCGATCGCAACCTTCTTGCGGCCGCGGCCGACTGCCCAGTGGAGGGACTCCTGCAGGCCCATCAGGGATTCGATCATCGCATTGTCCATATGGACATTTCTGATGACTGCAGATCCAAGATACGGCCGGATGTTTGCCAGGTTCGGATCCACGCTGAAGGATAGGCCGGACGGTTTGACTTCGTATGTCGGAAGGCCAGTTTCAATTCCCAGATATCCGCGAAGAGCACGTGCCGTACCTTCAGCACTGTAAAGATCCGGACGGTTCGGGAAGAACTGGGCATCCGTCTGTTCTTCATCCTCGCGTTCCACCTCGGATCCCATCATGGGAAGGCTTGCGCGGATTGTTTCTATATCCGTACCAGTCAGGCGTGTCAGATATTCATTATTGAGTTTTACTATTGGCATTGTTAGCCCCTCCTTACCGGACTGGAGCGTATCCAGTCAATATCGCTCTTATACAGCTGACGGAGATCTTTGAGACCCATTCTCAGCATGGAGACCCGGGAAACTCCGAGTCCCCAGGCGAGGACCGGACAGTCGATTCCCCAGGGTGCCGTGACTTCTTTTCGGAAGATACCGGCTCCTCCAAGCTCGACCCAGCCAAGCCCGTCGACCCAGACCTCCGGTTCGACCGACGGTTCGGTGTAGGGGAAGTATCCCGGGCGGAATCTGACCTCTTCGAATCCCATTCTGCCGAAGAACTCCTTGAAAAATCCGAGAAGGTGACCGAAGTGAAGGTCCTTGTCCATTACGATACCTTCCAGCTGTTCAAACTCCGGCAGATGGGTCGGATCGATCGTTTCCCTTCGGTAGACACGGGAGATGGAAAATGCCTTCAGCGGCGGGTTCGGGTGCTCGGCGAGGTACTGAATCGACAGCGAGGTGGAGTGCGTTCTCAGAACACATTTCTTTCCAACGTCCGGACTCCACTCTCCGCCCCAGCCGGTAGAACCGGTGTCTCCGCCGAATTTGTGGATATCTCTGATCTTTTCCCATCCGTTTGGAAGCGGCAGCTCTTCAGCCAGGTGGAACGTGTCCTGCATCTCGCGTGCGGGATGATCCTGCGGCTGATATAGGGAATCGAAGTTCCAGAATGAGTTCTGGACGATGGATCCGTGGAACTCGGTGAATCCCATCTCGAAGAGGAGATCGCGGATCTCATCCAGGATCTGCTGGTTCGGGTGGACCCGGCCGCCGTAGATCTTTTTCGGGAGCTTGTCGATGCTGTATCTTCGAAGCGGCAGATTCTTCCATTCGCCGGAGAGGATCTGCTCACGCGTGAGGGTGGCAACCTCTTCTCTCAGATCAAGACCTTCTTTGGCGATTTTTTCACCTTCCAGAGTCAAACCGATCTTCCATGATGTGTTTTCCACCGTTTCAACCAGTCCGCGTTTTGCCAGTTCTTTGCAGGCTGGTGTGCCCGGAACCGGATTTTTCAGCGCCAGTTCATCCTCGCCGACGGTGATATTCTCATTAACGGATACGATCCCGTCTTTGATCGTTATCCAGTTCTTCTTTCTCAGCCAGCCGATCGCAATCTTGGAAAGCGGGTTTTTGATCAGCTCGGCAAGCGGAACAGAGCCGTCTATGCTATTTAGGATCTGCCGTTCCGGAAGTCCTTCTTTCGCATATTTCTCTCCTTCTTCCGTGAGTTCTGCCTGCTCTGTAACTGTTTTTTCGAGGGTGACAAGACCCTTGTCCGCGCAGAGGTGGGCCCACTGGATCACCGATTCACGTGTGGCCTCCATCTTTTCTGCAAGTATTTCCGCAGCCTTAGGCCCGGATCCATTGAGGGCTGCAAGAACCCTTTTCTCATTTATTGTGAGATCCATACGTTACCACTCCACCATGTGAGATACTTCAGCACGTTTTTCTTTGAATTCTTTGAGGAAGGTGAGAACACGCTCCAGTGTTTCCTTCTTACAGGTTCCGCACATCAGTTCGCCCGCTTTACAGGCTTCACACATCTTTGCGAGTTCCTTATCGTCTTCCTGCATGTGGAATTTGTTGAGCTGATAGATTGAGCATTTTTCCGGTTCGCCGCCGAGTTTTTTCTGTTCTTCCAGCGTCTGTCTGCCGCCGGTAAGAGCGCCCATGATCTTCTTCTTTGCATCCTTTTCCGTGTCATCGAACCAGAAAAGACTGTCAGGGACCGAGGATGACATCTTTCCTCCCTGCAGGCCCTGCAGGAAACTGTGGTAGGTTGAAGACGGCAGCATGAATCCAAAGCCGCCGAATTCCTGTTCGATGGACCGGACGATCTCATCGACTGCGTCGACGGTATATCCTGCTGGAAGATCGATGTGTCCTTCGTATTTTTTCGCACCCTTGAAGCGTTTTGCGACCGCATCGATCGCTTCAGGGGTTGCTTTTTTCACCCGGATGCTGATATGCGAACCTCTGTCCTCGACAAGGAACATCCGCAGGGCTTTGGTGACATCGCGTGTCAGCCTGATATGCGGATCCTGATCGATTCCGACTGGAACGACTGTTGGGGCTATCCCTCCAACGAGCTGGGGATAGAGGATGTCTCCCACCTGCATGGCAACGCTCATCGCATGGGCAAGTTCCGTCTCCGGGCCAAATCCGTATATTGCCGAGAGCTCGGAGAAATTTATCTTTGTTGCCGCCTCGAATGCCAGATCTTTGAGAGTATTGTTTTTACGCTGGGAGTAGATCTCGCCTTTGAATCCGAGAGCATAGAGGCATTCCATATATTCACGTGCGTATTTGTCGCAGATGTCCCAGGAGAGGCCGCGGACCGCGTGTGCCTCTCTGTCCGCCATAGAAATGAATCCGCGTCCGCCCTGATTGATATGCCAGACGACCTCTTTCATCACCATCAGGTGTCCAAAGTGCGGGTGTCCTGAGGGCATGAACCCGGTTAGGACATGGAACGGTTTTTTCATTCGTATTGCTTCGGATATCGCCTCGTAGCCGCGGTGACCGGCAACGATATCTCTTCTGATGAAGACGGGCTGATCTTCCAGGAGTTTTTTCTGGGAAGCAAACGATTCGATACCGAATTCTTCAAAGAGTCTGTTGATATCGACTTTAGGTGTGCTTGACCAGGGGTTTATTTGTTCTGCCATATGTTTCCCATCACATTTTCATTCTGGCGAATTCGACTTCGGTGATCTCTGTACCGGAGATGGAGGCAAACAACATCTTTTTCCTGACGCTGTGAGCCAGACGCACGGACCTGGAGATTGCACTCATGGACATGAGTGTTCCAAAAGGAACGGCATGGGCCAGCATCTCGGAGTGTTTGCCGCTTTGCGTGTATACGCGGAAGTGGTGGCCGTACTTGTATCCTGACCTTGGGAAGAATCCAAGAGCTTTCAGGTACCGGTACAGGGCGAGTTTGTCCATAAACTCGCCGTCGGCTGATGCGGCAAGATCGATGTATTCTTCCGCGGTCATGAAAGGTTCCGTTTCAAGATGTCCGCTCTCCAAAAGCCACGCGGTTTCGAGAGGCGATAGGAACAGTCTGACCCCATCCAGCATCGTCCCAAGCCAGAGATTTTTCAGCGTCTCGGTGATGCCGGTTCCTTCTTCCGTCACATACGAGGGGATGCCGGCAAGCTTTGCACGAATACCGGTTGGGAGTTCCGTTTGTTCAACGGGTTTTGGCGTGCCGATCCGTACCTCGTAATATGTGAGTTCATGTTCGTCGTCCAGGACGGCCAGAACAAACTGTTTCCGCATGTTTGCCGAGGCTGCGGCATCTTTGATGACTGCCGCGAGGTCGACCATGTCTCTTTCAGAGAGCACGCGCATAAGATACCGTGACTGCCCTTTTCCGGGTCGAAGGCCACGTGGGAAAACCCGAAAGTCCTGAGGGCCGGTTGTCACAACATACCCGCGTTCCCTGATATCCCGGTACACAACGAAGTTTCGTAAAAAGCCGGGTTTTTTCGCGCATTCTACCAGGAGTTGATCAAATAAGAGTCCGGTGATCTCGATTTTACCCCGTGCCATCAGATAGAGTGCTTCTTTTGGGTCGAGGCGGAGGATTCCTGATTTGTCCGGCCGTCCGTAGCCGCTCTGCTCATACAGAGAGAGAGCTTCGGATGGGGCGATTACCTGGGTTCCGTCGAATTCTGCTTTCACGCGGAGTTAAGGTTTGTTCTCTATTATCATTAATGAAGGGGGTGTGTTGCAGGGACAACGACAAAAGATACTAACAAGGAACGTGAAATATACTCTTATGTCCCGACGAATAATTGCGGTTCTCCTTCTCCTTCTTGCAGCAGGTATTTTCTGCGGTGCAGGTCAGGCGGCGGTCACCGAAGATTTGAATCTAACTTATGATATAGGAGATTACTATACTGATATCCTATCTGTGGCTGCAGCGAATGACGGCGGCTATTATCTTGGTATCCTCCATGATGGTTTTCTCTCCCTCATGAAAACCAATTCAAAAGGAAATGAAATCTGGTCAACCAATGTCACCGGCCTTGAGTTTCGTTCGATCACGACCTTGTCGGACGGCGGCTGCATCTATGTGACCGCCCTTAACGCCGATACCTATCTCTGCCGTGCGGATCAGACAGGGAAGGTCATCTATGAAATCCCTCTGACAGGTATCGGCGCAGGGATTCAGCCGGTTGTGATCAATGGAGATACGATCAAGTTTGCCGGCTGGTTCTGGGAGACTGACACAGGTTTTACCCAGAGTTTTTTGTTGAGTGACGGTACTCCTGCAAACGATCAGCTCTCTCTTCCGGAAGGAAGGATCCCTGTTTCAATGATGAAAAATGACGACGGGACCTATGTTCTGGTCGGCGGAACAACATCCAACGTATCTGTAGTAAGCGATGAAGCCTGGATCATGAAATTAACAAGCGGAGGCATGGTCGTCTGGAATACGGTTATCAAGACCAACAGCACACAGCCGGAGTACTACGGTCCTGGAAGTACCGCTTATGTCCTCTGTGACGGAGAAGACGGAGGATACTTCGTTGCCGGTACCACGTCGCCGTACAATCTTTCTACTGCGTATGGGATTATCTGGGGGTCGATGATCTCGTCCAACGGAACGGTCACATGGGAAAAGGAGTTGCGCGGCGCCGTCCCATATGGCGTTGCCAAACTTGGGGATGATTACCTGATTGCCGGAACTGGCTGGAATGCTCCGCTTTGGATGACCATAACCTCTTCATGGGCACTTATGGAGGTTGCTTATCCCGAGGTTTCCGGCCAGTTCAACTCGGTTGCTCCGGTCTCTACCGGCCGCGTTGTTATGTCCGGATGGAGTTATCTTAGCGGATCTCCGGCAGGATATCTCGTTGGTCTCACGGATGATTCGGTACCTGCGGAAAGCCCGGTCCCAATTGCGGGGATCATTCTTGGTCTCTCCGGGGCGGGAATTGCTGCTTTCCTCGGTTCAAAACGCCGGCAGAACCGCTGAATAATTCATGGATGGGGATCTGGCGATCTCCATTGTTACTCCCTCTATTTTTCCTCCATATTCGGTCAAACAAACCTCTTTACAAAAAAGTATTCTAGAGTCTGAGAGGTTATGTGTGATCTTGTCTGATGATTTCCATGCAGCAGCAGTCATGCCCCTCGGTCATACACTGGATCTCTTCCACATTGACCCTTTCATTATAATATGCGGAAAATATTGCTTTGAACAACCCGCAGGAGATCACACAACTTTTTCCGGAATCGGATGGCATGATCATACATTCGTAACAGTGATAAACTTCAATCTGCACAGGATCAGTAGATCGAATTTTAATCTCCCCAAAACCGTAGTGTTTCCAGAACTCGGTGATGTTTGCCAGGGTTCTATCCAGAGTGTCGGCCACGATATAAACGGCGACTGCCTGTCCCAGGATCTCTCCTCCGCGCATAATGACCGGATCGATGTTGATCCCTGCTTCGCTGAGGGCTACTTTAATGATATGGGGGATGATCTCTTTATAATCGATTTTATCGTATTTTGCATATGCCTGTCTTATGAGTTCACGAAAATCCGAGGTTCCGGTCTGTGCACTCGGCGTGATATTGCCGATATGTGATGCGGTTATTTGGTAGGTCTTTTTTCTGGCATCCCTGGGGTCGGGTATCACCGATATCAGACCTTTCATTTCGAGAGTGTTGACGTATCCGGATACCGTGGATTTGGAAAGACCCGTGTACTCCATAATTCTCGTAAAAGAGACCGGCCCCTCCTCTGCCAAGAGGTAGAGGATCCGGTTTCGAATCGGACTGAGTACTGTGATCACAGTGCCTTTTTTTGAGTAGATATTCAGGGGTTCTTTACTGTCCGGTTCTGGCATGGGCTGTCCATACTCTATTGTTTAATCGCACCAACTTAAGTAGATTGGGAATACTGCATCTTTTCAGTGAGAGAGCTTAGTGGCTTATTCATCGGTGTACGGGATTTCCACCGTTGTCAGGTCATTTGGTGCAATAATTTCCCCGCTGAAATACTCTTTTGCATCTTTGATGTGGTTTGCCGCAGTAATGTATCGTGAACTGAAATGTACAAGGGCCAGAATTTTCGGTTTCACGAGGGCAGCTACCTGTCCCGCTTCACATGCGGTCGAATGCCAGGCCTCTTTCGCACGTTCGCTTCCTTCTTCTTCATCGAAAGTTGCTTCATGGATCAGAAGATCCGCATTGGCTAAAAGTTCAGGCTGGTTTTTGACCGGTCGCGTATCTCCGGTGTATACAACTTTTCGCCCGCGCCGTCTCTCTCCCATGACCATCTCTGGAGTGATGGTCACTTCTTCATCACCGCGGAGAATGGTGACCGGGCTTCCTCTCTGGAGTTTGCCGAACAGCGGTCCGGGTTTTACTCCCAAAGCGATCGCCCCTTCCCGGTCGAACCTGCCGGGACGCATATCCTCCTCCAGAACATATCCGATGCTTTCCATTCCATGGAAGGTCCGGAACGCGACGACCGAGTATCCGTCGAACATAATCACGTCTCCGTCGGACACCTCGATTGCCGAGAGCATGAACGGGATCTTGGGAGTCAGCTGATGGATGATATTTACGAACCAGTCGACACCCCGCGGACCGTAAAGCGTCAGCGGTTCGGTCCGCCCATTGAAAGCCATCGTTTCAAAAAGCCCGAATATTCCCAGATAATGGTCGGCATGCCAGTGGGTTATGAAAACGGCATTTACCGTAAATCCGGTTTTCAGCCGCATCATCTGTTGCTGGGCTCCTTCTCCGCAGTCAAAAAGCAGGGTGTCGGATCCGCGCCTGATCATTATGCAGGACGGATTTCGAAGCGGCGTTGGGAGAGCCCCGGCGGTCCCGAGAAAATGCACGAAGAGTGTTTCGCCGGCCATTTAGATCCACTTCCGTAAAAACTCGAGGCTTTTCTTTCCCTCTTTCGGGTTGCGTCCCTCGACAACGATGATTTTTCCTTTGTATTCCTTGACTATTCTCGGCATGATCTTATCCCAGTTTATGGTGCCTCCGCCAAGAGGGAGGTGTTCATCGTATTTTCCATGATTGTCGTGGATGTGAAGGTGGTGGGCTTTTGGCAGGATGATTTTGCAGAATTCATCCAGATTGCCGGTTGTGTTTGCGTGGCCGATATCCAGCCCGAGTCCCATGCCCGGCACACCGTCGACGAATCCTTCCTGTTCGTAGGGATCCCGGCAGAAAAAGTCGTCGAGGTTCGGCATATTTTCAAGACACGCGGTAACACCTACCCTCTGTGCGGCTTCTCCAAGGCGGATGCACGCTTGTTTGTGGTTGTTCCATGCAGAAGCTTCGTCGAATCTGCTCACAGGGGAAAGATACCCCGGGTGGAGGACCACTGTGTCGGTGAGCTGCGCGGCCTGTTCGATGCAGACGGTAAACTGTCGAACAGTTTCTTCCCAAATGGGCATATTGATGGATGCCGGGTTTAAGTCGCTGAACGGGGCATGGACGGTGACGTCAAGTCCGTTTTCATCGATGACCCGTTTGACTGCGGCAAACGTCTCCGGTTTATCCAGCCGGTAGTTTCCGTCAGCCGAGATCTCCCAGCCGTCGAATCCGACCTCCGGGATCTCGGAGACCCATGCGGGATCTTCCCAGACTTTTGAAGAGGATGCAAAGAAGATTTTCATGCAAGGCTCTCCAGATAACTCCGGATCCGTGCGGCAAACTCCTCGCGGCTCGACTCGTTTTCGATCCGCATGTCCGCAAGAGAGACTGCTCGGCTAAGTCCAAATGACTCCTCGCGTTCGTCGCGGGAGCGAAGTGTTTCAGGTGTGGTCGTATCATCGCTTCTCCCGCGGTTTTTCATCCTGAGAAGGCGGGTCTCGAAACATGCCGTGATTGCCAGAAGCGAAAAGTCGCTGAAAACGGATTTGAAGTACGTCACCTCGGCGTCCCCTCTGATTCCGTCGATGACGACGATTTTCGGGTTGATTTTTGCGATCTCCTCTGCCGTTAATATTGCGACGGCGTCCATACCCAGTTCGCCCCGAAGTTTTCGTGCGGCTGCTCCGATGTTTTCATCGGTCAGCTCCAGTCCGTTTTCGATTACCTTTCTCCTAATCATATCTCCCATGACCACGACCGGGATACCCAGTTGCCCCGCGATCACGGAAAATTCGCCCTTCCCGCTCGCGGGATACCCGACAACGCCGACGACCTTCATTATCTCGAGAGTATGGTTTTTGCTTCTGCGGCGGTCCGAATGCACTCGATTAAAGTCCGGCAGCGTTCCGGTTCGGTCTCTGCGGCGGCACGGGTGCAGAGTTGGAGAATCAGGGCATCAAGGCTTTCGAGAATGTTTTTCGGGGCTGGTGACGGGGTCTGATCGGTGGCGGCATATTTAGGCACGATCATCTGGACTTTATCCACGTTTTCCTTTTGCGCTGTATCTTCGGTTGGAGTATTGGCACAGACCACGCACATTTTCTTTCCCTTCACATCGAAAAGAGGGGCCTCGCATTTGGGACAGAGTTCGGAGAGCATTTTCGCTCCGTTTAGGAGATACTCCGTCATTATATCCTCAGGTTTTTTTGTCATGGCTGTTTTTCTCTTCTGTACAAATTGGTTTTCAGAGTATATAATGTCTCAAGAATAAAGGGAGTCTTTATTTTTGAGGAGGTTTAACATGAGTTACAGATTTTGGGGTTGGGAGCTAAATATGGCAAATCCGGAAGATATGATCAAGCAGTGTATTATGATGCTGCGTGCAATGAGTGAAGATTCGACGATTCCGCGGAATATCCGCCGCGTGGCCGATGAAACGATGAAGGTTCTCCAGGATGAGAAGAAGACGATCGGTCTAAGAGCCGCAAGTGCCCTGTCCATGATCGATGAGGTCAGCAATGACTCAAATATGCCGATCCACGCCCGGACCAGAATCTGGGAACTTGCTTCGACTCTTGAAGCAATACCCTTTGACTAACTCTCTTTTTTGAACGGTCCGCCGATCTTATTTGCAGTAGTGAATCCTGAGTTTTTCACCGTCTGCATGCGTCTGAGAAGTTCGCCCGCTTCATCTGCCGATTCGCACACGGCAAGCAGTTTTGTTTTCGAAAGATCGATTTTGTTCCCGCAGATGCAGGTTTTGGTGGCATAGGAAAGGTCGGCGACCATCATCCGCCTGCATTTCACACACCCGATTACGGAAAATCCCTCCCTGTTTTTCATGGTTCTTTCCGTTTCAGTAATTCTTACTTTTCTCACTTATCAGGTTATTTATCTCCATGTTTTTCGGCCGCCTGTTTTTCCAAATCGGTATGTTTATATTTTTACAGGTCCTTCTAGTTAAAGCAGTCAATCCCGACTTAACTCAGATGGTAGAGTGCGCGGCTGTAGAAAGAAATTAACGCCTGCGGGCGTACTGCGCGGCTACCGCGATGTCCCCGGTTCGAATCCGGGAGTCGGGACCATTTTCAAGACGCAATCAATGCCCAAGTAGTGTAGTGGCCTATCATGCAGCCCTGTCACGGCTGCGACTCGGATTCGAATTCCGACTTGGGCGCTTCTTCTTTCGTTTTGATTGTGCGGGATTGACGTGCGGTTTATTGCCCAAGTAGTGTAGTGGCCTATCATGCAGCCCTGTCACGGCTGCGACTCGGATTCGAATTCCGACTTGGGCGTTTCGTTTTTTTAAGAATTATCAGACTCTGTTTTCAAACCGATTGTAAAAAAGAGTATTCAGATCCGCCGGGTTTTCGCGTTTGCCCATCTTACCCGGATCTTCATTTCATCCTCGGGTGCCGGTCCGGCTACCAAGGCGTCCGAATACATGGAATATGCTTCGCCAAAGTTTTTCAACTGTTCAAAGATGATTCCCTTGAAGAACAGAACGAGTGCCCGGTTTTTGGGCTCGGCCGCAAGACAGGCGTCATAATATCTGAGGGCATCGTACAGCAGGCCTTCACTCCGAAGATTGTTTCCCCACTCGAACAGCTCCTCAGCCGTTCCGACAGGTGTTCGCCAGTTTCCGGATTTGTACACCTCGGCTGCATACGGCGGAACAAAGGGCTTGCCTGCCACTTTTGCCAGATGAACTTTTGAAAGCCAGATCTGGGTCAGCATTGCGTCGTCATGCAGGAAACACCACTCTTCCGCACGATACAGACAGTTGCCGGCCTCTTCGTAGTTTTTCAGTTGTACATACGCCTGGGCCCGCACGACGAGGGATGCGGCATCCGGGTTACTGAGTCCATCTGCCGCGTCCACTGTCATAAGTGCTTCGTCTGGTTTTTCCGCATAGAGCTGGGCCTCGGCTTTGAGTACGAGCAGCATCGAAGTAAACACCGGGATCCTTTCCGGATCCGTGCCCTTCCACTCAGGAATGATTCGGATTGCTGTCTCCATACACACTATACACTCGTCATATCGTCCAAGAGCCTTCAGGACCGAGGCTTTTCCAACATACGTGAGAGGATCCGATGGATCTTCCCCGATCGCCTCTTCATATTTTCCAAGAGCCTCCTCCAACTTTCCGGAGAGAGCCAGCTCCTCTGCTTTTTCAATAAAATCAGACAACTTCCTTACCGTCCCGGTGGACCTTCACCCGTCCATCCTCCACCGAGAGGGTGAATCCGTGTTCATACAACCATTCTCGGGCATTTCCGTGTCCGTGGATCATCAGTTCGACCAGATCCGCCGGCTCGTCCACGTCGGTCGACAACCGCATGGAGTCGATAATCTCGACGGTGAGATCGAGTTCTTCTGCGATCTGGAGATGCCGTCTGAATGAAAATCCATAGTATTCCACACGGAAGTTTTCCGGCTTCTTGACAAAAATCACGTTCGTCCCGCCGCCGAGGCCAGGCACGATCGCCATGTCCGCTTTCGTGGAGACGACCCGCTGAAGACTTCCCGGCGTCACCATGGGAAGATCCGACATGATGATCATGGCCGGGCAGTGGAACTGCGGAAGAGCCCAGTTGATCGCTTCGTTGAGTCCCTCCTTTCGTATTGCCACAAGGGCATCCCGGCACTCATACTTTGACGTACAAAGGAGCGTTGCACTGCATCCTGTCCTTCTAACTGCGTGGATAACGTCTTCCAGCATTATCCTTGCAAACTCCTCGCGTTCCTCCTGGGACAGAACGGATGAAAGCCGGGTCTTCGGGTTGACCGGTTTGAACGGAATCAAGGCGTGGAAGTACATTGTTACTACTATTTGGGGCCTTTTGATGATAGATACTTTTCTCCTTAGGGGTGCATCATCTGGAAAACTTTCAGGATGTCCTTTGAAGGAGCCACGTCATGGACCCGCACTATGTCTGCTCCCCCTTCCAGAAGAGCATAAAGGACAGCGAGGGAACCGTAAAGTCGTTCATGCGGCGGCTTATTCAGGCAGTCGCCGATGAACGTTTTTCTGGAGGCCGCAGCAAGAAGCGGATATCCATATACCTCCAGTTCGGAAAATCTGCGGCAGAGTTCCCAGTCCGCCTCGCTTGATCGTTCAAAGACCCATTTTCCGATACCCGGATCCAGGATCAGCTGGTCGATATTGTAGTGTTCGGCCCTGGCGATGATCTCTTTTAATGCCTCATGGGTGGAACTGATGTTGGTCGGGTCGCCCGGCTGGTTGTGTGCCGTCATGGCGATTACCGGAAGTCCGCTGTCCGCCGCAACTTTTGCGTAACGGACATTCGAGAGTCCGCCGATATCGTTCACCGCGTCGATGTTGTATCTGAGTGCCGCCTCAAGAACCTCAGGATACATCGTGTCGAGTGAAAAGACGGCGCCTGAATCCTCCAGATTTTTCAGCGTGCGGATGACCCGTTCCTTTTCCTCGGCGACGGTGATCGGTGGCGCCGTAAGAGCCGTACTGCGTGCTCCGATGTCGATGATGTCGGCACCTGCGTGGCGCATCTCCTCGACGCGGGTCGTTACCAGTTCGTAAGGGGTGAACGAGTCCGAGAAGAAGGACTCTGGGCTGATATTGAGTACCCCCATAAGGCGGGGAGGATTGGCACCTCCAATGCCGATCCCTTTGATGCTGACTTCCATTATAAGGTCCGAATTTCCGGATACAGAGGATACTTCAGGCAAAGCGACGTGACTTCGTCTTTGACTCCGGCAATCGTCTTCTCGTCATCGATGTGGTTTAAGACCTTGGCGATCCAGTCCCCGATCTGTTTACACTGTTCTTCCTTCATGCCGCGGGTCGTGATGGTCGGCGTGCCGATCCGGATCCCGGAGGTTTCGAAGGGAGAGAGCGCCTGTCTTGGGATCGTGTTCTTGTTAACAGTGATGCCGGCTTTTCCAAGAGCGACTTCCGCCTGCTGGCCGGATATGTTGTGGTCGGAAAGGTCGAGCAGACAGAGATGGTTGTCGGTTCCGCCGGAAACGAGACGGAAGTTGTTGTCTTCCAGAGTTGCTGCAAGCACTTTACAGTTTTTGACGACCTGTTTGGCGTATTCTTTGTAGTCCTCGGTGAGTGCTTCACGGAAACAAACGGCCTTTGCGGCGATCACGTGCATAAGTGGTCCGCCCTGCATGCCGGGGAATACTGCCTTGTCGATCGAGTTTGCATACTCTTTATTGCACATGATCACGCCGCCGCGGGGTCCGCGGAGGGTCTTGTGCGTTGTTGATGTGGTGTAGGTGGTAACGCCGACCGGAGAGTTGTGGAGTCCCGTGCAGCAGAGACCGGAGATGTGGGCGATGTCCGCCATCGACCTGGCACCGACGTCCTCTGCGATCTCTGCGAATGCTTTGAAATCGATCTCACGCGGATATGCGGATGCTCCGCAGACGATGAGATCGGGCTTGTTTTTCCGTGCGAGCTCCTCGATCACGCCGTAGTCGAGAAGTTCGGTGTCGAAATCGACACCGTAAAAGGAGATGTCGAAGCATTTCCCTGACATATTTGCCGGGTCGCCGTGGGATAAGTGGCCGCCGTTGTTCAGGCTCTGACTGAGGATCTTGTCTCCGGGTTTCAGACATGAGAGATATACCGCTTCATTTGCCTGGCTTCCGGAGTGGGGCTGGACGTTTGCGTGTTCTGCACCGAAAAGTTTGCAGAGCCGGTCGCGTGCGAGGTTTTCGATCTGGTCATGGAATTCGCAGCCGCCGTAGTAACGTTTTCCAGGATAACCTTCTGCATATTTATTGGTCAGAATGGTTCCCATTGCTTCCATTACTTCGCGTGCGACGACGTTTTCCGAAGCGATAAGCTCAAGCCCCTCAACCTGGCGCTTGTGTTCTTTGTTTATCAGCTGGAAAATTTCCGGGTCAAATAGTGCCAGGGACGACATATTACGTAAATATAGTTAATATAACGTGATAAAGCCGACTACTGTTTGTTCAAAGCGTCATCCGCGAGACGGATCATCGAGTACATGCCGTCGGGGGTCGGGTGGACTTCGAGCATGGGAGAAAACTCGTGTACGGTCACTCCTTTGCGGACCAGATATCCAAGATACGTTCCGACAATGCTCGTAGAAGGCGCGGCAGTGGCAAAGCCGAGGATATGTCCATCTTCTTTTCCAACGGTAAGATGCATGGACCCGACCGATCCGTCCGCCACATGCCAGAGCGACTCTGGTCCGGCGATGTTGGGCGAAGAAAAGGTTACCCCCTCCTCTCCTTTTTTCGTGGCACAGATGGTGTAGTCCAGACCAAGAACGATAGTGAACGGGATCTGAGACAGATCCACGGTCCGCGGGTGTCCGAGTATGGCATCTGCCGCCGCAAATCCCTGAAGGCGGGCGACCGGGGTGAAGTACGGTGCGCCGGTCACATCGCCGGCGGCATATATTCCCGGTATCGATGTTTCCATCTGTTCGTTCACTTTGATCGAACCGTCCGGATTTTTCTCCATGCCGGTAAAAAGTGTGGTCTCGGCTTTCATACCGGTCGCGAAAAGCACCGCATCGAAAGGCAGATCCTGCCCGTCCATTCTGACTCCCTCGACCTTATCCTTTCCGAGAATCTCCTCGACCTGTCCATATAATATCGTGACATTTGCAAGATCCCGGTGTACCGCCTTCATCATCTTTTCGGGAAGGACGGACAGGAGAACACTTCTGCAGAAAAGGGTCACTTCGCATCCGAATGCCGCATAGATGTAGGCGAATTCGGCTGCAGAGATGCCTCCGCCGATGATCGCGAGCTTTTTTGGGAGCGTTGTCATCGTTCGAAGCATCTTTGCGGTGTACGTACCGGGAAGGGCGCTGCCCGGAATGTCCGGCACATTGATGCCGGCTCCGGTCGCGATGATGATATTCTCCGCTTCACGCGGCTCTCCGTTTACAAACAGTTTTCCATCTCGGATCTCCGCTTCGGCATCATACTCGATAACGACGCCTGCCGCTTTCGTTTCCCGTTCGAGGATGGTCTCAAGTTTCCGCTGGACTCCTTCGAGTTTCTGGATAACGTCCGGGAACCTGACGGATGCATTGCCGTCGATAACTCCTGAATTTTTCAAAAAAGATATGGTATTGATGCTGCGGGCAACATCGTTCAGTCCGCAGACGAGCATGCATCCATCATGGATGCAGGTTCCGCCGATCGCCTTTCTCTCAAGAAGGGTGACCTCTTTTCCGGCTCCGGCGAGGCGGAGCGCCACCATCCGCCCGGCAGGTCCTCCGCCTATAACGTAGATCATCTCAGAACACTTCGCAGCCTTCATCGGAGGGAAGTGTCAGCTCCTCGCCGGAGTATGCGTTCACTTCCACGATGTCCTTCTTTCCTCGTACCTGCCATACCGGGACGTAGACTTTCTTGAAGACCAGATCGATGTTCTCATCGCTTGGCCTGAAGTCCTTCTCCTCGGCAAAGATCGCATCTCCTGCGGTGGTCTTGATCCTGACTCTGCGGGTGAGTTTTTTGATCAGATCGCATCTGATCCGCTCTTTTGCCTGATCTAGACTGGTGACCGGCGGCATGACTTCGGCGTCCTGGGGGAGCTCAGCTTCCTGCGGAACGACATCACCGAATTGTCCGGGAAGATCGTTGATCGCATTGATCCAGCCCGATCCTTCATCGTCGAAGGAGACGCTCTTTCCTTTGTAGGTTGCCTCTCCGCCGCTTTTGTAGTGATAATACCAGTACGGGATCATACGGAGGACGGTCGTTCCCTGCTGACGGGCGACGCGAATTGCCTCCTGTCCGGAGATCCTGACCGGAAGAACAAGGTCGTAGCCGATCGGCGGCTGATTGACCCCGATGTTCGTGTATGCATAACTGGGGGCTCCTGCGATGTCGAACGGAAGACTCCAGATGCGTGCAGCAGCCGCATCTCCAAAATTTTTGAGGAGTTTTTCCTTTGACCAAAGATCGGACTCCTTTGGCTGGAAATAGGAACTGCCGGTAAAAATGATCTTGTCGCAGCGGACTTTGGTTCCGCCGAGGTTTATCGTGTAGGGGGTCATGTCGAAGCGCTGAAGAAGATTTATGTCGTCAGAACACATGACGAGGATGCATTTTGCACCCCGCACTGCCGAGAGATTGAACGGCCCCTCTTCAATCTCACAGTCATATCCTGCGGTTTCGAGAACACGCCGTATCTCGGTTACCGCATGTGTGTGAATAAGTTCACCCATAATTAGTACCTATTGGTTCTCCATTCTCATAAATTCTGTAGTCTCGGTTCAGGTGAAGAGCCGGTTTGCCGCCGGTGCCCGTTTGTGTCTCGAGCACTGGATGAATCCGAGTGCCTTCTCCTCGTATGGATTGTTTGGAATGCCGCCGTTCTTTTCCAGTTCGATCAATGCGGCGTCCAGATCGGCATAACTCATGCCGAGCTCTCCTTCGTCGCTTTGACCTTCCCAGAATCCTGCGCTCGGAGCTTTTCTGATGATCGATTCGGGGACGCCCAGTTCCTTTGCGAGGAGGTACACGTCCTTTTTCCAGAGATGAAGGAGCGGCTGGATGTCGGCCGCGGAGTCTCCCCATTTGGTTGAGTAGCCGATCATATACTCGGTTTTGTTCGAGGTCCCGCAGACGAGATATCTGCGGGCCGTGGCGATATTGTATAATGTGGTCATTCGAAGGCGTGCCGCGATGTTTCCTCTGAGGACCGGAGTGTCGGTGATGTGGGGTGCGGCAAGGAAAGCTGCCCGTACATCTTCCAGAGGGACCGTGATCAGCTCGACGCCGAGGCCGCGGCAGAGTTCTTCCGCGTCCAGATGATCCTGCGGATTGTTGGATGAGACCGGCATATTCACGCCAAGCACCCGTTTAGGGGAGAGAGCTTTACAGCAGAGCGAGCAGGCGACCGCCGAATCGATCCCGCCGGAGATTCCGATGACCACTCCTTGGGCGTTTGCTTCCCAGACGGTCTGTCTGATGAGGTCTTTGGTTTTTACGATCTCGCATCCGATACATTCACAGGTTACTTCGGTCATTTATCCTCCAATTTTAACGCATCACGGATATTTTTCAGCGCATAGCGGGTCCCGGGGTGCTCAGCGGTAAATCCGGCAAGGAACTCCGCAGCGTTTCCGGAAATTTTCGGCTCAGGTCCCTGATATCCGTGCCGCTGTGCATACCAGAACACCTCGTCCGTTGGGATCACCGAAAACGGTGCGATCCGCCCTTTGCCGGAATCAATCAGACGGTCCTGAGTGCCGGCACAGACGGATTCCAGCACGAAGAGTGCGGTATCGTCCAGCGTGGCCGGTTCAAGGATCAGATCGGCATCCTTTGGATCTTTTACGAAGAGCAGATCGGTCCGGGCCGAAAGCATGTCGGCAAGAAAGATCCGCAGGGCAAAACCGCGGAACGTTCGATCTTCTTCGACAAATAGGCGCGATCCCGTTGGGAACCCCCCCCTATGCCGGATCTCTTTTTTGGCTTTTGCCGTGATGTCGGCTGCAGCGTGGAGTTCGCAGAGAGAAAGGCCTGAATACGGTTGGATCACGACCGCCTCCCTGCTGCATCGGCTGCATTTCATACAAGGAGTATGGGTTCTCCTAAAAGATATGGATATTCCCCAAAGGGAAAAAAAAAGGAAAACGTATATGGCGAGATCATCCTATAGAGGATGATAAGAAACTTCTTTATGTATCTCTCGTAATTCTGTCTCTGTTTGCGGTGATTTCTTCTGCTGGCTGTCTTTATTTCGAGACCACCCCAAGTGTCCCCGTCCCGACATCAACAACTTCCTCCTCTGATCAGGCAGTTGGTAACTGGACGGGTGTATGGACCGATACGAACGGCACGAAACAAACAACCATCACCTACACGATCACCGTGGATGATGCCTCCTCCGGGAACGTTGCCTATGTGAAAATAATAAAAGACGGATCCTCGAGCAGTACTTCTGAGTATTCGATCTCCGCCGATATCGTTGAAGCAGACAATGTATATTCCATGAACGCTCAACTCCTCGGCGTCTATACGTTCACTCTTACGGGAAACACCTCGGCCACACTGCTTACTCCGGATGGAGTGACCGTTTCGCTTACTAAAGTATGAATAAGAGATGAACAGAGCGAACCTGCTCATCCCACTTTTTTGAAAAAAAGATTTCAGAGTTTTCGGCAGACCGTTAGGTAGCCGGTGTGCGAAACGCGTGTTGATGGCCTTGTTCCCCGTTTGCTTCGGGTGAGTTCCCGCTCCATGCACTCGAAGGTCATGACGTCCTCTTCGCCGAACAGTTCCCGTGCGGTATCCATCACGCAGAACGTCTGTTCGAGAAACGGCGTATAGGTTGCGAAGTATCCGCCGATTTTCAGCAGGGAATATGCATGCCTGACATGTTCGGGCTGGATCTGCATATCCAGATGCACGATGTCGTAGGGTCCGTCAGCGACCTCCAGAACATCGCAGGCCCGGCACTCAACGTTGTCGAGCCCCGCGTCCCTGATGTTTCCTTCCGCTATTTTGGAAAACTCGGGCCGTGCCTCGCAGGTGACGACCGATCCCGCACATCCGCCGAAGAAGATGGCCGCGATCCCCGACCCGGTTCCGGCATCCAGCACGCGGTCACGCCGACACATTCCCGTGTATGCCATGACCATCCCGATGTCTTTTGGCATCATCGGAGCACCGGTTCGTTTTCCGTGCGAGAAAAAGTCCGTTGCTTTCGGGACGAAAACGTTGAACGGTTTCCCCAGATGGGTCAGGATCACATCTCCGCTCTCAAGATTAGCGGCCTCGGAAAGATCGATAATGCCAAGATCTGTCGAGAGCTTTCCCTCACCGGCCCTGACATAATACTCGCGTCCGTTTCCGCGGACGATGATTCTGTTTGGTCCGATCATACAGAAGTCAGTTTTAAAATTGCCTCGGCAATGTCCCCTTTGCACTCAACGAGAGCTTCGCGGGCCACGTCAGGCGACACCGAGGTCTGGGAGGCAACAAGCTCCACATCCGTTTCGGGGATCTCGACTTCGGCCTCTTCGAAGTGAACATCGCCCGTAAGCTGATACGAGGTCTGTCCCTGCATCGTGATGCCGACGACCTGGGCATTCTCGAAGACGTAATTCCCGTTCGGGGTGTACACGACGACTTTGGTCACGTCCTCGATCTCGTCCATCTTCATGCCCATCTTTTTCATCGCTGCTTTCATCTGTTTGGGATTTACTCCTGGCATCATTTTTTGTTCCTTCCTTGTCTAACTTTTACTGCTGTTCCATAATTAAATCCGATCATTTCGCTTCCGGAAAGAATTGCCATCCCGGTGGCTATCAGATTGTCCGATTCATCGACGACGAACACCTCGTCTTCTGCGTGGATATTGGGGTCGCTCGAAATTACGTGTTTTGCCATGGCATTTTTGCCGTCGGCAACAAAAGGCACCGCGTCCTCCATGATCACGACACGATTTGCAGGGGCCGGGAGAAATGCATGCAGGGCGCTCGCTCCGGGATACCCGAGTGTGAATCGTCCGTCATTTGCCCGCACGGTGACCAGCCTGTCCTTTGCGAGGCTGACGTATCGTACCCTTTTTGTGTTTGAGTACGAGAACGTGACCTGATCCGGGAACAGGGCTTCTCCTGCGCCTCTCCCGAACTGGAAGTCAGCGATCCTTCGGACCCGCTGTAAGCTGCCCTTCGACAAGCTCGTTAACTCTTCTGGTGAAATCATTCTCGCATCCTTTGGGGATATATGCGCCTGCTGCAATATTATGCCCTCCGCCTGCTCCCCCTACCTCGGCAGCGGCCATGACCAGCGCCTCCTGCAGATCGACCCCTCTGCGCAGGACCTTTTCGTAGGTCCGCATCGAGACTTTGATGAGGTCCGGCTCGTCTGCTACGCTGCACATAACAAGGATCGGCTTATCGGTGTCGAGTTTTGAAAGCGCCATCCCTGCGCCGATCCCAACTATCGTGTCCGGATACTTCTCTCCGGTATGGATCACCTGTATGGATCCGATATCCTCCACGCCCTTTTCGATAATGTACTCGCAGAGTTCCCGGATGATGGACCGGTGATGTCTGAGCATATGTTCGGCTTCCCGGTATTTTTGTCCCCGGTCGCCGAAACAGACCGCCTCGCCGATCTTCGGTTTGGTCCACCGCCCGCAGGCGTTCAGCATCGTGGCATACTCGGAGGCGTTTCGGAGCGGCGTCTTTTCCATCTCGTCCGGGAAAAAGTAGAGTTCGGCAACAAGCCCGTTCGGTGCTTCCCCGTTTGCGATCATCTGTTCGGCGAGAACGCTCGTCAGCATTTTTACCTCCTCGGGAGACAGTTCTTCCCAGAGCCGCTGATCTGACGGAGATTCATAGATCCCGGTCCTGCAGAGGAGAGCGGCCGCCTCCCCCGGTTTGCCGGAGATGCCGGGGATGATTGGGTCATCAGAGTTCGAGAGGCAGACATGCAGCGGTCGTGTTGAAAGACCGTAACAATTCAGCCCAAGGGTAATTTTTATTTGTCCAAAGTCGGCTCCGTCTTCTGCGATCCATCTGGCAACACCGATCAGGCCGCGATTTTCTCTTGCCATCATATCGCCGACGTTTCCAACAACGGAAAGTTTTGCAAGATCCTTGTTTATTGGGTCAAGCTTTCTTGCGACGAGATAGGTGATCCCCGCCGCGCTGCATTTTGTGTATTCCTCGCCGTAAAACTGAGAGTTGACCTGAAAGTATTCGGTCCCGCCGGGTGCCGGCTGGCTTATATGGTGGTCAAGGATGAGGACTTTATCTGCCGGGATCCCTGCTTCTTCCAGAAGATTCTGCTGGCCCCCGCCAAGATCGGTGAAGATTTTCAGCATGTCGTCGTTTGGGATGTACTTCATCGTCATCGGTTCGAGCTGGCGGACGAAGATCGGGTTTACCGGGATGCCCAGTCGGGAGACCGCCCGCGAGATGATCGCTTCGCTGGTGATCCCGTCGGCGTCGATATGGGAGATGAGGGTCGCGGCATTCGCTTCCCGGATCATCTCTGCGGCACGGCTGACATCTTCAACGAATCCCATTCCTTATCTGATGGGATGTATCCGGGGAAAAATCATTACCCGAGACACACACACTAACATATATGATGCGGGATCTGGTTCAGTTCGAGTTGTCCGGCGTTGTTTCGCCGGAGACGATGCGGGTTGTTGATAATAACGCGGATGATTACGGTATCTCCGCGGCCCAGCGCATGGAAAGCGCCGGGTCCGTACTCGCCGCCGCCGTTCGATCGGAGTGTCCCGCGTCCGTTCTGATCCTCTGCGGAACGGGAAATAACGGGGGGGGATGGGTTCGTCTGTGCCCGTCATATCGCAAAGGAATTTTCGGTAAAGGTGATCTTTACCGGCGAGCCGAAAACGCCGGAGGCACGGGCGGCGTTTTCTGCCCTGGAAGGCTGTCCGGTGGAACGTGTTTCTTCCTGTTCGGCCGAAGATTTCTCCGCCGATGTCATCGTGGACGCCCTTCTTGGGACCGGCGCATCCCTGCATCTGAGAGAACCGTATGCCTCCCTGGTGGATCTGATGAACGCGGCAAAAGGCCGGTTCCTCGCCTGCGATATGCCGACGCCGGGTGGCCGGGCAGACCGAGTTATCGCTTTTCATCTCGCAAAGACTGAAGGGGCCGAGGTGTACAGTATCGGGATTCCGTTCGGCGCCGAGGTTTTCTGCGGGAAGGGGGATCTTCTTTCCGTTCCGAAAAAGCCGGCCGGGGCACACAAGGGATGGGCAGGCTATGTGCTTGTGATCGGCGGCGGGCCGTATCAGGGTGCGCCGTTCCTTGCAGGGACCGCCGCCCTTCGTTCGGGGGCGGACGTCGTCCGCGTGGCAACTCCCGTTGATGGATTCATGCCGGATCTGATCCTCGAGAGACTGCCGGGAAACAAAGTGGGCAAAGAACATCTGACCCGTCTGCTTGCTTTGGCAGAGAATGCGGATGTGGTGATCGCCGGACCCGGGCTCGGCGCCGATCCGGAAAGTCTCGAGGTTGCTTCGCAGGTGGTCTCCGCCGCGAAACGTGCGGTGGTGGATGCCGATCTCCTGCGTAATCCTCTGCCGAAAGCACGGGGACAGACGATCTACACGCCGCATGCAGGCGAGTTTGCCCGGGTCTTCTGCCCAGTCCCGGAGAAACTCGGCGAGCGGGGGATCATTGTTCGTGAAGCCGCGAAGCGTGCCGGCGGAACGGTTCTGTTGAAAGGAGCGGTCGATGTTATTTCGGACGGATCCAGGGTGAAGTTCAACCGGTCCGGCGCTCCGGGCATGACGACGGGAGGAACCGGCGATGTTCTTTCAGGCGTCTGCGGCGGACTTCTTGCCCGGATGGATGCCTTCGAGGCCGCCTGCGCCGCGGTGCATGCCGCGGGACTTGCCGGGGAGCTGGCCGATGAAGACACCGGGGACGGTCTAATCGCAACCGATTTACTCAGGCACCTTGCATACATATTGTATAAGGAGAAATAAGATGCCGGTTTTTACTCATCTGAATGAAAATAACGAAGTCCACATGGTGGATGTGACGCCAAAACCCGACGTGTCCCGTGAAGCTACCGCAAAAGGGCGGATTTATCTGCGGCCCGAGACGCTTGCGGCCATCGCCGAAGGCCTGGTTCTGAAAGGAAATGTGCTTGCGACCGCCCAGGTGGCCGGGACGCTTGCGGTAAAACAGACCTGGGCTTTGATCCCGATGTGCCACCCTCTTCCGGTCGGTGGAGTAACGATCTGGTTTGAACAGACGAACGAGTACATCGAGGCGTTCTGCCGCGTGAAGACCTACGGGAAGACCGGCATCGAGATGGAAGCCCTGACCGGCGTGTCGCTTTCCCTTCTGACGATCTGGGATATGGTCAAGTCCGCGGAAAAGGACGAGGCCGGCCAGTATCCGGTGACTCGTATCGACGGGATCTCCGTTGTAGAGAAGATCAAGGGCACTCCTGAGTGAAGACCACTTCGGTCATCACGGAGTATTTATACAACATAGCTCCAATAATATAGAGTTTACAGCTAGCCGCATCAAGGTGCGGTCTGTATATCACAGGAATGTAGCCGATACGGCTGAACCTGAGGTGAAACAACACATGTCGAAATCAATGTATGGATATGTCCGTGACGCGTGGAAAAAGCCCGCAGAGTCCGGAGTAAAGAAGCTCCTTTGGGAGAGAATGCAGACCTGGCGCCGTCAGGGTGCCGTTGTTCGGCTTGAGCGCCCGACCCGTATCGACAGAGCACGGGAGCTCGGATATAAAGCAAAACAGGGCATCATCGTTGTTCGTGCATCCATCCGCCGCGGTGGCCGCAGAAAATCGAGATACATCCGCGGACGCAGAACCAACCGTATGGGAATGCGCAAAGCAACCCCCGGCAAGAACCTGCAGTCCATCGCAGAAGAGCGCGCCGCAACCCGCTACCCGAACATGGAAGTTTTAAACTCCTACTGGGTAGGTCAGGACGGAAAGAGCAAGTACTACGAGGTCATCCTTGTTGACAGAAACAGCCCGTCTGTTCTCGCCGACAAGAACCTTGCATGGGTCGCAGACACCCGTGGACGTGTGTTCCGTGGAAAGACTTCCGCCGGAAGAAGGGCACGCGGTCTCCACAACCGCGGAACCGGAACTGAAAAGTGCCGGCCAAGCCTTACCTCCCACAAGAATCAGGGTAAATAACCCGGTTCTCATTTTTTTCTCATTATGATAACAGACGCATGCGTGTATGCGAATGACTCGTCAAACACCACGCTTCGTCGCTTTGCTCTGACCGCCGCTTCCTGCGGTTTTTCCCGGATCATTGCCTGTGACTCCTCAGAGGAAATCTCCGAGTATGCCGGCGTTTCGATCCTGAAAGGAAAAATGATCGGCAGAGTGACCGGGAAGGCATTCCTCGATGCCGTCAGAAAAACCCCTGCGGGCACGGTCGTGTTCGTGCAGGCCGGTGAAAACGGTTTCAATCGTACGGCGATCACCATAAAAGGCGTGCATCTTCTGACCGGCATTGCGGATCTTCCAAAGGGCGGATTCGATCACATCACGGCAAAGATGGCGGCGCAGCAGAACACCGGAGTCGTTCTTGATCTCTCCCGGATCATCGATCCAAAGACCCGGCGGGCGGCTCTTTCCCGGTATGCCGAGATCCTCGCCTTCCACCGGAAGTACTGTTTCCCGCTTTTGCTCGCCAGTGGTGCGTCCGACTGTCTTGGGCAGAGAAACATCCAGGAAGTCGCTGCGCTTGCCGAGCTCTTCGGCATGACGAAGGAAGAAGCGAACGCCGCTCTTTCTTCACTTGACGGGATACTCTATCCGAAAAAGACGGTCGAGATCGTGGGGAAGGAATCATGAGCGTTCTTCCGCCGACCCTTCGCGAAAACCGGCGTTACGTTCTGTTTCGCATAATCACCATGGTGAACCCGACCCAAAAGGAGGTGTACCGGTCCATGGCGGATTCGGTCTCCGCACTTTTCGGTGACGCCGGAGCAGCAAAAATGCACCCGGCCGTCGTCTGGTCCGAAGGCGAGTATGCGATCGCCAGATGTACCCGCGGATACGAACAGTCCCTCATCGCCGCTTTGGCCGTTGTCACCAAAGTCTGCGGAGAACCTGCGGCATTTCGCTCGCTCGCTACATCCGGCACGATCCTTTCTTTAATAAAAGAAGGTGGTTCCCGAAAGCATCGACGACACCACATATCCGGGGTATTTGTGCGCAGGTAAGAAGGTTAATAATCTCTCAAAAGAGAATGGGCATAGATATCTAACTAGAGATGATATAATTAAGGAGTAACAATGCAGCCACAACAATATCAAATGGGCGGGTACGATCGTGCCATCACGATGTTCTCCCCCGACGGACGTCTGTATCAGGTTGAATATGCACGTGAAGCGGTAAAACGGGGAACGACCGCGGTTGGTATCAAATGCAAGACGGGCGTCGTACTTCTCGTTGACAAACGGGTCAACTCCCGTCTTCTGGAACCCTCGTCGATCGAGAAGATCTTCCGGATCGACGAACACATCGGTGTCGCTTCCTCGGGCCTTGTCGGCGACGCCCGGATCCTTGTCGACCGTGCCCGGATCGAGGCTCAGATCAACCGGGTAAGCTACGGCGAACCGGTCGATGTGGAGACGCTGGCAAAGAAACTTTGCGACCACATGCAGAGCTACACCCTGTTCGGCGGGGCACGCCCTTACGGTACGGCGCTTCTGATCGCCGGTGCCGAGTCGTCACCGACTGGAACAAAGTATCATCTCTTCGAGACCGATCCGTCCGGAACCCTTCTCGAGTACTCCGCAACCGGTATCGGTATCGGCAGACCCGCGGTCATCAAACTCTTCGAACAGGAGTACAAAGAAACCTGCTCGGCGGAAGAAGCGGTCCTGCTTGGTCTTAAAGCCCTGCACACCGCGACCGAAGGCAAGTTCGATATGAACACCGTCGAGATCGGTATCGCGGGCGAGTATTCCAAGAAGCACTCTTCCAAAAAGGAGAGCGAGACCGCGAACGGAACAAAAATATCGACCATCGCATTTAGAAAACTGAATGCGGATGAAGTAAAGGCAGCTGTTGCCAAATTTTCCAAGACGACTCCTGCGAAAAAGGAGTGAGTTAATCTATGATTTCCCTTGATGATGCAGTAACCGCCCGTCTGGAGACACACGGGCTGAAATTTGAACTGTTGGTTGATCCCGAACTTGCTGACAAAATGAGGCACGGCGAGGATCTCGACATCGAAGATGTTGTTGCAGCAATGTATGTGTACGAGAACGCTTCGCGCGGAGACAAGTCCCCGGACGAAGATCTGATCAAAGCGTTCAAGACCACCGATTTTACCGAGATCGCAAAGCATATCATTCTCAAAGGCGAAATCCATCTGACGACCGAGCAGCGCCGTCACCTGATTGAAGAAAAACGCAGACGCGTCATCACCTTCATCGCACGAAACGCCGTGAACCCGCAGACCGGTCTCCCGCATCCAGTCATGCGTATCGAGATGGCGCTGGATCAGGTCCGCATAAACTACGATCCCTTCAAGTCCGTGGACGATCTGGTCAAGGAGGCCGTAAAAGCGCTCCGCCCGATCCTTCCGATCCGGTTCGAGGAACGGCGTATCGCCACCAAATTCCCGATGGACTTTGCGGCAAAAGCGTATGCCTCCATCTCCAGCGCGGCGTATGTCACTATGGATAAAAACGAGTGGCAGAACGACGGGTCCTGGATCTGCGTCGTGACGATCCCTGCCGGCATGCAGGAAGAGTTCTTCAATCTGGCGAACGCTGCGGCGAAAGGCGATGCTCAGCTCAAGATACTTGAGTAACGCATACTATTAAAACAACTAAGAACGAATATTACTAGATATTTCTGGAGGAATAAAAAATGGCATCCAAGAGTAAACATGTTGCAAAAGGACGCGTCACCGGCAGCGCCGGACGCTTT
The DNA here is from genome assembly GCF_963667985.1 of uncultured Methanocorpusculum sp. Classification (NCBI taxonomy): domain Archaea; kingdom Methanobacteriati; phylum Methanobacteriota; class Methanomicrobia; order Methanomicrobiales; family Methanocorpusculaceae; genus Methanocorpusculum; species uncultured Methanocorpusculum sp. The sequence continues at coordinate 504,360 of NZ_OY764081.1, read as the reverse complement.
GGTCCGAGATACGGCCGTTTCTGCCGTAAGATGGTCAATGAGAGCGAGAAGATCTCCCGCGCGAAGCACCTGTGCCCGATGTGCGATACGATCGCTGTAAAGCGTGTCGGAACCGGCATCTGGGAATGCAGAAAATGCGGATACAAATACGCAGGCGGCGCCTACGTTCCGCAGACCCCCGGCCTCAAGGTCGTTCTTCGTACTATCGAGACCAAAGGAGTATAACCCAATGGTTGCTTATAAGTGCGCCCGCTGTAAACAGTTGGTTGAGATCGGTACGAACATCCGCTGCCCCTACTGCGGTCACCGTATTCTTTTCAAGGCCCGCGGAGCCGGCACGAAAGAACTGAAAGCCAGATGACAATTGTAACTTCATCGCGCAAACCGGCTCCGGAAGTCCGCAAACTGGCAAAGGAGATCGCCTTTGCTCTGGACTTTCCGTTTGTTCAGCGCGGGAAAGCTGGAGTTCATGATATAGGGGGGGATGACCCCCGCGTTATTTTTCTGTCGGGTTCAAAACGGCAAGGTCCCGTCTTCGATCTGATGGTCAACGACTCTCTCGTCTTTTCCATGCTGATAACCAAGGTCACCGAATCCGAACGTACCGGCATCTTTGCCAAAGGGTTTTTCACCCGGGAAAAGGAGTTGTTCGATTACCTTTCGCCGCATGTTCCCATCACCTATGATGAGAATGCCGACGGTCCTATCGTTTTTTGCGGCACCCAGAAAAGGCAGTATGTCCTGCAGGTCATGGTATGAACCACGCAGCATGTTTTGTCTTTGAAACCCCGTTTGCAGCAAAACTGTATGAAGTTCTCGCCCCGGAAACCGTCAGCGATCCGGGGGAAAAATCCAACGTGCGGCTCACCTGCGGCGACTCTTCCGTGACACTCCAGGTGGAAGCGGAGGATGCGGCGTCTCTTCGTGCGTCCCTCAATATGTGGTTGCGGTTGGTTAATGTATCCCACGAAGTATTGGAGTTGTAAAAAATGACAGCACCCCAGCAGGCGGCGGGAATCCCGCCGCAGATCCAGCAGCAGCTTGGAATGTTCCAGCAGATCCAGCAGCAGCTTCAGCAGGTATCGTCCCAGAAAATGCAGTATGAGATGACGCTCCGTGAAACGAAGCGTGCTCTTGAAGAGATCGAGGCCGCGGCAGACGATTCCGTCATTTATTCAGCCGTTGGATCCATTCTGATCCAGAAACAGAAGGCTGCCGTCAAAGCGGAACTCGAAGAGAAGGTCGACTCCCTTGAACTCCGCATAGGTTCTCTCGACAAGCAGGAGAAGGCAATGACCACCAAAGCAGCGCAGCTCCAGAAGCAGATCCAGGAAGCAATCAGCGGTGACGTTCCTGATGCCCAGTAACTTTTTTTTACGAAATTTACAAAAAAAATTATTTGCCGAGATTGAGGAAGAGATCCTCTTTGGCGGATATCGTCTCTATTCTGCAGTTTTCGCATCTGATGTACGGGTATCCGCGTACAAGTACGACCGGGACTCCCTCTGAGGCCTCTCCCATCAGAAGTTCGGCGGTCGAGGCGAGAGAGTCGGCGATCGCCCTTCTTGTGACCTGCAGTTTGTTTCCGTAAAGGTCGGGTTTCCCCCGCTCGTCCGAGATCGGCTGGATCCCGGAGCAGCCGATGGCGACCCCCGATACGCCAAGGCGCATCGAATGGGTCCTTGAATCGATGATGATGACCGCGGTATCTTTTCCGGTCCGTTCCCTGATCTCTTCACGCAGTCGTTTGGCGCTTGCTTCCGGATCGGCCGGGAGGCGGGTGACCCACCCGTCCGGGGCGTTTGACTCGTCCACGCCGGCGTTCGGGAGGATAAGGTCCCATTTTCCGGCAAGGAGGTATCCCGGGACACCGCCGACGATCGTATCGCTTTCCTGGATGACGACCTCGGCAAGCCGGGCGTCGAGATGATACTTCTCCGAAAGCCGGTATGCCTCGGCGGACGGTGTTATGTCGTCCAGCCTGATATTGCGGCCTTCGGTGGTGGAGAGCGGCGACTCGGCAAAAAGCAGAATGTCGCCGTTTTCTATTGATTTAGCCTCGGTGTCTTTCAGAGAACTGATGACCCGGTCAATTATATCGTCGCCGGATACGAGCAGTCCTGTGGAAATCCCGTAAACGGAAAAGAAACCCGACATGTGGGGATACATACGTCCTGTACTCTTATCAGCTTTCGTATGGAAAAAAGGTCACTGTCGGGGAAGTGCCCGAATGCTCTTCTCGACGAAGTCAAGGATCGTTTCCGGCTCCTGGGCGGCGTCGATCAGAAGGAAGCGTTCGGGGTCCTCGGTTACCCGTTCAAGATATCGTTTCTGGACTTCCTCGAGAAACGCCGGGTCCTCGAAGTGCTCCTTTCCAGGTCTCCCGTGAAGCCGGTTCATTGCCGTTTCGGGAGAGATCAAAAGAAGGATCGTCAGATCGGGACGGACCGACCAGCCTGCATGTACCGCGGTGAGCCATGCTTTTGGATCCGGCACGACCCCAACGAGCGAGACCTGCTGGTAGGCAAACCTGCTGTCTGAGTATCGGTCGGAGATGACCGGTTTCTTTTCTTCGAGCGCCGGAAGCACGACCTGAGCCAGATGGGCCGCATGGTCCGCAACAAAAAGCGTGGCCTCCGCGAACGGATCCCTGTTCGCCCCGATCTCACGACGGACCGCCGAATTCACGAGAGGGCTGCCCGGCTCTTTGGTGAAGACAGGTTCGAGATCCTGGAGCCGTGTTTTGAGACCTTCATAGAGCGTGGATTTTCCCGCTCCGTCGATCCCCTCAAGGGTGATCAGCAAAATGTTCCCTCCTGCATGATTTCCAGCGGGATCTTTCCTTTGTGAACGGAAGTCGAGATGATCACGCCGTCATATCCCGCATCGCAGAGGGTGCGAAGATCTTCAATCGTGTTCACCCCTCCTCCGTAGAGGAGCGTTTTTTTCGTTGCCGCCCGGATCCGCTGTGCAAAATCCACATTGATCCCGGATTCGGTACCGACCGAGGAGATGTTCAGGAGAATGATCCCGTCAAACGCGTATTTGTCGGCCTCGCGGATCACCTCGACCGGGTCAAGCCCGTCGGGGATGACCTTTCCGTCCTTTACATCGACACTGAGATATCCGCCGGTGAACTCTTCGAAAGGAGCATCAGCCGTTTCCGTCCCGACGATGTTCGCAACCCCCGGGAGATACTCCTCCGGGATACTGCATCCCCTGTCGACCCAGAGCTTCTCCGGGATCGATGCGAGTCGCAGGATCGTCTCGGTGTGATCGCCGCACATCCCGATCCGGTCGAGATCGGCCACGTATGCGTACTTCGGCTTCATCACCGAAAGATACGACAGCGGCTCGGCCGAGGGGGAAAGCCCCCAGGTCAGGGGCTTGTACTGATCCCGGTTGCCGCTTTTCCCGTGGACGACATACCCGTCCATCAGGTCCATTGCGAGAATGACCTTCATTTATCGTTTCATAGCCTTTCTGATCAGGTCTTCTTCTTTGGTGAAGTAGAGCGAGTCATGGCCTTTCCAGGTGCCGCAGCCGGAAAACTTCACGGCCGGGATCCCGTTGTTGCTCTCTCCCATAATGAAGTTGGAGAATGCGGCGATCTCATCGACGACCGCCTCTTCCGTGATCTCGAGTTCCAGACCGAACAGGTCATGGTCGCCGCGGAAGTCACGGATCGCGGTCATTCCTGCCCAGCCGATTGCGTTTCCGCACTGACCGCGGCGGAATGCCCTTCCGCAGGTGTCGGTCACAATAACGCCGACATTCTTTCCCGTGATCTTTTTGATCGATTCTCTGATCTCTCTGCATTCGGCCGAGGGGTCTTTTGGAAGGATGATGATATTTTCGCCTTCAATATTACTATTGTCCACACCGGCGCGCACACCTACATGGCCGCAGGGGACTTCGGAGAGGATAAAAGGATACTCCTGTATGATCTCGGTGGACGAATCCAGGATCGCCTGGATGAACCGGGGATCTTCTTTGGTGAGGCCGGAGATCCGCAGGGCATCCGGCGAAGGGGTGATATCTGCGAGAGCGCGGGTATACCCTTTTGCTTTCGAAACGATCGTTGATGCTATACAAAGGATATCTTCGTCTTCGAAGGTGGTATTTCTGCAGATTATTGCCGGGAGATCATCGCCTTTCTGAATGAGCGGGATTCCGGAAATTCCCGTTACCTGAACTGACATAGACTCTTCATATTTACCTGCCGGATAATAAAAGCACGGGTTTAGATGTCGGGGGAATCTTTTTGACTCTCTGCACCAATCATCAATTACTATCTATGAATACCTATCGGGTGATCCGCTGCCCAGGCTGTCATCAGTTTACCTACACCGACTATTACGGAAAGTGGAAGCTCTGCCCGGTCTGCGGGGAAGTGATCTCGGTGCGGAATGTGCCAGTGTATCTGGAGGTGGACGATTTCTCCGAGGCCGAGGTGCTCATAAAAGAAGTGGAACGGTATCTTTCCCATACCGGGCAGCTCGACCTGACAAGAGAAGAGGTCGACCTGATCCGGGAAAAGTATATGGAATGGCTCAACGGTCCGGCCGCGTAAGGGCCGTTTCTACCAGAGTTTTCCGCAGTGGGGGCAGAGGATCGCAAGCCGCCGGCCGCACCGGGGACAGTAGAGTTTTCCCCGCGTGTCCAGGGTCAGTTCGGTGCCGCACTCCCGACAGAATATCTCGCGTTTAAAGCCGCATGTGTGCTGAACTACCATAGAATACTATTGTTCATCCACCTAGATTAATGCGAAGGTTATTTTTCCTTTCCTGTCAATATGTTACAGTCAAAATTGCGAGGGTTGCCAAGCCAGGTTAACGGCGCAGGGTTTAGGACCCTGTCTCTAGGAGTTCAAGGGTTCGAATCCCTTCCCTCGCATTGCTCTTCTGCCGAATCGTATTTTCAGCTGATTTTCCCCATTTGAGCCCTCTTTTCACGGCAATGATTTCCTTCATCACGGCACTTTGTCCGGTGTTTTTTGACGGACGGCTGCTCCGACAAATATCTATTTTACAAAACAAAATGTAAAAGATTATTTACAAGTACGTTGAATAATAGTATTGCCGGGAGACCGGTAAATAAACACCAAATAAACAATCAGTAAACACTCAGGAACCACACATCATGAATACTCTCTCTAAAATACTGGCACTATTGTGTGCAGCAATGTGTCTGATCATTCCCGTCGCTGCAATCGACGAGGAGGAGATCAGTGTTACTGCGCAAAATCCATTCAATGGGGATGTCCACATCCTGCATGTCAGTATCACAACTCAGCAGGAACTCCCTGAACATGCTGAATTGAGTCCTTTCTTCAGAGATGATCTAATTGAGATCGAGGAGACCGACACTGTCAGTGAGGACATAGCAGCATGGTTCAGGAACACCGAAGATCCAACAGAATTCGATGAATCACTCCAATCGCCGGATACAGACGGAGATACCACTCCTGCCGGGGTCTAAAAACGGGATCTTCCCGTTTTTCACCTAAAATGCATTATTACCACATCTTTTGCCACTCCAAGGCAGGAGATTATTTCCAAAACTCTAAAATATTCTTCCAGCAGATATACTCGCTATGAGAAAGACCTTCACATTTCCGGCGCTTCTGCTGGCTCTGGCCCTTGTCGGCCTGGTCATCACGGCAGGCTGCGTTGGAACCCCCACTACAACGCCCGGCACCTCGTTTTCCGGGACCGGAAACGAAAGCATCGCAACCGAACTCCCTGCCGGCGTTTATACTGTCACCATAACCCAGGCCAATATCACCGCCGTCTCTGTTGAAACGAAAGAGACAGAAACCTTTATTGAGGGAAGATACACCGACGCCGCGGTAGCAGCTGCCAAAACCGCAGACGGATGGGTCTGGACCTATGCTCTGCTGACCGACGCCAATCCGACGCTGGTGATCAATGCAACCGGCGACTGGAAAGCAGAGTTTGCCTTCCCGCAGCAGATCGACGGCGTCCCGCCCCAGACCTTTACCGGTATCGGGAATGCAGCCACGCCTTTCTTCATGATCAATGAAGGCAACGTCTCCTTTGCGATCAAAGCGACGAACAACACCGCAATTGGAGTCTGCCTGATGGATTATGACGGCAACCCGGTCATGGACAAAACGAACACCTTCGAAGAGCCGCTTGCCTACCACCTTGGAACCTACAATGACACGCTCGTTGTCCCAATCACCAAGTCCGGCAACTATCTACTCAATGTGATCTGCGACGGCGAGTGGTCCGTCGTTGTCTCCGAAGTGCTGGCATAAGCCAGGCCCATTTCTGCCGCCTCAGGACCGTGTCCTGACAACCCGGCGGCATTTTTTTTTCTTTCCACAGATCTCGATCCCCCGGGCGAGAAGCACACTTTTTGGTTTCGTTCCTTCGTTCAGGATACGTTTTTTTGCCTCCAGCACGCATATCATAGATACTATGAAAACCTTGCAGGAGTATCTTTCCGCCTCACATGCCCCTGAGGATTTGGGAAAAATAATCATGATGATCGTGGATCAGGCAGGACCGATCCGTTCCGCGTTTATAAGCAACCAGAATTATGCGGGCTCCACGAACTCTTCCGGCGAGGATCAGGCCGAGATGGACACCTGGGCGGATACCCGGATCACGTCCGTTCTCCAGGAAAGCGGGTTAGTCCGTGCCGTTGCTTCCGAAGAGCAGGAGGATATCACCGTGATGTCTCCTTCTGCAAAATATTCGGTCGTGATGGACCCCCTCGACGGCTCCTCGCTGATCAAGGTAAATCTGACCGTCGGGACGATCGTCGGGGTCTATGAAGGCGATATTCTTCAGGCGGGGAACCAGCTTCGCGCCGCATTCTATATGCTGTATGGCCCGCTGACGACGCTGACGATCTCGCTTGGAAACGGGGTCTCGATTTTTGCGATGAATGAGGACGGCACCTACGTTCTCTTAAAAGAGAATGTGAGGATCCCGGAAGGAACGCTCTGCGGAAGCGGCGGTCTGCGGCCCGAGTGGACCGAGAAACACATTCAGTACATGAATGAGATCGAATGCGAAGGCGGAAAGAACCGGTACTCCGGCTCTTTCGTGGCCGACTTCCACCAGATTCTGGAGTACGGTGGCGTGTATGCCTATCCGGCGACGAAGAAGTCCGCTTCCGGAAAACTCCGGCTGGTCTTCGAGATCAATCCGATCGGTTTCCTCGCGGTCCAGGCAGGAGGGGCAGTCTCGAACGGCGAGTCTTCGACCCTGGAGATCGTCCCAACAAAGGTCCACCAGAGGACGCCCGTGTATGTCGGCAGTAAAGGGATGATCGCGAAAATCGAGGCGATTCGCTGAACATGCACACGACAGTCTCGGTCTTTGCAAAGCCGGTCGGCGGGGTATGCGGAACGACCCGGGTCTTCCCCGACATCCTCCAGACGGCGGCAAAGATGCTCAAAAAGGCGGAAGGCGGGATCCTCACCGACTCGTTCGTGACCCACACTGCCGACCGGCTGGTCCTGGTCGCGGTCCATGATCCGGACGTCCTGCCGGACACGCTTATCGCCGCGGTCTTCTCCGCAGCCGAGGAGCTCGCACAAAAACGGCACCTGTTCTGCGATGCCGCCCCGGTGTCGGTCTGCCGGATGACGATCCCGGAGCGGGCAAACGAGCCGTTTCTGCTGTTTCTCGCCGGTTCAGACGTCATGCCATGGGGCGAGGTCCTGACCCCCGGACGGGACTCTGACGATGCCTGTATCGCGGACGGCGTTCTCCTCCTCGCACGTGCCGAGGGCGAGTTCCCGTCCGTTGCGGCGTTCTGCGAGAGGTTCGCTCGCCGCGGTGTAAACCAGCAGGGCGTATGCCCTGTGAGTCTCTGCGATTCGTCGAATGTTCGGACAACCGTCATCCCGGTGGTCGGACTCGGTTTTTCGCTATGTGACGGAAGGCTTTCCGGACCGGTGGATCTCTTCGATACGCCTCTCTTTGACGCTCCCCGGTTCCGTGCTTCGGATCAGCACGCCGAGTGATGGCTCGAATCTCAAATCTATTTTTTGTTCGCTGTTTTTAACAAATTGTTTGATTTGCCGTTCATTTTTTCGCCATGGTGAATCTATATATACTTCGCGCGCCATCTCTCACATATCGAAAGCTCATGAATTGAGCAGAGAGGAGATCAGAATGTTTTGTCAGCAGTGCGAAGAAACCGCCAAAAACCTCGGCTGCACGGCCGCAGGCGTCTGCGGGAAAACGAACGATACGTCCTGTTATCAGGATGCCGTGAACTTTGTTCTCTCAGGGATCGCCTATCGGAAGATCCATCAGCCAAAGGAAGTGAAACTCCCGCCGGAGAAACCGGAGCAGGATCGGCTGGTGATCGAGGCATTGTTTGCGAGCCTGATGAACGTCAACTTCGATGAATCCAGATTCGCCGCACATCTGGACGCGGCGATCGCGTGTCGTGATGCCTACCCGCCGGTCCCGGGAGAGCCGCCGGCGTGTTCCTGGATCCCGAAATCCAGAGAGGAGATCGTCACACTTGGCGGAGGGATCGGGCTTCGCTCCATCGAGGACGACAACGAGCGGTCCCTGTTTTCCCTCCTGTTGTTCGATCTGAAAGGCATCGCCGCCTACTACTCGCATGCCGAGGTGCTTGGAATGACCGATCCGGCAATCGTGAACTTCATCTATAAGGGTCTGGCTTCCCGCTTCGAGAAGCACTCGTTTGGGGAGCGTGTGGCGCTGGTCATGGAATGCGGGAAGGTCGGAGCGAGTGTGCTCGCACTTCTCGAGTCGGCGAACAAACGCTACGGTCCGACCGGGATCACGACGGTGAGCGGCCGGGTCGGGAAAAATCCCGGCATCCTTGTGACTGGTCACGATCTTCGCGACCTGTTTCTGCTGCTTCGCCAGACCCGCGGGACCGGGGTGGATGTGTATACTCACGGCGAGATGCTGGTCGCCCATGCCCATCCGTGTTTCAAGAAGTTCGATCATCTTATCGGAAACTACGGAACGTCCTGGGCCAACCAGAAAAAGGAGTTCCCTAAATTTAACGGCCCGATCCTGTTTACGACCAACTGTCTTGTCCCCCCGCCACCGGCATATCGGGACCGGATTTTTACGACCGGGTCGGTCGGTTTTCCAAACGCCGTCCATATCCCGGAGAAGCCGGACGGCTCGAAGGATTTTTCCCGGATCATTGCCTGTGCAAAGAAGTGCCGCCCGCCTGACGATCTGCAGTGCGGGGATCTTGTGACCGGCGCAGGTCATGACGCGGTACTTGCTCTGGCTCCAAAGATCCTTGATCTCTTGAAGCGGGGGAAGATCAGACATTTCGTCGTGATGGCGGGATGCGACGGCCGGCACAAGGAACGTGAATATTACACTGAGTTTGCAAAGGCGATGCCTAATGACGTGGTCATTCTTACGGCAGGCTGTGCGAAGTACCGGTATAACCGTCTTGGTCTCGGCGATATCGAAGGCATCCCCCGGGTTCTGGATGCAGGGCAGTGCAATGATTCGTATTCTCTTGTGGTGATCGCTCAGGAGTTAGCGAAGGCTTTGCATGTGGAAATGGAGAACCTCCCGCTTTCGTTCAATATCGCGTGGTATGAACAGAAGGCGATCCTGGTGCTTCTGGTTCTGCTGGCGCTGGGCATCAAAGACATCATGATCGGACCAAATCTGCCGGCATGTTTGTCGCCTGACGTGCTGAACATGCTGGTAAAGAAGGTCGGCGTTCAGCTGATCTCGACGCCGGCGGAGGATCTGGTGAGGCTTGGGATCATCCCTCCGCCCTCTCCCTCTCGCTCGTGATCAGCAGCTCCTGGGTCAGAACGCCGTCGATCTCCCGTTCCAGAGCTCTCAGTTTCGTCGTAAGATAGGTCGTTTCCTCGATCAGACTTCTGGAGCGTCTCAGGAGTTCTTCGGGGGGCTGCCCCTCCTTCATCAGTTCGAGCTGGAGCCTTCGGATCTCCTTTCCCTTTTCGCAGAGCTTCCCTGAATACACGTCCTTTTTGAAAAATAAAGGGGTGAGCTGCTCCTGCAGCGTTGGGGGAATATCATTCATCATATATGACCTCCTCTTCCGGACTCCCGGAATGTGTAATCAACCTGTGATTCGACGCAATATAAACCCCGGACCGCGTGGTGCGATAATGCCCCCCATCGGGGAAAAAGGGGCGTTGTCATTCAGTGAGATGGACTACGAAAAATTGGTTTCCCCCTCCATCCCGCTCTCCTCCATCTTCTCTGCCACCAGCCCCTTAGCCCGTTCCTCATCCATCGTAAACGACACGACCTCACCCGTATCCGAAAGATACAGACACACGCCCGGGTTGGCCCCGAACAGACGTTTCGCCCACAGGAAATACACCGCGAGCTGGCTCTCGTATCTCTCCAGCTCCTTTTTTGAAGGCTTACCAGTTTTATAGTCGATGATCATCCAGCTTCCATCCTCATACTGAACGAGCCGGTCGATCACCCCATTCAGCGGCGTTCCCTCGAAGGAAAACGCGACCTCCTGCTCGCAGATGCTTTTTACCGCATTCTGCATCACGGGCGACGCAAGAAACGCCGCATACTTTGCCGCAAACTCGTCTGCCGCCGCAGGGGGAAGTCCGTAGCGTTTCACCGCCGCATCCGCCGGCTTTCCCTCGAACACCTCGTGGAGCGCCGTTCCCCGAAGCATCGCCACCTCTTCCGCCGCGGACGAGGTCCGGTTTCTCACGGCCGCGGTCAGACTTTGTGCGGCCTCCTCCTCCTTTGCCGGCAAAGGGATATTCGTCCAGCCTTCCGGGACCTTCGGCCGGATCCGGGAGGGATCACCCGGCTCTGTGACCACGTCGGTGATCAGTTCCGGGAGATACGGACATCCGCCGATCCCCGCGTCATACATCGAAAGAAACGAGTTCGCCTCCGGCCCCTTCTTCCCGTCCGTTCCCGAGATCACCAGATGATCCCGGGCCCGGGTCATCGCCACGTAAAACAGCCGTTTCCGCTCGGCAAGCAGTTTTGCCTTCATCTCCGGCTTCATGCACTCGATCACGAACGAAAGCCCCTCCCCCTCGCCCGCGAGCCGGACCGGGATCCCGACGCCCAGTTTTCCATCGAACACCGGGGCCGAAATCTTCAGGCCGTTCCCCGTTCCGGCAAAGCAGAGGGCGAGGATCGGATACTCCAGCCCCTTCGAGGCATGCACGGTGAGGATCTTCACCCGGTCGTCCTCTTCGCTTGGGACCGTTCCCTCACGCTCGTCGAACTCCTCCTCCATGCAGGTGTCCAGGATCCCGAGATACTCGTACACTGAAAACGGCCGGTTCATGGAACGTGAACGGGCGATCGCGATCAATTTTTCCAGATTTGCGGTCGCTTCCCGCCCAAACGGGAGGCCGCCGTAGACCGCCGCGATCCCCGACTCCGCGATCAGCCGGGAAAGGAAGGGGACGAAAGGCTCCGTTCCGATCTCCACATGCCAGCGGGCGAGATCTCCGACTGCTTTCCCGATCTTCGAATCGGGATGTTCGTCCGCGTATTTTCGCAGCCGCCAGATCAGCGGCCGCCCGCTGTTTGAAGCGGCCCGGCAGAGTTCCGCGTCGGAGATCCCGAAGTAGGGAGACCTAAGCACGCCGTAGAGCGGGATATCCTCCTCGGGATACACGATCGCCTTCAAGAGGTTCGTGAAGTCGAATACCTCCTGCTTTTGATAGAAGCTGTATCCCTTCTCCTCGGTATAGGGGACCCCGTAGCTCTCCAGAGCGTGCCGGAGTTTGTCCATGTGGGTCCGGGCCTCGATGAGGACTGCGATGTCGCCGAACCGTGCGGGCCGGCAGGTCCCGTCTTTATCGTAAACGCTCAGTTTTTTGCGGGAAACCGTATCGGAAATCCAGGATGCGAGGGTCCGTGCCTCACGCCGCATCGACTCGGCCTTGGTCTCGCCAGTTGGAAGCCGGATCAGGGTCACCGATCCGGAGTGGCCGGCCCGGTGGGGGGTGAGTTCGCCGTATCCGGCCTCCCAGATCTCTTTTGGGTCCGCAAACACGGACGAAAACACGTGGTTCACCAGCCGGATGATCTCGGGCACGGTCCGAAAACTCGTGTCGAGTTCCACGGGATCGTTTGCAAAAACGGTCTGGAAGGCGTTGAATCCGGAGACGTCCGCCCCCCGGAAAAGATAGATCGACTGCTTCGCGTCCCCGACGATGAACAGCCGGTTGTTCTCCTTCGGGTCGCCGCAGAGGATCCGGATGATGTCGGTGAGGACCGGGTCGTTGTCCTGGACCTCGTCGACGAGGATATACCGGTATCTGGCGTTGAGCGTTTTCTGGACGGCGTCGTTTCCGATCAGATCCCGGGTCTTTTTGATCAAGTCGTCGAAGTCGAGGACGCCCCTCTGCTGTTTTTCGCGGACCGTTCTTTCATACACCGCGGAGGCGACCCGTCCGAGGGCCGCGAGGATCTCGAGGGTGAGCCGCGTTCTCGGATCGGATTCGTCCGGGCGATCCGGGAACTCTTTGAACACCTCGCGTTTTTCCTTGAACCGTTCCAGGCTCCCTTTCGGAAGAGGGGCTTTGTAGGCGTTCGTATTGATGCCTGCGAGGAGTTTTCCTGCGGCATACATCTCGGCCGGCCCGTTTGCATCGCAGAATGCCACAAATGCCGCCGGTCCCTCCTGGAAAAGTTCGCCTTTTCGTTCGGGAGCGAGGGCCCGCAGTTCCGCCATCAGGGCATTAACGAGCTCGTCGCCGGCAAGATCGTTTTGATACGCCGTGATCTCTTTGTCCCAGGCGTTTTGCCAGACCGCGATTACGGCCGATGGGTCCTGTTCCAGAACGGCAAACCAGTCGTTGGCCCCTTCGATCCGCATCAGGCTCTGGAGATATCCCGCGATCGTCGCCTCCCGCAGATGATCGAAGAGGGTGACCACATCGTCGAAAAGGGCGGCCGGCGGATGTTCCAGCATCTCGCGGATAGTTCCGGTCACGAGTTCGTGGGTGTCGAGCTCGTCCATCACGGAAAATCCCGCGTCGAGTCCTGCCTCGTAGGCGAACTCTTTCAAAAGCGAGAGGCAGAATCCGTGGAACGTGCTGATACTGCACCGCGAAAAACTCTCCCAGACCTCTTCGAGCGCCGTATCCTCTTTTGCGGCTTTCTTTAGTTCCCGGCCGATCTTCGTCCGCATCTCGGCAGCCGCCTTGTCGGTGTAGGTGAGGGCGAGGATGTCGCTTGCCCCGGTGTGCATCGTCTCCCGCCGGTAGGTGAGCGAGGCAAGATACCGCTTGGTCAGAAGAAACGTCTTTCCGGTCCCGGCGCCTGCGGTCACGCAGACACTTTCTTCCATAAAGAGTGCTCGTTTCTGGGCCTCGGTCAGTTCCGCGGTCATGCCTCCTCCCCCCGGAATGGAACGAACCGGCAGATCCGTTTGTACGGGCAGTAGTCGTCCGGGCACGTTTCGCCGGACACAACGCCGCATTTTCCTTCCTTCCTCATCTCCCGCGTTTCCCGGCAGAATGCGAACGCAGCGTCGCCGACCTCTTCGACGCTTTTCTGCTGTTTTCCTCTGACAAGGTAGGGATTTTTGTCCTTCACCTCGTCGGGAGCGATCTTAAGATAGGTCCCGGGCAGCGGGCTGCAGCCGGTCATCTGCCGCACGGCCTCGGTGTAGAGGGGGATCTGGAGTGCGGATCCTTCCTCGAGTTCCTTCCAGGTTTTTACGTTCCCGGTCTTGTAGTCGACGACCGCGAACTCTTTGGTCTGTTCGTTGAACATCACCCGGTCGACCCATCCGGTGACCGTGAACGGATCTCCGCCCGGGATCTCCGCCGTGACTTTCTGCTCCAGCCATTCGGGCAGGGTGCGAAATCCTGCGGCGTAGAATCCGGTCTCGAGCCGGATGATCAGATCACAGCTGCTCTCAAGCCCGCCGTTTCCGAGATATCCGTTCAGCATCGACTGCCAGGAAGGCGTTTCGATGTGCCGGTTTTTGAACTCATCCGTCACGAGTTTTTTCAAAAACTCCGCGGCGTCGGATTCGTTTTGCTCGGTCAGGGTGGACGTGTATTCCCGGAAAAACCGTTCCATCGCTTTGTGCATGACGGTGCCTACAATGATCCTCTCCGCACTGAAATCCGCGGGGTTTTCGAGGCGGAGATGGTCGGCGAGATACCATTTGAACGGGCATTCCCGGTAGCGTTCGAGCACGGTCGGGGCGAACTCGGTCTTTTCCGTGTAGGCCGCGGCGAACGCTTCGGCGATTTTGTCGCCGGCAAACTCCGCATCATAGATGCCCGGCGTTCCGGTCCGGTCCACCGTCTCGATCCCAATGATCTCCGCTGCGGTCTCAAGAGAGGGGATGCCGAAGAGACCTTCGCATTCCTTTTCCCTGCTGGTGGCGAGCAGTTCTCCGGCCCTTGTTTGGTTCGCGGTCATCGAATGGGCAAGAAATCCTGGGCTCTTCTCCTCTGGCTCGGCGAGGCGGGTGAGATACGGGGACGGGGTCAGGCTTTTCTCGCCGTCGTGACCGGCGCAGGAGAGGATGAGCTGTTTTTCCGCGGCAAGCCCGGCGGTGTGGAAGTAGTATCGGCTTGCATCCAGCAGATTTTGGACGCGGTCCGGCTGGATGCGGGCGGTCTCCTGAGCGTTCAGGAGAGGGATGGCCGCCTCGATCCTCGGGATTCGGTCGGCGGAGAGGCCGGTGATAAAAACGTAGGGCCGCTTCGTGCCGGCTACGGAGCGGAGGTCGCCCGCAAAGAAGGCGTTCTTTGATTCGGGGTAGCTGATCTTGGTAGTTTTCTCGCAGAACCGGGAAAGCATCGCGTAGAATTCGCGAACGGTGTAGGGAACTTCGGCAAGCGAGGTGAGGGCGAGTTTGTCGAGCAGGCGGAGGAAGGCGTGACGGGCCGCTTCGTCCTGCGGCTTCATCTGGATCTTCGTCCACCCAAGGGCGGAGAGGTCGGCTTTCAAGGCCCGGCAGTGTGCGGCAAGCGTGCCTGCGTGTTCGAGGTTTGCGTCGAGCCGGTCAAGGAGCCGGTCGAGACTCGCCTGGAATGCGGCGTCGTGTTCGCCGATCTCTTTTTTCCTTGCAGCGGCGAGCCGTTCGGCGACGGTCCGCCAGGCGGCTCTGCCTTTTTCGGTTTTGGTGATGATGCCGGCTTTTTCGAGTCTGCCGGCGGTGAGCCAGTCCTTCTTGAGGGCGAAGTAGGGGCTTTCGATGATGATTTTCAGGTCGTCGATTCTGCAGTAGAAGGCGAATGCGGCGAGCCAGGCGAGGGCACAGCGGACAGGCGGGAGGTTTTCGATCGGGATGTCTTCGCCGGCAAAGAATCCGAGGGGCCGCCGGGTTCCACCCGAAAGGACGCTGAAGTCGGGGACGAGTTCGTCGAGGAGGGGCAGAGCGGACGGGAGGGAGGAGGTAAGGAGGGCGATGTCTTTTGGCGGGACGCCTGATTCGATGAGTGTGGCGATGGATTCAAGCGCAGAGCGGAGTTCGGTCCGGGTGTCGGTGTATTGATAGACACCTCTGCAGGTTTCCGGGAGGCCGGGGATTTCAGTGACCGGCGGCCGGGTTATGATGGTGCCGGGAAGTGCAAGGAGGAGGTCGACGGCGAGGGGGGTTGGTTTGTATAATGCGTAGCAGAGGACGGTGCCGATTTCCATTTCGCCGGCGATTCCAGCGGCCCTTTCTATTGCGAGGATGGAGTCGAAGCAGTCGTTTTTGCGGCAGAACTCTTCATAGCGGAAAAATATTTCCCGAAAGTCGTTGAATTTGTCGTCGCCGGGCGGAAGGACGAGTTTGTTTGTTTTGAGGGTGATGAAGAGGTTGACGAGGTTTTCGGTCTGGGTGTCGGTGATGCGTTTTTTCCCGAACACGTCTGACCCTATCCGGGCGAAGAGGAGGTGCTGTTCTTCGGGGTCGATGATCCTGGACGCGGGGGAGAGGGAGCGGAGGATGCTTTTTGCAAGGCCTTTAATGGTTGTGATGTGGTCGGGGAGGATGGCTCCTTCTTCGCGGAGTTTTTGTCTGGCGGTGTTTGCAAGTGAGGTGTTTTCGAAGAGGATCCAGGTATGGAGGGGGTCGGTTTTCGCGAGGGATGTGTATTCGGAGAGGATGGCGGAGAAGGTGTCCATATGTGATTCCATTGGGTGTGGAAATTATATAATGTGTTTGAAGTCTTTGGAGTTTTTTAATTTGGCCAATCAATATCTCCATTCTTTGGACAGAGTATTTTTCGATTGACGAATACGTTTTATGGAATATCAATCATTTTCGCCAATTTGTACACAAACCCCATTGCTTTTCTCTCTCAGACTCAACATCACCCATCCAAAATCAACCCAACCGAACCCCAAAAGATGGTGAGTTCCACACGAAAACCACAATTTCGATTCCAAAATGACCCTTCGCCCATCAAAAATACCCCTCCCTCGACAGACAAAAACCATACCCCTAAGGGAAAACAAGCTATATCCTGCCGATTTCCCCGGCAAAACATCAAGACTATATAAACTAACACCCATGCGCCTGAAAAAAACGATAACCCCAAAGAGACTACCTACCTACGTAGGTAGAGCGGAAGAAAATCTCTCATCAATCACTTTTTTTTAGGCGCCTAAACTCTTATTATTATTTTATTGTACATTACAGACGAGAGAGAGAGAGAGAGAAATACAAAAATAAAAATTACTACTATTTAAAGTACTACGTCAGTAGGTAGGTAGTTTTTCCAGGGGTATCGTTTTTTCCAGGCGCCTAGGTATTTCTTTATATACTATAACCTCGTCGAACGGAAAATACGCCCAATCCTGCCGATTTAACTTTTTCACCACCAAAAATCATCATAAAATGTTTGTCAAAATCCATCAAAATCTATCGCTGAAGACCCAAAATGGAATCGAAATGCCTATTTGCGAATGGAAATCAAGCGATTTTTGCACGCTCGCAAACCTTCGGTTTGCTCAGCTAAGGCCGCCCCTTCGGCTCACCCCGCTCAATCATCTATTTGTCCCATCACCACCAAACCTATATCACCAATGCCTATTGATGCATACATCATAAAATCTCTCCATAAATACGAAATACGCATCCTCCACGCCCTCGAGCGGATGATGAAACGATACCGCTGGGTCCCCGAAGACGACCTCCGTGCCGCCGTCAAACTCTCCCCTCCCGAACTCAAATATCGTCTCGGCAACCTCATCCACCGGGACCTCGTCCGATCCGACTCCGTCCCCTACAAAGGCTACGCCCTCGTCTTTGCCGGCTACGACGCCCTCGCCCTATCCGACCTCGCCGGCAAAAAGACCATCTCCGCCCTTGGCTGCATGGTCGGCGTCGGCAAAGAATCCGAGATATACGAAGCCCTTGGTTTTGGGATCGTCGTCCTCAAACTCCACAAAGTCGGCCAGAGATCCTTCCAGACCCTCAAAACCAACCGCGAATACATGCCCGGAGAAGGACACTGTCCCTGGATATTCGCCTCCGCAAAATCCGCCGAACGGGAATACGAAGCTCTCAAAGCCTTAAACGGCAAAGTCAGCATCCCGGTCCCCATCGACATCAACCGGCACGTCATCGTCATGTCCCAGGTCCCGGGCGCCAACCTCATCCGCTGTGTCCTCGAAGACCCCGACACCATCTACCGGCAGATCCTCGACGAAGTCCAAAAAGCCTATGTCGCAGGATTCATCCACGGAGACCTCTCCGAATACAACATCATGACCGACGGGGAAACCGTCTGGCTCATCGACTGGCCCCAGTGGATCCCGCCCACCCATCAGAACGCCGACGCCGTTCTCCGGCACGACCTTGAAAACGTCATCACCTACTTCGCAAAGAAATACCAGACAAACTACGACCTCGAAGAGGCGGTCGCTTTCGTAACAAAGCCATGAATCTCGTATTCGGCATCGACAAGATCACGGGTTCCGCTCATTCCTCACCCGGCGGCCTCTACTCCCTCGTCCGGGTAGTCGACAAAAGGATCGAGTCCGAAGAACGCAGCCTCACCCTCCAGCATCTCCTCCATCTCATCAATGCCGAGAAGCCGGAGATCGTCGCCTTTGCCTCGCTCCGGGAGATCGCTCCCGACACACGCTCCCTTTTTACCCTGACAGAAGCCCTGCCCTTTGGCACGAAACTCGTTCTCATCGCCTGCATCGGGGCAAAATCCGCCCCTCTCCCGAAACTTGCCGAGCGATACAACCTCCGCTTCGACGCATCCAACCCTATGGAGCAGGCTAAGATCTCGGGTCTCATCGCCTCATTCGGCGGCGGATACGAGATCCGGACCTTCGAAGGGGTCACGACCATCACCGTGTCCCGAGCCCGCCCGCCGATCCGCACGCATCAGAACCGGTACATCCGGCACATGCAGGGTTCTCTCATGTCGATCTCCCGCGAGATCGATGCCGGCCTTCTTGCAAACGGCCTTATGTTCTCCTCGTCGATCGCCCGGTCGTTTCGGGGCGAACGGATCATGGAGTTCACCGTCTCCGCTCCCCGTCACGACGTCCCCATCTCTTCGCGGACATCCGCCGGCGTTTTGGTCCGGGTCGCCGGCACAAGAAAGGAGGTTCCTGATTTCCTCCCGCTGTCGAAGCGGCCGCCCTATCTGATCGTCGGCATCGACCCAGGCACGACAGTCGGGATCGCCTCACTGAATCTCGACGGCGACCTGGTCCATCTCTCCAGCACCCGGGCGCTCGGTCAGGCCGAGATCATCGCGGCAATCACCGCTGTCGGAAGGCCTGTCTTGATCGCGACCGACAAGGCCGAGATGCCGTTCGGGGTGGAAAAAGTCAGACGGGCATTCTCCGCCGTTGCCTGGACTCCAACCAAGGATGTGCTGATCAAAGAGAAGTATGATCTTGCCGAAGGCTACGACTTCGGGAACGATCACGAACGCGACTCCCTCTCGGCCGCGGTGATGGCCTACCGGAGTTACGCGAACAAGTTCGACTCGGTCCAGAAACGCATGCCCCCGGGAACCGACATCGACATGGTGAGGGCCGGGATCATCCGCGGCCTCTCCCTCGATCAGATCCTCGAAACGCTGAAGCATCCGGAAGAGCTGCCCGAAGAGCCGGTTGTTGTCGTGGAGGAGATCGTCCCCGACGAAAAGGACGAACGCATCGCCCGGCTCGAAGAAACCGTCGCGAAACTTCGTAAACTTACCGGCAGTTTATCAGAAGAAGTCGAGGTGAAGGACAAGGCGATCGCAGCACTCCAGAAACGGCTTGTTTTCGAGCGGGAAGAGCGGAACGCGGAGATGCTCTCAACCGAAGCGATCACCTCCCGCGACACGGAACACGCCCAGGTGAAGAAGGCTCTCCGGAAAGAGGAGCGCCGGAGCAAGACGCTTCGGACGAGACTCGAGCGGATGAAGCATTACATCTCCCTCCAGGCAGGTGACGGCTGCACGGCGCTGAAAGTCCTCCAGCTGCTTGCGAAGGATCATGTGAAGACGCTGGACGACGAGATGGGGGTCAGCGAGGAGGATATCCTGTATGTCCTCACGATCGACGGCTGGGGAAAGACGGTGATCCGCGATCTTGCGGAGGTGAAGATCGGGGCGGTGATTCTGCCGCGGCTGACCTATCAGCGGGCAAAAAGCCAGCATCTTATCGAGGAGTTCAGAGAAGCGGACATTCCGATCCTGGACGGAGCGAACCTTTCGCCCCGCGTAAAAGGAAAGATCGGCGTGGTGGACTCGGCCGCGTTCGAGGCTGCCCTTGCCGAGTGGAAGACGACGCAGGATGTCTACAAGAACGAGAAGAAGATCGGCGAGATCCACGGGATGGTGAAGGAGTATCAGGTGGAGCGGGTGAAAGATGTCTTAGAGAAAGGGATCGACCCGAATCTGGTGTTCGAGGTGGATCGGGCAAAACCCGAGACGCCGGCGGCACCTCCGGTTCCTGAAAAGCCGGCCACGGTTTTCAGACCAAAACCAGCCGCCCTGCCTGTGGAAAAACCTGCTCCGGCAGAAAAACCCTTGAAAAAGCCCGTGGCGAAACCCGTAGCGAAGCCGGTTCCTGCGGCTCCCAAGCCGGCTCCGGCTCCCGTTCCAAAACCCGCACCAAAACCGGCGCCGAAAAAGGAAACCCCGAAAAAACCCGCTCCGGCGAAGAAGCACGAGGCCGGATCCGCGGAGAAGATCCTCTTTGGTGTCCTCTCCGAGTACCGCGAAGAACGCATAAAGGAGCTGAAAAAATAATGGATGACCGTTCCCTTCTTGACTCGATCCGTCATCTGATCGGCGAAGACGAGACGGCGGACGACTGCGCCGCCTTCGACCTTTTGGACGGCAGGATCCTCGTCTCCAGCACCGACATGCTGCATGAGACGACCGATTTTCCCAAAGGCATGACCGAGTTTGAAAAAGGCTGGATGAGTGCCGCCGTCACGCTTTCGGATATCGCGAGCTGCGGGGCAAAACCCGTCCAGCTCCTCGTGGCCGTCGGTATGGACGACCCGTCCCGTCTCATTCCCTTTATGGAAGGCGCCGTTTCCTGCGCAAAAACCTTCGGCGCAAAGGTCGCCGGCGGGGATATCGACAGTCATATCGAGTTGACGGTCGTGACAACGGGTTTTGGGATCGTGGAAAAAACGCACTACTGCCGGCGGTCCGGCGCATCGCCGGGCGATCTCGTCTGCATCACGGGAACACCGGGTCTTGCCATGGCGGCACTCGAAGGGGACGAACGCTACCGGAAAAATCTGCTCACCCCGATCCCGCAGGTGAAAGCGGGACAAAAGATCGCCGCCGCCGGCGCGTCCTCGATGATGGACGTCTCGGACGGTCTTGCGATCTCTCTGTACGACATGTCGGAGGCATCAGGCGTCGGATTCGCGCTCGATTCTGCAAAGTTCAATCTGCCTGACGTCAGTTTCGGCTCCGCACGGGAGTATTATCTCTACGGCGGCGGGGACTTCGGTCTCCTGTTCTGCATACCGGAGTCGTGTTTACCGCCCCTCGATGCGGAGTACACCGTTATTGGAACAGTTGTCGGGGAAAAAGGGGTCTGGTGCGACGGGGAGCCTGTTGAAAAGCGGGGCTATGCTCACTCCTGGTGAGTCTTTACATATCGGTGCAGCATAACGCCGTCCGTCACGATCCGTTCCCCGCCGTTTTCGTACAACTCGAAGCCCAGATGATAGACGATCAGGTCGGCGTTTATGCGAGTCGCAAGCTCGATCAGCGCAGGAACGATCTCCGTCCCTGGCCGGATCGTGTAGATCACGTCCGCCGCCTGATAAAGTGAGACCGTCGGCTCGACACAGTCGTCGACGACCGAGGGAACCGGGCCTTCGGCGTATGCGTGCACGTCCGTGCAGAGGATCCGGACCCCTGCATTCTGCACGATCTCTGCGGCCGTCGTTTTCCCGCCAAAGCCCACCTCTACTGCCGAGCGGTAATTCTCCGCGATATACCGTCCGACCGCCGTCTCGATGCCGTTTCTCATAGAATAAGGTACATTTATCGCTTTGCACAAAGAAATACCTATACAAATGGGGATACATCTTTTTTGGGACAGCCGCGTTCCTGTCGGCCTGTCGCGTCCGGTTTCCGAGGAGCTGTCCGCGGTTCTCGAGATGCCCGTCTCGAGGATAGACGACGGCATTTTTCCGCTCGAGGGCTTCGATCCGGTCCGAAACCAGTATGACGCCGTGAAAGTTCTTTTAAAACTGGACATGTTCCGGAGAAGAATGCCCCAGATCTTCAAGCCGGCCGATATGGACCTGGAATTCTACAATAAATTCAATCATCTGCACGAAAAGATCCTTCTCGTGACGCCGGGCGATCTCTACGAACCTCTCGCGGACTTCGTGTTCGGTCTCGCCTACCCGAAACTCGGGGTCGCGATCGTTTCGCCGCACCGGCTCCAGAACGAGTTCTACGGCAAGTATGCCGACGACTCGGCATTGATCGACCGGATCGTAAAAGAAGGGGCTCACGAGATCGGGCACCTGTTCGGGCTTGGTCACTGCGATAATCCCGGATGCATCATGTACTGTCCGCGGAATCTGGACGAACTGGACCGGAAGCGGAAGTACTTCTGCGGAAAATGCCGGGTCCAGCTGAACGGCGACACACTGGAGGATGATCTGTTCTCATGATCCCTTGGGTCACTGTCTGGGGGTATGGCGCCGAGATCAAATCGACCCGCGATTCGCTGATCGTCCGGCAGAAAGGCAATACGACCCAGTATCCGCTTGACGATATGCGGCATCTTTTGATCGCCGGCGGCCACTCTCTGCATACGTCGGTCCTCGAACGCCTTGCGGACCGCGGGATCGCCGTCTCCTTTTTCAAGGCGCACGGAAAACCGGTCGGCGGAATCTACGGAAAAGGCGCCCCTTCTCTTGCGGCGCAGCAGCGGGATATCCCGGTCCACAAATTCGCAATGGCCTCGATACGTTCTTCGCTGGACGAACGTCTGCGGTACATCAACGAACTCGCTGAGTACGATCCCGAAGGTCTCTATTTTAAAGGAGAGTTCGACATCTTGACCGCCGCACGGGAGGAGCTGGAGTATCTGATCACGCTGCCGGAGATCGGCCGGGCGTTTTCCCTGACGAAGACGATGTATTACGAGATCATCGGCAGGAAACTGCCCAAAGTGCTTGGATACCGCCGGAGATGCCAGCCGCCGTTTATGGACCCGGTGAACGTGATGATGTCCCACGGGTATGCGGTTTTGTATGCGAACTTCGCTCTTGCCTGCACGGGAGCGGGCCTCGACCTCTCCCGCGGCGCACTGTATGGGGCGATCGTTTCGGCGCCCGGCGGCCGCGGAGGGTGCGTTCTCGATCTTATGGAGCCTGCGACGGTCTCGATGATCGACCGGGTGATTATTCAGATGGCGGCGGAAGGCCGTCTTGACGGAGCATACGAGGTCACGAGCCGGTGTCTTTTATCGAACGAACTCAAAGAGGAGTTCATGAAACGGCTGCACGGTTCGATCAACGCGACGCTGATTTCGGAAAACGTGAACCGGTATGCCGAGTCCGTCAAAGACGGCCGGGACATCGTCTTCCATTACTGATACCAAAGGCATAAGAGTACCTCGGCCCTAATTATAGGTCAGAGATACCTCGATACAAGGAAAGATACACAATGTTACAAATTGCACTGGCCGGAAAACCAAACTGCGGCAAATCAACGTTTTATAAATCGCTGACTCTTGCAAATGTCGATATCGCCAATTATCCGTTCACGACCGTGAACCCGAACAAAGGGGTTGCCTACGTTCGGACGAGATGTCCGTGCAAAGAACTCGGGATCGAAGGATGTACTGAATGTATCGACGGAAACCGGTTTATTCCGGTCGAACTCATCGATGTGGCGGGCCTTGTGCCGGATGCACATTTAGGCAGGGGTCTTGGCAATCAGTTCCTCGACACCCTTCGCGAGGCGGACGCGATCATTCAGGTCGTGGACGCTTCCGGCAGCACGGATGCCGAAGGAAACCCGGTTGATATCGGGACCAGAAATCCTATCGAGGATGTCGAGTTTCTGCGCTACGAGTTCGCCATGTGGATGGCGGGCATCGTCGAGAAGCACCGGCCCCGGCTCGTCCGGCAGGCGCAGGGAAAAGAGCAGGTCTTAATCGACCTCTTAGGCGAAGCACTTGCGGGTCTTCGGATCAACGCGATCCAGATCAAAGAGGCGGTCGACGAATGCGAGATCAATCTGGCCAAGGCAACGCCGGAAGATATCGAGAAGATGTGCGAGGTTCTGCTCCGCGTCTCGAAACCGATGATCATTGCGGCAAACAAAGCGGATCTCGCGTCCGATGAAAACATCGAGGCGCTGAAGATTCTCGGCGCCGTCCCGACGATCGCCGCTGGCGAACTTGCCCTGAAAAGCGCCACACATGCAAAGATCCTGCGGTATCTTCCGGGAGATTCCAGTTTTGCCCCGGTCGAAGGAGCAAAACTCTCCGCACCCCAGGTAAAAGCCCTGACGATGATCGCCGAACACATGAAAAAGTTCGGCAGCACCGGCGTTCAGGAGATCTTGAACAAGATCGTTTTCGAGGATATCGGGATGATCGTGGTCTACCCGGTGGAAGACGACAACAAATACTGCAATGCGAAAGGACAGGTCCTGCCGGATGCATTCCTTATGCCGATCGGATCGACCCCCAAAGACATGGCGTTCCGCGTTCACACGGATATCGGGAACGGATTTTTGTATGCGGTCGATGCCCGCACGAAGATGCGGATCAAGGATACGACCGAACTGAAAAGCGGCAACATCATCAAGATCGTCAGCACCGCAAAATAACCTCTCTTTTTTGGCAAATCTATATATCGGATAACTCCCCAATGTAGAATACTTATGGGAAGCGAAGTCTATCAGGCTCAGGTACTCCGGGCGTTTTTCGATACGATCACCGGGACCGACAGGAATCTGACCCGTATCTATATGTGCGTGATTTCGCTTGCCAAACTGAGAATGGAGTCTCCCGAAAGGCTGCGGTTCCTTGTTGAGCAGATGCAGGTCAGCAAAACCAAACGCGAACTCTCAATAGACATTCTCGACTATATGGTCGAGGCGGCCAACTCCCTTGACACCTGGGCAGGTCAGTCCGCGTTCGGCATCACGGCTCCGCAGAACTCCGACGATTTCGGCAGCGTCTCGCTTGACTCTCTGTGATATTTCGACCAAGTATTTCAGCCATTTTTT
The DNA here is from genome assembly GCF_963667985.1 of uncultured Methanocorpusculum sp. NCBI lineage: Archaea > Methanobacteriati > Methanobacteriota > Methanomicrobia > Methanomicrobiales > Methanocorpusculaceae > Methanocorpusculum > uncultured Methanocorpusculum sp. The sequence goes on along the minus strand of NZ_OY764081.1, from coordinate 479,693 downwards.
TGAATACTGATCGGATAATTCCTTTTTTTGAAAAGCTCTTTGTGACAAACGAATCCTACGGGTTAATTATGCATTAAAGAGAAACGTTTTAGCTCATGAGTGTTTTAGAGGCAATTAACGACGCCGTTAACTCAGTGAACGATGTCGTCAATATGTATGCTTGTTACATAGCATTCGTATTCCTGATTGGTATTGGTCTTTACTTTACCGTCAAATCGAAAGGCGTCCAGATCAACCGTCTGGGTGAAGCATGTAGAGTTGCGTTTACCGGTATTCGCGCAGAAAAAGGCAAACAAACGATCTCGTCGTTCCAGGCCTTCTGCGTCAGTATGGGCTCACGTATCGGTGTTGGTAATATCGCCGGTGTCGCCGTGGCAATTGTCATGGGAGGTCCCGGAGCTGTTTTCTGGATGTGGATTTTTGCATTGATCGGCGCAGCAACCAGTTTCGTTGAAACGACGGTCGGTCAGATCTACAAAGAAAAGAAGGACGACGGTCATTTCCACGGTGGTCCGGCATTCTATATTAAGAATGGTCTCGGCAGACCCAAGTTCGCCGCATTCATCGCAATTCTGATCATCATCACCTACGGTCTGATGTTCATCGGTGTGCAGGCAAACACGGCAACCCTCGCATTCTCGAATGCGTTCGGCACCCAGCAGATCGTCTTTGCGGTCATCATCACCGTTCTTGCAGCCTTAGTCGTCTTCGGCGGTATCAGACGTGTTGCAAAAGTTTCAACATGGCTCGTTCCGCTGATGGCAATCATCTGGCTCTTACTGTGTCTCGTGATCGTCCTCGTCAACTTCACCCAGGTCTCTCTTGTCATCCAGACGATTTTCTCCTACGCATTCGGCGTTCAGGCATTCGTCGGCGGTGGAATCGGAGCTGCCATCATGTGGGGTCTGAAGCGTGGTGTGTTCTCGAACGAAGCTGGTATTGGTTCGATCCCGAACGTCTCCTCTTCCGCAGATGTTAAACACCCCGTAAAGCAGGGACTTATGCAGTCTGTCGGTGTTTTAATCGATACGATCGTCGTTTGTTCCGCAACCGCCTTTGTGGTCCTCATCTACACTAACGTCGCCTACCCGGGATACGCCGGCATCCCTGTTTCCGGAGCAGCCCTTGTTCAGGAAGCAATGAGCGCCACGTTCCTTGGAGCGGCAGGTCCGTATATCATTGCGATCTTCATGCTGGTCTTTGCATTCAGCAGTCTGATCAGTTACTACTCCATGAGTGAAACGAACACTAAGTTCATCACCGACAAGAAAGGAGCAGTAGTTGTTCTTCGTGTTGTGATCGTGATTATGGTTTTCATCTCATCCATGATGTCCATGGGTCTTGCATGGAACCTCGCAGACACGTTCCAGGCACTTATGGGTATCTTCAACATGGGTGTCCTGTTCTTCCTTGGAAAGCATGCTTTTACAGCACTCAAAGACTACTTCGACCAGAAGGCCGACGGTATCGAAGAGCCGGTCTTCCGCGCCTCCTGTCTTTCCGACTCAACAGGTGTTACCTGCTGGTCCGACGAAGAGAAGAAGTGATCCCATCCGGATCACCAAACTATTTTTACACTCTTTTTCCTCTGAGTATTTCTCGTAGTAAATCCAATACTCTGTAATGGACTGCGTTCTTCTCGCGAGCGGAAGTAAAGGAAACTGTATTTATGTCGGAAACGAAACCGACTCGATCGTTATCGATGCGGGGCTTGGCTATCTTACGAAAACACTGCAGAGCATGCACCTGAATACCGATACTCTTCGCGGGCTCTGCATTACGCATGAACATGCGGATCATGTCCGTTCTGCAAAGGCGTTCGTAAAAGCCGCCCGTGTTCCGGTTTTTGCATCCGGCGGAACGCACGCAGCCCTGACCCAAGGAAATATCATTCCGGCAACCGCGGAACGCATCATCTGCCGTGAACATGTCCCGGTCCAGGCGGGCGGTCTGAAGATCACGTCGTTTCGGGCATATCACGACGCCGCCGAGCCGACGGGATTTGTTATCGATGACGGGGATTCCCGGATCGGGATATGTCTCGACACCCACGAGGTCTCGGACACAATGATGACGATCCTTTCCGCCTGCGATGCCGTGGTTCTGGAAAGTAACTACTGTTCTCTTGCGATGAAAACCGACCGGTTCCCGGAATGCGAGATATGCCGGGCATGCGGAGCGGAATGCCAGGGAAACAGGTGCGTTCTCCGCATCTACCCGCGGTACCTCAAAGACCGTATCAGAGACGACGGGCATCTTTCGAACGAAAATTCCTCGGAATGCATCGCCGAGCTTTCGAAGGATGTCGGGATCATCGCGCTTGCGCATCTTTCGGAAAATTACAACCGCCCGAACATCGCCCGCGAGATGGCTTTGGCCGCGGCAGGCGAGAGCGGAACGGAAATCTACGTCAGTGATCAGCTTGCCGAGTACCGGGAACGCCGGCTTGTCCGGTTCGAGGTGTGAAAAACATGCAGTTTGTCGAGTTTGCAGAGATCTGTAATACGATCGAGGGAACGTCTTCCCGTCTTGCAACGGCGGATATCCTTGCCGAAAAGTTTCCCGTCCTGACCGAAGAGGAACTGCCCGTCTTCGTCAGGTTCATGCGGGGCAGACTCTTTCCCGACTGGTCGTCCGAGAAGCTCGGGTTCGGCTCGAATCTTTTGTATGATGCCCTTGCCTACGTCATCGGCAAAAAGCGGAGTTATGTGGTCTCGGCAATCAACAACGCAGGCGACATCGGCAAAGTGGTCGAGAGCCTTCTCGAAAAACGGGAACAGACGATGTTTTTCTCGGAAGAACTGGGTCTTCTGGACGTAAACGAGCGTTTTCTGCTGATGGCAAAATCCTCCGGCAGACGATCCCAGCAGGAACGGCTGAGATCCGCCCAGTATCTTCTATCAAACGCAACGCCGCTCGAGGGAAGATATCTTGCCCGTCTCATGCTCGAAGAGATGCGGATCGGTGTTGGAGAAGGCGTCGTAAAAGACGCGGTTTCAAAAGCGTTCGGCGTCCCCTCCGATATTATCGAACATGCCCATCAGGCTCTCAACGATCTGGGCGAAGTGGCGTTCCTTGCAAAAACCGACCCCTCGAGGCTTTCAGATGTTCATATCACGGCGTTTCGGCCGGTAAAAATGATGCTTGCCCAGCAGAGTTCCATCACCTCGATGGTCGAAACGCACGGAACACTCGCTGCGGAAAATAAATACGACGGTAGCAGATTCCAGTTCCATAAAGCCGGAGGAAAGTGCGCGATCTACTCCCGGCGTCTGGAAGAGATGACGGCATCCCTTCCCGATGTTGTTAAAATGCTGGATAAAGCGACCGACCACGACGTCATCATCGACGGCGAGGTGATCGCGATCATGAACGGAAAACCCATGCCTTTCCAGACGATCCTTCGCCGGATCCGCAGGAAGCATGATGTCGGGGATGCCGCAGAAGCGATCACCCTTCTTCCCTGGGTGTTCGATATCCTGGCTGCCGACGGAGAGACCCTGATCGACCTTCCCTTTAGGGAACGGCGCAGGATCCTTGAATCCGTCATGAACGCGTATGTCGCGCCGCAACTCGTCAGCGATTCGGCTGAAGAGATCGAAGCGTATTATCACGCCTCGCTCGACAACGGGAACGAAGGGATCATGCTCAAAGTGCTCGACTCGCCGTATCTCCCCGGAAACCGGGGCAAGCTCTGGATCAAGATCAAACCCGAGGTCGATACGATCGATCTGGTGGTGACGGCGGCCGAGTGGGGAGAAGGAAAACGTGCGAAGATGTTCGGTTCGTTCCTTCTTGCCTGTCAGGACGAGAACGGCGACCTTCTGGAGATCTCGCGGGTGGCGACCGGTATCGACGACTCCATGCTTTCGACTCTGTACGATCTTTTCAAAGACAAGATCCTCGCCGAAATGGGAAAGACCGTGACGTTTGAGCCGGACGTGGTCTTCGAAGTAGGGTATGCCGAACTGCAGAAAAGCACGAATTACGAGGCCGGATACGCTCTCCGGTTCCCGCGTTTTGTCAGGCTTAGGGACGACAAGGATGTCTCGGAGATCGAGACGCTGGAAAGCCTGACCCGCCGGTATTCTCTGCAGAACAAGGAAGAATAACCGCGAATATACCGCGGACAAAATCGGATACTCCTGGGCGGACTCGAACCACCGTCTCCGGCTCCAAAGGCCGGAATGATTGACCACTACACTACAGGAGTCTAAGTCATATAGACGAATACACATCACATCCGACGAGAGGTTCTTACCGAGACCACTCTAACACGCTATTGACGTGAATGAGATATGCATAATCTTCTCCAAACATATCGGTCTGGAAAGTATTTGTAGATTTCCGATTTTTCCACGGTAGGTTGGTTGAAGATCGGGGTTTCAAAATCATCCAATCATCAGATGGGGTTCGGGAGTCGCCCTCCCGCACCCATAATCAGAAAAAGGGAATGAGATGTGGGAGAAGTAAATTCGCCAACTGTCAAATTCACGTTTGATTATCTTTACCTTACTCGAACAGGCTCATCTGTCGGTCGCGGTGTTTTTCTTCGAACGTGTTCAGATATGCGAATATCCGGTTGTTTTCATGGACGATGCCGTTTTGTTCGCATGTTTCATGGAATACTTTCATGAGTTTTTGGCTGTTTGGACTCTCTATTCCGTAACTTTCCCCGTATGTCTGCATGTACTTCTCTTTCAGGTGCGAGAACTGTCTGTCCAGCTGCCGGTAAAAGTATTCGCGGTTTCCTTCGCGAAGCGTCAGTCCCATGCCGAAGCAGAGAACGCCGTAGACTTTTGCTTCTATGCAGTAATCCAAAATTCCGTCGATGTTTTCTTTGGTATCATTGATGAACGGCAGGATCGGACAAAGCCATACGACCGTTGGGATGCCTGCGTCCCTCAATTGTTTCAGTACTTCGAAGCGTTCCTGTGTTGTGCTTACGTTCGGCTCGATTTTCCTGCAGAGCTCTTCATCGAAGGTCGTCAGCGTCATCTGGACGACGCATTTCGTTTTGTCGTGTATTTTTTTCAGAGGTCAAGATCCCGTAAAACGCGGTTCGATTTTGTGATAAGCGTACATCCAAAGCCGTATTGCTCTATCAAAGACAGGGCTTTTCTCGTATGTTCAAGCTCCAGTTCAAGCGGGATATAGGGATCCGTCATGGACCCGGTGCCTATCATGCATTTTTTCCGCTTGCGTCGAAGGGTTTCGCTTAACAATTCGATGGCATTTTCCTTGACTTCGATGTCTTCGAATGCGTGGTCGATATGATAGCACCTGCTTCTCGAATCACAATAGATGCATCCGTGGGAACACCCGCGGTAGAGGTTCATCCCGTTATTTGCCGACAAGATCCCTTTGGATTGTACATAGTGCATGGCATTTTCCTATTTCACGCGGCCGGACCCGGCGGCATATGTTTCGACATCGCTCTTTTGAGTTTATGGGTGTTCGAATGGTTGAATCTTTCTTTCGCGGGCACTCTTCTGCGGATATATTTCCGCTTTCTTTTTTATGTAAGAGCATCAATGTAATAGGGTAGGCGAGGGTAGCCAAGCCAGGCCAACGGCGCCAGACTTAAGATCTGGTCTTCAGTAGTTCATGGGTTCGAATCCCACCCCTCGCATTTTTCCAAATCAACTGAATAACCTGAACATACTTGTTAAGGGCGTTTATCATGAAAATATTTTATTTTACGGGCACTGGAAACAGTTTATATGTTGCTAAAAGATTTGAAGGAGAGCTCTATTCCATTCCAAAGGTGCTGAGAAGTAATGAATTGCGCTATAAAGATGAGAAAATCGGCATCATATTCCCCTGTTACGGATTAGCTGCTCCGAAAATCGTACGTGAATTTGTAGAGAAGGTGACCCTGGAAAGTCCGTATATCTTTGCTATTTTAACATACGGCAATATGATATCAAATGGGGTTGGCTGGTTTGCAAACTACGCAAAAAAGCATGGCATCTCTATAAACTATGCAAACAGCCTTTTGATGGTCGATAATTATCTGCCGATCTTTGACGTTGAAGAACAGAAAAAAAAGCAGAAGAACATAGAAGAAAATTTGAGCGTCTTACTAAAGGATATTTCTGAAAGTAAGGAGTATATCAATAAAGGTTCAGTATTTGACGCCATTTTAACGAGTGGATTTCAACAAGTGACAAAGCTACTTCCCGAGTATAATTCACCAAAAAAATTCTCTATTAATGATGACTGCAGTAATTGCGGGACATGTATCAAGGTGTGTCCGCGGGATAATATTTCACTTGACAAAGAGCAGGTAAACAGTAAACCAATTCATGGAGATACGTGTGAATTTTGTCTTTCCTGTATCAATCTCTGTCCAAAAAAAGCAATTAAACTAAAATCTGAGAAGAATCCGGATTCCCGGTTTAAAAATGAACATGTGACTCTAAAAGAAATAATAGAGTCTAATAGCTGAAATTATAGATACGCAATCGAAAAACAGGTGAATGAAACATGTTAGATCGAAAAATGCCAAAGAATGGAGACAAACTTTCCCTACTTGGATTTGCCAGAATAGATGAAGAAAAGAGCCGTGTATTTTTATGAAACCGATTCGTTTACGTGATTTTGTTATGACCGAAGACGGCTGTCTTTACGCAGTTTCGGGGTATGAAAACGATTCCCGCGCCGAATGCGTGCTGCGCTATGTCCCAACAGAGGGCGGTGACAGAACTGCGCCGTCCGTGATCCGATATAAAAAATACGATTTTGCCGACGCCTTTGCCTGGGTCAGGGAACACAAACCCGAATACCTCGATCTGGTCCACCGCGTCCCTCTTTCCGACATCGTCCGCGTGTTGAAGCCCGAAGAAGAAGCGGCAAACATTGCTACGAGAAACCCCAGAGTTGCCCGGCTGTTTTCCCACTTCGACCTGCCGCCGATGACCTTTGGATGCACGGGATCCCTGCTTGCGGGTCTGGAAAATTCCGCGTCCGACATCGACATGGTCGTGTACGGCTCGGTCTGGTTTTTGGCACGCGAGCAGCTGATGGCCGCGGTGAAGGCGGGAAAAATCCCGGAGATGAGCGAAGAGATGTGGCAGAAGGTTTACCGGAAGCGGGTCCCCGACATCAGTTTCGACGACTTCGTTCTGCACGAGAGCAGAAAGTTCAACCGCGGCGAGTTCGAAGGGACCTACTTCGATCTGCTCTACTCGAGAGGATACGACAACATCCGATCGGTCCCGCCGATCACGCTCGGCGAAAAAACCGGCGTGATGACGATCGAAGCAAAAGTCACCGATGCAAGTCTGGCTTTCGATACTCCTGGTATCTACAAAGTCGACCACGAAGAGATCGACATGGTCTTATCCTTCACCCATACCTACTGCGGCCAGTGTTTCACGGGAGAGATGCTGGAAGCAAAAGGCGTTGTTGAGGAGCACGGGGATCAGACCTGGCTTATCGTCGGGACGACCCGGGAAGCTCACGGCGAGTATATCGTGTCGAGAACCCTGCTCGACCGGTAATCGCGAGGCATCCTTCCATACTTTTTTTCGCTCGATTCTTCGAGTTCATCTGCGCCTTATTTTGTAGATTTCTTCCGTGCTACGAAGATTGCGGCAGGATATGCCGTCCTTTTTTTCGGAGAGGATAATCTTCTTACACTCTCCGCGGCAATATTTGGTTATGCACTTTATGGATGGGTTCCTGCCCATTGGCTGGTGTGTTTTCTGGGCCGTTCTGGCAGCTCCGTTTCTCATCTACGGTATGTGGAAAATAACGAAAATGATCAATAAGGACAGGCATGTCCTTCATTTGATGGCAGTGTGCGGAGCGTTTATATTTGTGGTTTCCTTGGTGGACATCCCGTCGCCGACCGGGAGCTGCTCCCACCCGAAGGGGACGGGTCTTTCGGCCTCGTTCTTTGGACCGGCAGTCACGTCGGTTCTCGGTCTGATCATTCTCGTGTTCCAGGCGCTTTTGCTTGGACACGGCGGGTTCACCACGCTTGGGGCCACCGCTTTTTCGATGGCGATAATGGGGCCTTTGGCCGCCTGGCTGGTTTTTAAGGGCCTTAGAAAAACCGGCCGGGTCCCTCTTGGGCCGGCGGTTTTCTGTGCGGCGGTTGCTGCCAACTGTGTGACCTATCTCCTAACCTCTCTCCAGATAGCTCTGGCATATCCGGTTGAAGGCAGCGTTCTGACGGCGTTTCTTGCGGCGGCGGCCGTTTTTGCGGTCGTTCAGATCCCGATCTCAATCATAGAAGGGATCATCAGCGGACTTGTTGCGACCTATATCGCCCGCATAAAACCGGAAATTTTGCAGAAACTCGGCGTCATCTCAGGCGAAGAGGTCAAAAAAGTTCTCAGCGAACAGGCTTGAAGCGGCTTTGGCCGCGATCCTTTCCAATCGTGAAAAAACAGGAAATTATATTATCTCATGTAGATATCTATCTCTATGTTCAATCCGTTTAAGAAATCCAATTCCAGTCAGGAAACTGAAATGGAAGAGTATGACGAGTTCGATGAGTACGATGAATCCGTTGTCGTCTGGGAGCGGTACAACACCGAGACCGGCGAAGTGGAAGAAACTCTGACGCTGGAATGCTATGATGAAGACGGCCTTGAGGCCATGGAAACGCTCACCGATGTGAAAAAACCGAATGGTGAGTGGCAGGGATACCGGTACGTGTATATCTCGAACGGCGTGGAAAAGCACATCCGTCCAAAAGACAACAAATACCCCTGATTTTTCAGGTGAGTTATGGAGACATACCTATATCGAAAAGCGGATGCATCCACCGGCAATCCTGCCGCCTGCCTTTTTCTGGACGAAAACCAGACGCTTTCAGACGACGCTATGCTGGAGATAGCCCGCCAGCACAAGGGTTTTGTTTCAGAAGTGATCTTTTGTAAAAGTCACGACGGTATTTTTCTCACATACTACTCGTCCGAAGGCGAGGTCAGTTTCTGTGGGCACGGGACGATCGCCTGTATGTACACGCTCGTTAAGAACACGCCGGCCCTTTTGTCGTGCAGAGAGATCCCCATCCTCACGAACAAAAAAGGACATCTCACCGTCTATAACAGGATCGCGGATGAGGATGCCGTCTTTATTTCCGCTCCAAAGCCGAGTTATCTGTCGACCGGTCTAAAACCGGAGGACACTGCTGCTCCGCTTGGGTTGTACGATGAGGACATCAGTCGGGAATTTCCAATCGAGGTCATCGATGCGGGACTTCGGACATTGATCGTGCCGCTGAACTCTTTCCAAAAACTCGTCTCCATCTATCCTGATGAACCGGGCCTCAAGGAGTTCTGCCTGCAAAACGATATCGACATTATTTTGATCTTTTCACTGAATACGGCCGATACGGAAAATATTGCCCATACACGGGTTTTTGCTCCGAGATTCGGGTATCTGGAAGATCCCGCGACGGGGTCAGGGAACAGCGCGTTTGGATACTACATGCTCAAACACAGTATATGGGACGGCTCATCGTGTTCCATCGAACAAGGGGGAGACAACCGGGTATTTAACAAAATCAAACTCCGGTTCCAGGATGATGTCCTGCTGTTTGGAGGCAAAGCCACGACCCACATCGACGGCGTGTATTATTATTAAGCGGGATCATTTCAATTTTTGAAAACACCGTGAAAAGAAGATAATGATGTGGTTCGAGGCGTCGGCCGGATAGACCGCGCCTCACAAAAGCCGCTGGAGGGACTTGAACCCTCGGCCTGCTGATTACGAATCAGCCGCTATACCGCTAAGCCACAACGGCAACACTATGCGCTTAAACACATTGCCTGTTAGACAATAAATAAGTTATTGATTTATGAATATCCCTGGAGTGTCGCGGTCTTGGATCCGTCGGTATGCGCCCCGCCGGTGATCGGTCCAAACTTCGCCTCGTAATCATTCACGCCCTTTTCCAGTGCTGCGAGAAGTTTCTTCGCGTGTGTCGGGCTGATTGCTACGATCGCCTTTGCTTTGGCCTGATTTGCCATTGGAAGCTGGTGTAAAAACATCATCGTAAACTCGTCATCCTTGAATGCGATCTGGATCATATTACTGTACACGGGATCAAGGTTTTGAGGGATCTGAATGTTGAGTTCGTTACCTGCCATAATTATTAATAGTGCGTTAGACGAACTTATGTTTTGGAGTCGTCATGCCGGTCGACAAAATTTCTGTAACAGATGTGGTGAAAGCAGGCACCTGTCACATGCAGCTTTACCTGGCAAAATCCACCGATACCCCGTACGAAGAACCGATCAAATATACGGTTGCAAAACAGCTCTCCTATTATCTGGGCGATATTCTCTCGGTCGAGGATGTCTGGGAGCAGGGGCTGAAAAATATGGTTCCCGAGGATCAGCCCGCGCTTACCTACCTCGATCAGATGGTCGCCGCCTGCAGCAAACTGACCTGGCGTCAGGCCGAACGGTATGATGTTTCTGTTTTTTCTGAAAAATACGGTATCTACGGGAAGGTGGACTGGTTCTTCGACGACAGTTTTTCTCTGGTAAAAAGCGGAGAGGCGCCTACCCGCGGCGTCTATCTTTCGGATCGCCTGCGGGTAGTCTGCTATGCGGTCTGTCTTGAAGATATGTTTGGCAAACCTTTCTATGGGCGCGTCGAGTATCTCGGGTCGGGGACGATACGCAGTGTCGTAGTCGAGCCGCAGGACCGGCGTGCATTGTTCCTTGCACTAAGGGCAGCAGAGAAAGTGCTTGCAGGCGGGATTCCGAAAGTCGTCCGGGGTCCATACTGCACCCGGTGTCAATTTGTTGAAACCTGCTCCGCTGTTGAAAAACCAAAATCCCTCTTTTCCAAAATGATGTCAAAGGCATAACATAGATATTCTGAAAACAAAGATACTAAGATAGTAATAATGACCTTTGAACTTTCGGAAGATATTCTCGAAGCAATACTCAATACCGGAAAAGAAACGGTAAAGGTTTCGAATCTGGAAAATCTGGCGAACGGCAACACCGAAGGCCTTGAAAAAGCGCTTACCTGCCTCAAAGACAAAGGCTACGTCACCGAATCCTCGCAGGGACTTTCGCTCACGGACAAGGGCACCCTGAAAGCGGCTCAGGTGGCGCGCAAACATGCGGTCCTGACCAGTTTCCTGACAGATGTTCTCGGCACCGAACCGGATCATGCATCCAAAGAGGCCTGCCAGATGGAACACAGCATCTCCACCGAGACGATCGACCGCCTCGACACGTTCCTGGAAAACCGCGGTCCGGGACACAAACCCGGGCACGGAAGGACCTGGGGAAGACGGGCGGCCCGAATTGAGCATCCCGTTATGCAGGAGCACGAAGGACATGTGCATGAAGGACATGCAGGCCTTACGAAACGCAATCCGATCGTCTCCCTTTCCGAATGTCAGGAAGGCTCTCTTCTGCAGGTCTCCATGATCCGGTGTTTTGGAAAACACAGCAGGCTTATTGATCTGGGCGTGATTCCCGGAGAACTGATCACGCTTCGGCGAAAACTCGACAATCACGCCGTCGTCATCACCGTCAAAGGATGCGACATCGCCCTAAGCCCCGAGGTCGCCGAGAATATTATGGTCGAGCGGTGCAACACGCAATGATGCGCCGCGCCGCTCTGCTCGGGAATCCAAGTGTTGGAAAATCCCTCATCTTCAATCATCTGACCGGTCTCGGCGTCGAGGTGAGCAATTATCCGGGCACCACAGTCGGGCTGATGTCGGGCATCGTCCGCTACAACGAAACAGAGTTTTCGCTCACCGATCTGCCGGGCATCTATTCGCTTTCGGGAAAATCCGACGAGGAAAAACTCGTCAGAGAGTATCTCATCACAGGCGACGCCGATCTGATCGTCGCGGTTTTGGATGCCAAACACCTGGAACGAAATCTGTATCTTCTTTTGCAGGCCGCCGAGATCAGGAAACCTCTGATCATCGTTTTGAATATGATGGATGATGCGAGATTGGCCGGAAAAATCATCGACACCTCTGCTCTTTCGCAGAAGTTCGGCGTTCCGGTGATCGAGACGATCGCGACCGAGGGAAAAAATCTGGAGAAGATCGCCGACTACGTCATCGGCGATCAACTCCCCGTTCCAATAATCATTCCGCGGTACGATCATCACATCGAAGCCGCGGCAAAAAATCTGCAGAAGTTTCACAATCTCTCCGCGGCCGAAGCACTCTTTGCATTGGAAAATGTTCCCTTAAGCACGCTCTCGCCTGAAGTTATGGAGAGTGCCGCCGCGATCTCGTCGGAGATCGAAAAACGGCACATGATGTCTCCCGATCAGATCATCGGAGCAAACCGGCACAACACGGCAAAAGCGATTTCTGATGAGGTGACGACGATCACCCCGCAGAAAAAACGCCGCGATCTCGATTCCCTTCTGACCCGCGGGTTCCCGGGTCTTCCGATCCTGATCCTGATAATGGTCGGGATACTCGGAATCGTGTTTCTTCTTGGAGGATTTCTGGAAGAAGCCATCATCAGCGTGATGACGACGTATCTCTTAGATCCTTTTCATGCGCTGAATCTTCCGCGGTTTTGGGATACAGTCGGCGGTGCCGTGATCCTCGCTCTGATGTCGGGTCTTGGGATCGCCTTTCCGTATGTGTTTCTCTTCTACATCTTCATCTCGATCCTGGAGGACACCGGATATCTGACCCGGGCCGCTTTCCTTGCGGATCGGGGCATGCACAGACTCGGTCTCCATGGTCAGGGCCTGATCCCTCTTGTTCTCTCGTTTGGATGCAGTGTTCCGGCCATCATGAGCACGCGTTTTCTTCCGACCAGACGTGAGCGGATCATAGCCTCCGTTCTCGTAACAATGCTTCCCTGCTCCGCAAGAACGGTCGTCATTTCTGGGATCGTTGCCTCATTTATCGGATTCGGCGCCGCATTCTCTATCTACGGGGTCGTGTTCATTCTTGTGTTCACTCTCGGCTGCGTTCTTTCCCGGATCACGCCTGGGGAACAGTACGGAATGATCCTTGAAATGGCGCAGCTTCGCCGGCCGATCCCAAAGTATGTCGTCAGGAAAGCCTGGATGCGGGTAAGCGAGTTTTTGTACATCGCCATGCCGCTTTTGCTTGTAAGCAGCGTGTTTCTTGGGATATTCGAATACTTCGGTCTTGTTACGATGTTCGAGTCGTTCATCGATCCTATCTCAACGGCCGTTCTCGGACTGCCGGGCTTTGCGTTCACCGCCCTTCTCTTTGGGATCCTTCGTAAAGAGATGGCGTTTGAAACGCTCGCGATCATGGGGGGAACGACCGATCTTGCCTCCATTCTCACGAGCAGTCAGTTGTATATTTTCGCGCTGGTGTGCGTTCTTTTTGTTCCCTGTATCTCGACGATCGCCGTTCTGATGAAGGAGATCGGAGTAAAGGCCGCCGCCCTCATCACGGTTTTTACTCTTCTGCTCGGGACCTCGCTTGGGGCACTTCTGCATTTTGTGTTCATGCTGGTGTGAGAGAGGCCCCCCCCCCTCTCTCCATAAAAATAACATGACCGAGAGCCAACAAGTGAGTAACAATGCTGACTTTTATCGGGCTTGGCCTCTTTGACGAATCTGATGTATCGGTCCGGGGTATGGATGCAATAAAATCCGCCGACACGGTTTTTCTGGAAGTGTATACCTCGGTTCTTATGGGTGCCTCGATCGAACGGCTCGAAGCGGTCTACGGAAAGAAGATCACGCCTTTGTACCGGGAGGATGTGGAGATCCATGCGGATAAGATCCTCGATGCGGCAGAGTCCGGAAACGCGGTTTTTCTGACCGCCGGTGACTCCATGGTCGCAACGACCCACTCGGATCTTCGGATCCGGGCGGCCGATCGAAACATCCAGACGAAAATCATTCACGGCGCCTCGATAACGACGGCGGTCTGCGGTCTTTCCGGTCTGCAGAATTACCGGTTCGGCAAATCCGTTTCCGTTCCTTTTCCGTACGGGAAATGGTTCCCGATGACTCCGATAGAAGTCATCTCGACAAATCTGAAGGAAAATCTCCACACGCTCGTGTTTCTGGATATTCAAAAGGACAAGGAACGCTACATGAAAATCTCCGAGGCCGTCGATCTTCTGGAAGAGCAGGCACGCCGCGTGGATGCCGAGATCCCTCTGTATGTAGGTATCGCCCGGGCCGGTTCACCGGAGCCTGCGGTCCATGCGGGAAATGCCGAAGAGATGAAGACGTTTGATTTCGGTTCTCCTCTGCATATTTTAATCGTCCCGGCAACGCTTCACGACATCGAGCGCGAGTATCTGGAGAGGTTTGCGGGTCTATGCTGATTGATGCATACAGGAAAACCTTTGCCGAAGATTCGCGTTCTGAAAAGACCGTCCCGGGCGGCACTATTCTTGGACGGATCGCGGACGAGATCCTCGAGATGGTTTCATGTTATGCATCGGACGGCAGGGTTTTTTACAAAAAAGGCGATCTGGTCAATGCCGTGGCCTCGTTTGCCTACGGGTACGGCTGGCTGGATGCCGGACGCTTTCTCGGGTTCCTTGCAGGTTCGCCGTCGGCTCCCCCGAAAATCGAAGACCATCTCCCGGATTCTCTTTCTGAGCATCTTTCCGAGAAAACCTACCGGTATCAGAGGATGCTGACGAACGCACTGGAAGGGGTTTCCCCCTCGCCCGATCCGGAGACGGTGATGTATGCCGCGGCGTGCAGTATTTTAGAGACCGCCGGCTCGTATCTCGCCCGTGGGGCAGGTTACCTTCCGGACGATCTTATCAACGCTCTGATATTCTTTTCCTACGGATACGGCTGGCTGGACTGCGGGGTTCGTGCCGGTCTGTTTTCGATTTCCGGAGACCGGCATCTGTTTACTATCTAAAACAGCAGCTTTCTCCACTTTTTGACCATGTTCAGGGTTTTGTCGGTGTATGGAGGATACCGGATCTTCGGATCAGGTTTCGTTTTCTTGATCACGACCGTGCGTTTCCGCGTGTAGGTTTCAAGCGAATCCTTCCCGTGATATTTTCCCATCCCGCTGGTTCCAACACCGCCGAAGGGAGCGTTCTGGTTTGCGACCTGCATCATGACATCATTGATGCAGACCCCGCCCGACGGGTTGTGGTCGATGAGATGATTGCGGAAGGTTTCGTTTTCGGAGAAGATGTAGAGGGCCAGCGGCTCCTTTTTGATCATCTGTTCGAGTTCGTCCTTTCTCTCCCACACGAGGACCGGGAGGATCGGTCCGAAGATCTCGTTCTGCATGACGGGGTCGGAAAGATTTGCGGATAAAATCGTCGGCGCGACTTTTCTTCCGTCGGGATTGTGCTCGCCGGCACGGAAGATGAGATTCTCCGCTGTTTCAAATGAAACCAGACGGTCGTAGGCGTCTTTGGTGACGATCTTGCCGTAGTCTCCGTTCGTTGCCGGATTACTTCCGTAGAGGGTGACGACCTCTTCTTTCACTTTAGTTACGAGCTGATCCCGAACGGATTTATGTATCAGCAGATAGTCGGGGGCAATGCAGGTCTGTCCGGAATTTGCAAACTTTCCCCAGGCGATCCGTTTTGCGGCTACAGGGATATCTGCGGTCTCATCGACGATGCAGGCATTTTTCCCGCCGAGTTCCAGGGTCACCGGTGTTAAGTGGGCCGCCGCCTTTTCGGCGATCATTTTTCCCGTGTCTTTTCCGCCGGTGAAGAAGATGTAGTCGTAATGTGCATCCAGATCGACTTCATCCTCAACACTGACCCACTCTTCGGGGAATACTTCGGCGAGGATGGTTCGGATAATTTTTCCGGTCTCGGGCGATCTCCGGGATGTTTTTCCGATAACGACATTACCTCCGGCGACGATGCCTGCAAGCGGGAGCATAAAGAGATGGAACGGATAATTCCACGGGGACAAAAGGAGGGCAAGACCGAACGGGTCGTGACGGATGACGGTCTTTGCCGGGAAGATCATCAGAGGGGAACGTACTTTCTCCTGTTTCAGGATCTTTTTCGTGTGTTTGATTAGATAATCGATTTCGTGCAGGACGGGTGCGATCTCGAATGCGTATGCCTCGAAGGGACATTTTCCAAGATCCGAAAACAGGGCCGCCGTAATTTCCGGCTCATGGGTTTCGATGGATGTCCGGAGTTTCTGCAAAGCTAAGACTCTGCGATGAATAGGGAGAGTATTTCCGGTGTCGAAAAAAAACCGGTGTGATTCAATGGACATATATTTCACTATGCCTCAAAAAAATAAAAAGCAATCTATCGTTTTTCCAGAGTTTCGTGCAAAGCACGTATTCTCCGGCGGCAGGAAAAAAGAAAGTGGTTGAATGATTGGATTATGCTTTCCTTCTCGACCCCGCGGTCCAGGAAAAGATCATCGCGAGGACTAAAACGACGAGTGCGGCAATAATGGTCCCGTCCATCATCTGGAGGAAGGAGGCCGCGTAGTTGTCAGATGTCCCGGAAAGGAAGATGTTTTTCAGAATGGAAACGATCCCGATCGAGATCGCCATGCCAAGCATTCTGGTCGTGGAAAGGGTCCCGGACGCCATACCGAATTCCTGAGGCGTCACGGAGTTCATGATCGCCGTACTGTTCGGCGTGACGAATATGGCGATACCTACCCCGAAGAATGCCTGGACGGCGATCATGCTCCAGATCGCGGTCTCGGTCCCGCAGGTAAGAAGGATGATCATTCCGATACTGATGAGGAGAAGTCCCGTGGTCGTTGCATACTTCGGCGGGGCATTTTTGATAAATCGGTCTATTCCGGTGAGGATCAGAGATCCGATACCGAATGCCGCGACGCTTGCGCAGAGGATCGCTCCAATCAGCCAGAGGGTTCCGGTGGAGGGAACTCCCATTATCCATGCTCCGGTAATACCGCCGATCGTGAAAAGTACGCCGAATGCGAGAAGCCATCTTGGGAGAAGATGGTCGTAGAATCTGCCGGCAACGATCGTAAAGAGCACGAGAATCAACCCTTGCGTTGTCACGATCAAAGCACGGGGCAGTGCGTCCGTGATCCCCCAGACATTCGTCATATAGAGCGAGACCAAAGAACCCATCGCATAGATCGCTACATAATACAGCAGATTTGCGGAGTTATTGAAGGTGAATTGTCTGTTGTGGAGGATCAGATTGATCGGGATGAGGGGATTTTTATTCCTCTTTTCATAGAAGAAGAACGCGATCAACAGAAAGATCCCGGAGATAAGAAGTGCGAGCGCATCCGTGTTCGGCTGTTTGGAAAATCCGTAGAGGGCAAAACCCATGCCGCCCATAAAGAGCAGGGCACCGATCCAGTCGTATGGTCCCTTGTCGGTTGGATGATCCCGCGGGATGAAAGGAATGGCAAGGAAAAACGAGAGAAGTGCCACCGGACAGAGGATATGATACACCATCGACCAGCCAAAGACATCTGTGAGAGCGCCGGCAAGCAGAGGGCCCGCGAGCTGGCCAAGGAACACGCCGGTCATCGCGATACCAATCGCGGTTCCCCGGAGTTCTACTTTTACGGCCGATGCGAGCAATGCTATCGCGCTTCCAAACATCAGGGCGTTTCCGATACCTTCGATCGTACGCATGGCAAGGACCATTTCGCCGGAAGTCGACATTCCAACACCAAGCGATCCTACTCCTAGAAGAAGGACACCGATACTGAAGAACCACTTCTTGCTGAATTTATCGGCAAGTCTTGCGGCAGGTATAAGAAAAATCGTGGATGTCAGCAGATAAACGGTCAGGATCCAGCCGTACAGACTCCAGTAGTCTGGTCCCATAGTATATCCCAGTCCAGCAAGCATATTCGGGAGGGCGATGTTTGTCGCTTCTCCGATGAACGGGGGTAAAAAACAGGCAATTCCGACTGTTATGGCAATAATATACTGTTTTGCACTCAGACGCAATGTCTCCATAGTACATCAGTATGGATTTTTGATGTATTAATTGCTGCCTGTTTTGAGTTATAACTCAAAAATGAGTTTTATTAATTTTGTTAATAATGCCTGCGTCCTTCACTGATGATTTCGTCTGCACGGCTTTCATCCAGCCCTGGTGCAAGGACAAGCCATTCGCTTTTGATCTCCCGTTCATCAGCAGGATCTCTGTATTTCATCAAGGTTTTTACGGCCCGCATGCAGGTTTTACAGAGTGGAATGGCACTTTCCGAATCAGATTCTCCCCTGAATCTGAACTGCTGATGCGGGATCGACGAATCCGCTCCGCACAGATAACAGACGTTCGGATGGGATCTCACCGTCGGTTTTTTCGGCTCCTCCTCATGGAACGTATGCGTTTTTGGAAGCACAGGCTCTTCAGCAGGTTCTGCTGTAAAGACGGCAGGTTCGTTTATCGTCGGTTCGTCTTCAAAGATATCTTCTTCAATATCCATTATCGGGTATGGATCTTTTTCAGTATCCGTTAGTACGGGCTCCTGTATGATGGGGAAATCCGTCTCAGGTGCGGGTTTACTTTTTGATGCAGTTTTGCTTTTCGGCTTTGCTCCTTTAGGCGATTTTTTATGCCCAAAGACGCCTGCGAATAATCCCTTCTTTTTTGGCTTGTCGGACTCTCCGCTTGCGGTCAGCGCATCGGTGCTGCCTTCAAAGCTCGGCATATAATTGACTTCGTCGTAGATGCTGGATGAACCCGTATGTTCTTTTGATCCAAGAAGCGTATTGTCTTTCTTCGACTTTTTGGATTTCTTGCCGCCCTGAGACCCGCCCAGCGAACCACCGAGTGGATCAAACTCTGTTTTTCGTGCCAAATGTATCCCTCAACTTATAGAAAATATACTTCTTCTCGATATTAAGGTCTCCCTATCTTTCGCGTCAGACAATGTCAATTGTTTTTGTTAAACTTTATTACATTAATAAGCCACACTTAATAATACTGCAGAAATTAACGATATGACGCATGCGTGATACCAGCCGAACCAAAGTGATGCCTCCCAGAGAGATGCCGAATTACAAACTTCGCTTCATTCTTCTCACACTTGCGGTTCTGCTCTGTGTCCTGATCTCATTTGCGGTAGGAAGATTTTCCATATCCCTCGATAATGTTCTCTTAATCTTTGTATCTTCCGTGTATGATTTCTTTTCATCTCTTTCAACGAACTTCATCTCTTTCATTTTAGGCCCGTTCCCCCTGATACGTGATTCTTTACTGGCCGTTCAGTTCCCGTTTTTCCCAATCACCGAAACATGGGATTATGCGATGTACAGTGTGGTCATGAATATCCGGCTTCCAAGAATTATTGCAGCTCTTCTTGTAGGTGCGGCACTGTCGACTGCCGGTGCGGCTTATCAGGGAATGTTTCAAAATCCGCTTGTATCTCCCGATATCCTCGGAGCTTCGGCCGGTGCGGGTTTTGGAGCGGCTCTTGCGATTTATCTCTCTCTTGGCAGCGGGATGATCACGACTCTTGCCTTTGCCGGCGGTATTATCGCCGTATCGGTTGCCTATGCGGTCAGTCGTATGGCAAAAGGCAGTGCTACCCTTAGTATGGTTCTTGGGGGTATCCTTGTCGGCAGTCTCTTTTCCGTGGCGATCTCCTATATCAAACTGGTAGCGGACACGACCGAACAACTGCCTGCGATTACCTACTGGTTAATGGGCGGTCTTGGAGGGGTCACGATGAATGATGTGCTTTTTGCCGGCGTCATCATTATTCTTGGAACACTGCCGATTTTTCTTCTTCGCTGGCGCATGAATGTTCTCACCCTTGGGGAAGATGAAGCGAAAAGTCTGGGTGTCAATACCCATAGACTTCGGCTCATCGTGATCATCTGTGCCACGCTTATCACCGCCGTTGCCGTTTCTATTTCCGGTATTATCGGCTGGGTCGGCCTTGTGATCCCGCATTTCTGCCGGATGCTTTTTGGCTATGATTACCGGAGAATCGTTCCCGATGCAATTATCATGGGTGGCGGGTTCCTTCTTCTCGTAGACGACTTTGCCCGGACCATTTCCACGACTGAAGTGCCGATCGGCATTCTGACGGCGTTCATCGGGGCGCCGATATTTGCCTATTTACTGATCATGGGGGGAAAACGGTCATGAGCGTCAGCGTGAAAAATCTGAGTTTTTCCTATGGAAAAAAACTGCCTTTAGTCCTGGAAGACATCTCGTTCTCAGCCAGCGAAGGGGATCTTCTTGCCGTTCTCGGTCCAAACGGTGTCGGAAAAAGTACCATGTTCCGCTGCATGTTAGGCTTTCTTCAGCATTATTCGGGGGATATCTTACTCAACGGAACCAATATCAAAACCCTGACCCACAAAGACATCGCTAAAAAGATCGCTTATATCCCCCAGTCCACGTATCCCGTGTTCAATTATTCCGTTCTGGATGTGGTGCTTATGGGCCTCACCAATCAGCTTCGACTTTTATCCGCACCAAATCAGGATCATATAGATGAGGCGTATACGGCGATGGAAAGTCTGGGTATCGCCCACCTGCGTGATGCCGGTTACGGCGAGATAAGCGGGGGAGAGCGCCAGCTGGCTCTTATCGCCCGTGCCCTTGTCCAAAAGGCGAAGATCCTCATCATGGATGAACCCACAGCAAATCTCGATTACGGAAATCAGTTCAGGGTGATGTGCCGCATCGCGGATCTTACCAAAGAAGGATACATCATTATCCTTTCCACCCATAATCCGGATCATGCTTTCCTGTATGCAAACCGGGTCATGATGATACAGAACGGAAAAGTGATCGCTGACGGGGAGCCGGGCGATGTTCTGGATGCAAAACTCATCAAGAATGTTTACGGCGTGGATGTCCATATCGAAGAGTTTCAGTCGACAACACGCCATCACAAACTCTGTATTCCTATCGAAGGAGGAGTACAGAACGGGCCAGAACCCGGGATGGAAAAAGATTCGGTTAGGAAAAATTAGGTTAGGATACCGTTTCGCCGTTCGCACTGGTTATTGCATCGAACAGGTCCCTGCACAGGGTTCCTTTTCCGGCACGACCAGACGGTAGGCGTGTGCAAGAACCGAGGAGTTTGCAAGAAGACCTGCGATCAGAACCGCTTCTAAGATCTCTTCTTTGGTGATTCCCATCTTCTTTGCAACCTGCATATGATAGGTTGTACAGTGATCGCAGCGTAAGGCTGCGCCGACTGCCAGACTGATGAGTTCCACCGTCTTCGGCGGCAGTGCCCCTGCCCGTGTCACCGCATTTTTATAGAGAAGGTGCGAGATCAGCGCCTCGGGATTGTCCTCAAGTTTCTGATAGATCAGAGGCGACCTTCCATACTCTTCTTCGATCTTTGCGAGCCAGTCGACAGCAGTCTGTTTTGCCCCGTTCGTTTGTACTTCGGCGATTGCCTCCTCAAAAGTCTTGTCGATCTCTACCATGATTTATACCACAATGTTTGTTTCCGAAAGCGGCTTTATGCGGATCAGAATATAATCCCGCATGCGTGACGGCAGAACATCCGCCACATCGCCGACCTTTATTTCATCCTCGATCACCAGATCGCGGACCTTTTGTGCATAGACGGGGTATGAAAGTTTAACCCGCAGACCATTGAGCTGGACTGCGATCGGAGAGGGAGAGTAGACCTCTTCGATCTCCGGAAGTTCCTGTTTGATCAGCGCCTGGAGTCTTGCGGGCGAGACCGAGAGTGGATCGTTTGCGATCTCCTGCCGGCGTAACTCGATGACTTTTTTCACCTCTTCGATTACCAGGTCGAGCCGGTGAATATCTGCCTCGGTCTGGGTCCTGTGCATAAAACGTCCTAGGCCGCCGACGTATCCGGCAATCGGCGGGTCGGTCTGTTTTTCGAGGATCTCCCTGTCCGGCCCTCCGGTCAGGATGATGGGAACGGTGATCCCCGGCCGAAACTTCGGGAACTTCGTTTCGATACAGGAGGCAAAGTTGCCGAGAATGAAGATCGCCAGATCATGTTCGTTGATCAGATCCCGCTCCTCGTCGTTCATCTGGGCGATGCGTTTTCCAAATCCGCGTGCCATCCCAAGCATGTTCGATTTGGAACCGTGGCTTCGCAGATACTCGGCAACATCGCATGCCGAATGGGGAAGGTGGTGGATCTCGAGACTTGGTATGACCACTGCGATCTCGGTCCCGACAAGCGGCGATTCCTGGATCTCTCCCGCAAGAGGCCAGGAAAAGGTGATGAGCCGTTTGATGTCCTCCTTGGGCATAAGGACCTGCAAGACGACCTCGCTTGCAATGTTATGTCTCTGGACGATGTAGCCGCCCAGATCCTCGATGTAATCGATGACCTCGTCGAGACGATACACTCCTCCTTTGTAGGTGATCGGGACAAGTATCATTTCAGCGCCTCCTCCATCTTCTCGAATCTTTCGGCGATGATTTTCTCGATATCTTTCGCCGGAAGGGTGTTTTCGCTTGCCGCATAGGAAAACCGGTTCTTTCCGTAGTTTTCGCGCCGGACTTTGAAGCCTTCGGGTGCGATTACCTGGATCGCGTAGATCAGATCCTTAAAGAGCGACTGGGACGGATCGATAACCACCCAGTCTCGCAGGTCCTTTTGGATCTCCGTATTTTTGATGATCACCGTGAACCGGTCGGGCTGATCGACATTGTCGTGTCCGAGTTTGGCCCATAGCATCTTCAGCATCGCGGCAAGATAGGTCTCATCTCCGACCGCGATCGTTGCCTGATCATCCTGAAGCAGTACATTGCCCACATCCGAGACTTTTATCACGGAACGCGGCGGGCGGATGAATCCCGTTGCCACGAACAGGGGATACTTCGGATCGATGTAGATGTGCAGTCCTTCCACGATACTGAGGAGGTTGTGATCCTGCAGTACGGTTGTGGCGATTTTGATATAGTTGTCCGACCCGTCTTCGGTGCATTCCACCTCGAAGTAGTCCAAACCAGCCATTTACGCCTCCTTCACCTTTTTATCGACGAATCCCGAGGAAAGCAGTGCCCCGCCGACCGCCCCGATGTACTGGGCGTGATGGGGCACGACGACCTCGGTTCTGAGCATCCGGCCCATGGCACGGACAAGTCCCTGAATGAGCGACGATCCGCCGACCATGATGACCGGTTCTTTGATATCGACTTCCTGGAGCTGCTGTTCGTACACCTGCTGAGCTACACTGTGACACGCCGCCGCGGCAACATCTGCGGGTTTGTATCCCGCCGCCAAAGCATTGACGAGAGACTGCGTTCCAAAGACGATACAATAACTGTTCATCGGCACATTCTCGCCGCCTTCGCTTTCCATCGAGAGTGCGCCGAGTTCGGTGATGTCGATTCCAAGGCGTTTGGACGTCATCTCGAGGAACCGTCCCGAGGCTCCGGCGCAGATGCCTCCCATCGTAAAGGAACCGGGGATTCCGTCTTTTACACTGATGGCCTTGTTATCCATACCGCCGATATCAATCACGGTGGCAAATCCTTTCTGGGCATTTGCAAGATACACAGCTCCCTTCGAGTTGACGGTAAGTTCTTCCTGGATAAGATCGGCTTTGATGTGTTTGCCGACTAGGAACCTTCCGTATCCGGTTGTTCCAACGGCCTCGATGTCGGAGAGTTTGAGTCCAGACTCCTTTAATGCCAGGGACACGACGTCGTCAGCACTTTTCAGAACATCAGTGGTCGGTCTCCAGCCGGTTCCAATGATCTCGTTGTCCTGCATGATGATGCATTTGGTGGTCGAGGAACCTGAGTCGACACCCATCGTTGTCCCGACCTGGACCTCGCGGGCCATCAGTGCACGGCGTTTTGCGATTGTGGATAATGCTTCGAGCCTGGTCAGAAGAGTGGATGCACCGGTCCGTTCGTTGAACGAGTAGGAGACGACCGGGATCTTCGAGTTTTCCACGATGTATCTGCGGAGTTCGTTTCGGACGATCGCAGCCTCCGCACAGCGGAAGCAGCTTGCGATGAAGATTCCGTCCGCCTCGATCCTTCCTTCAACGATCGCCTGGGCACGGGCGATGGCGAGTTTCAGATCCGGGCTTTTTACCGGAAGACCGAAGTCCTTGTAGGCGCGTTTGACGTCCTTTAAGGCAACGTCCGGGTAAAACATCTTTGCTCCGACGGTCTCCGCCGCAGAAGTGATCTCGTTTTGGATCCCGCTGTATTCTGCGCCGCAGGTGATCTGGGCGATCCGTACGGGCTGTTCTTTCGCACTCATTTTTTGACCTCCAGCTCATTTAAGAACTGTTTGATTTTTGCAACGAACGTCACACCCTCCTCTTTGGATGCCGGATATCTCAGTTCCAGTTTGGGCATCTCCTTTTCCCTGAGCATGAACACTAAAAGCTCGTTCGTTCGTGCGCAGCCCATGCATCCGAAGGCAAGATCCGGTTCGTCGATGATGATGGCTGCTTCCGCCTCTTCGACTAAGGGGCCGTAAAGAGCCATTCGTCCGCGAATACCTGACGGAACCTCGACCGCCGCCCATTTCAGTCCTTTCTGCGGATCCTCCGAGGTCATCTGGATAGGCGGTGAATCGAATCCCGGTGTCTGGACATGTTCACGGATCGAAAGAGCCGAGCCGAGCGGTTCGTGGCCGAACCTCGCTACAAGGTCGGATAAGATGAGGCTGGTTGCCGGATAGATGAATACTTTTGCCATTATGTTTCCTCCGAAAAGAGTTTCTCGAGCAGATCCGCGTCGAGCGGTTCTTCCAGCGGCAGAGTTTCCCCTGCGGCTTTTTTGAGTGAGGTTTTGTTCATCCCTTCGGTCTCTTCCAGTCCGTGGGAGATATGTCTGATAAAACTCATTTCATATTCGTGCCCGAGATACCCGGGTCTGGAGCCGCCCAGATCAGCCCTGCATCTCCGGGAATCTCCCGGGGGAAATCCCCGGTCTTTTATGAAGATCCGGTAGGGATCAAGAACACGCAGATGCGAGATGATCCGGTCGACATCCTCGGGCGATCCGGTGATCTGACACCCAAAACAGGTCTCTTTGATCATCACTCCCTGAGCGATCTCGTATGCGGCGGTCGCGATGTCCTGAGGCGTTGTGTTTGGAGAGTCAACGAAAACGTACTTCGTTACGGTCCCGACATACTCCGGAACATAGGGTTTCACTCTTTCACCTCCCTGATGTAGACGGTCCCGCCCTCTTTCATCATGGATAATTTATCCATGTCGAGAACTTTTCCAATAATGTTCGTTCCTCCAAAGGGCTCTCCGGTAGGTCCGTACTCGACATTTTCGACTACCCTGATACCGACCATGCCGACCGCGTGCCGCGAGTCGTTGGTCAGTGCGAGGGTATCGGTCTTGACCGGTTTTTTCGGGGTGTTTTCAGGGATGATGTTCGTCCCGGTTGAGAACGGCGGTTTGAAGAGGTACATCTCGTCATCCACATTGTAAATAAAAGGCATCGTTCCAACCGCATATCTCTTCAGTCCGGTGACCCGGCGGAACAGGTCAACCGAGAGGGGGGCTTTTTTGTAATCCAGCGAGATGTCGATGACATCTTTGAGATCCATCGTATAGAGGGAGACCTTTCCTTCTTTCAGAACTTCAAGGGTAGTCTCCGGTTTCTGATTGATGACGACCCTGTTGTTTACATCTTTGTTGTCGGCCATCACTTTCAGACCGCGTTTTTTCGCAAGACCGACCGCTTCGCCGAGAGGAAGACCCCGCAGGTCAAGGAGTTCCGGGACCGGTCTGACCGAAAGGACATTTTTTTCCGTGGAGAACTTGGCGAGCTCTATTCCCCGTGTGACCGAGCCGGTCCGTGTGTGATGCTGATTGCTCGGCACATCGCGTGTGTAAATATAAAGGGCCCCTGACCCTTTTCCGGCCGTTCGTATCGTCACGGTCCCTTCTCTTCTTGGTTTCTGGCGTTCCTGGGGGACGAAGAGTTTTCCTTCGGTATGATCCCTGATGTAGGTTGACGCGGTCCGGTCGATCCGGAGCCTGTTTTCACGCAGGCAAAAGAGCATGTGTTCGACCGATTCCGTGCATCCGCAGTCGATCCCTGCATGATCCTCCTGATATCCTTCCGCGGTGACCACCATTTCGGAAAAGATCTGCATCCCCTCCTTCACAACAGCCGAGAGGTCTGAGGTCACCTTTGCATTGGTCGAGTCGGTGCTTGAAAAGACCTCCTCGATCCGGGTTATCATGTCGCCGTTTTTCCAGCGGTTCATGATCCCAAGGCCGTAGATGACTTTTCCAAGTATTGCTCCGCCTTTGGCGGCTCCGTGATCTGCCATATGTTCTCTGCGGGAAAAGGTCAGATAGGCATTACGGGAATCGTATCCGCCTGATCCCAGACAGACCATTCCCCGGTCATAGCGGTAGGAGTTTTTATCGGGTGTAAACTCCTGAGGGAACGGACCGAATGAGACGGAGTTTCTGTCGTCGAAGTGGACACGCAGATTCTCCTTCCCCTCTCCCGTAGGCAGGGGGAAGGTGGTTTTTTTGGCAAGTTCGATGACAATATCTCCGGCGGTCGTCGTCAGACGAAGGTGCGGAGTTTTTTCCCGGGAAACGCTTCCGGGTAAAAGGAGAACAACAGAGGTCCCTTCCGGCTGATTTGGAAGGAGATCTTTGATGGTTGTCGTTTCTTCAACGGTTTTCTGCTCGCCGTTGAGAAACACGTGGATATCGGTCATGATCCTGACCTACATCTCGAACATTTCATCGGTCTTTTCATGGGGGGCGCCTTCGGTCGCTTCCGCTTCGGGTGCTCCTCCTGCAAGGGTCGCCTTTTTCGGGACCCCTGTTTCGGCCCGAGCCCGTTCCTTCTCGACCGCATTTCTCATAACGATCTTTTCATCCTCGGAAAGGTTTTCGAGGACCTCGTGGGTCGGACCGATCGCGATGATTTTTCCGCCACGCATGAACATACACCGGTCGCAGACATCACGCACGAACTCCATGTCGTGGGAAACGATAACGAACGTCTCCTCCATCTCTTCTCTTGCATGCATGATCGAGTGCTTGACGTCGACTTTGGTGATCGGATCCATTGTTCCCGTCGGTTCGTCGAGAAGAATGATCCGCGGCTCGCGGATAAGGATCTGTGCGAGAGCAACTCTGTGCTTCTCTCCCTCAGACAGGCTGGAAGGCAGTCTGTGCAGAACATCTTTTGCCTTCTTCTCGGTGAATCCGGCCATTCGAAGGGTGATGAGCGCTTTTCTGGTCGCAAGTTCCTTGGGGAACTCGAGACCGATCGCGTCGGTCAAGTTGTCGATGATCGTTCTGTGGGGATAGAGATCGTATTCCTGATGCAGAAGTCCGATATACTGTTTGGCCCTGCCCCGGTAGAGGTATCCGGGTTTTGACATGTCGACCCATTCGTCCCCGATCCTGACTTCGAGTTTGCCGGACGTCGGTTCGTAAAGGCCGGCGATCATCTTCGAAAGGGTGGTTTTGCCTCCGCCGGACACACCAATGATTCCAAAAATCTCCCGTTCATTGATCTCGAAGGTAATGTCGTTTACCGCATTGATGACTCCACGGTCGACGGCGATGAATTTTTTGAGCAGATGTTCGGCCCGGACGATCGGGTCGCCGAAAATCTGGTCGGTGTATACACGGTCGTCATGATATCCCTTCATGAACTCGGTGACGATCTCATCAGGCGTTCCGATCTTAGTGATTTTTCCGTCATCCAAGAGGACCGCACGATCGCAGACGTCTTCAAGAACCTGGGAAAAGTGGGAAGTGACGATCATTCCCATATTGTTTTCCTTGGCCGCTTTCTTCAGCAGATCATGAACGATTCTTGCTGTTTTCGGGTCAAGGGTTCCCGTCGGCTCATCCGCACAAAGGAAGAGCGGTTCGCGGGCAAGCTGACGGGCAAGCACGACACGCTGTTTTTCTCCGCCGGAGAGGTCACGGGAGATGTGCATCATTCGGTGGGTGAGCCTGACTTCGTCGAGCAGGTCGGCGGCCCGGCTGATGGCTTTTTCCGAAGGATAGTTGATATCGTCGAGGGCGCGAAGAACGTTTTCTATAACACGGTCGTCCCCGTACAGAGCAAAGGTTCGCTGGAACATCAGCGAGGTCCGTGCCATTATCTGTGTTTTGAGTTTCCCGTTTTCAGGGTCCCAGAAATCGACATCCTCCGCGACAAGGGTATCCCCGCAGGCCGGACAGGGTTTTCCTGCA
The DNA here is from genome assembly GCF_963667985.1 of uncultured Methanocorpusculum sp. NCBI lineage: Archaea > Methanobacteriati > Methanobacteriota > Methanomicrobia > Methanomicrobiales > Methanocorpusculaceae > Methanocorpusculum > uncultured Methanocorpusculum sp. Next base: position 451,648 of record NZ_OY764081.1, on the reverse strand, counting down.
TTGCTTTGGAACTCGATTTTGCCGCATTTTGGACAGCGGGATATGTGATAGATGATCTTCCCGGAGGTCGGAGGCTGATCGATTCCGCGGATAAGATGAATGAGTACGGTTTTACCACAGCCGCTTCTGCCGATTACACCAACGATCTCTCCCTCCGAGAGTTCGAGGTTGATGTTATCCAGGACCCGAACCATCTCGGTTGATTTTTCGTCGCAATCTTCGGTTGAGACTGGAAAATCCATGATGAGATCCTTTATCGTAATAAACGGGGTTTTCATATGTTCTTCCTTCTATAATGGTATGTGTTTGTTTTACGGAGTTATTAGTTTTTAGAAGCGGGTTGTGAGGGTTGTAAATTTCCGAATATTTTTTCGTTTGCCGGTCTCTTCAGACCGGCCGCTGGAGAGAAACTATATTAGTGCGGTTTGGCGTTTTGTCTCCGCCTCTTATTCATCGTCGGCATTGAATTTGTCCACGATGCCGATTACGTCCCGAATATCGTCTATTATGTATTCCGCCTGTTTAAGGAGGGCTTCGGGCCGCTCTCCCTTCTGTTGCAATGTCAGTACTGAAACATCGGCAGCCCGCATAGCCGAGAGGTCGTTGATCCCGTCCCCGACCATGACGACAATGTCGTAGTCATGTTTGAGGCTGGTTACGATCCGTGCTTTTGTCACCGGCGTTGCTACGCCGTAGACACGTTCCCGCGGGATTCCTATTCTGTCCGCGATCAGTTCCAGTTTTGAGGTCCGGTCCCCTGAAGCGATGTAGACCGCCACTCCTTTCTGGTGGAGCGTGGAGATCATTTCCCGAACTCCCGGGAACGGATAGCCGGCGGCTGCAAGCGTGAACTCGATCTCGTTTGTCCGGAGATTGACGATGACGCCGGTATTCATGGCAAACGACTCGGCTTCTTTGGATACGATCTGCCAGCAGGCTTTGATGACATCCTGCAGATCGGCAACCCGGCAGACGGGATCGGAAAAAAGAATCTTTCCCACACATTCGGCATCGATGATTTTTCTTCCGCAGCTTATGCCGAATACCACATCAGCCTCTTTCAGATATGTTGAAAGGTTTTTTTCCGGCGGGATTTTCATCATGCCGCTCGAGCTGACATTCAATAGGACGAGGATCCGGTCGGGATCCTCGAAGGTCAGCATGGTTGTTTCCGGGCTGTCGTTCAGAAGTGTTTCACTCTTAATATTTTTGACGGCGCGATTCGTTTTCAGAAGCGTTCCGGCACTATCAAAAACTATCCCAACAGTCATATTTTTCTTCGTTTTTGAGGGGGACGTGGCCCGACACTCAGTTATTTAATCTTAGACTCCTATCAGTAATATAAATGAGCATCAACGACACAGCCGACAAAATCATCTCGATGGAGATTCGCGGCGCCGGAAAGATTGCCCAGGAAGCAGTTTCTGCGCTTCGTGATCATGCCGAGACGCTTCCGCGGACGGGAGACGTATCGATTTTTATCCGTGAAATGGAACAGGCTACGGGTATTCTGCTCGCCACACGCCCGACCGCCGTCTCTCTTCCTAATGCCATTCAGATCGTTATGCGGGACGTCCGCTCTTCTAAAAACGAGGAAGCGGCACGGCGGAACCTGCGGGAAAAAGCAAACGAGTTCATCTGGTCTTCCAGGACCGCTCTCGACCGCATCTCCGTAATGGGAGCAAATCATATTCCCGACGGGAGTGTTATCATGACGCACTGTAATTCCAGTGCGGCTCTTGGTAGCATCATCGAAGCAAAACGTCAGGGAAAAGATATCGAAGTCTATGCAACCGAAGTCCGCCCGTGGAATCAGGGGAGAATCACGATCAAGACCCTCAATGAGCATGAGATCCCGACAACCTATATCGTTGACTCGGCAGCCCGGACGATGATGAAAGAGGTCGATCTCGTTATTGTCGGGGCCGACGCGATCACCGTGAACGGAGCGGTAGTAAATAAGATCGGCACGTCCCAGATCGCCCTCTGTGCTCACGAGGCCCGCAAAAACGTGATCGTGACCGCCGAGACCTACAAGTTTGCTCCGCGGACGATTCTCGGCGAACGCATCCAGATCGAGGAACGTCCGACAGACGAAGTCCTTCCTGACGATATTGCTGCCGGACTGCCGTTTGTCCGGATCAAAAACCCGGTGTTTGATGTTACGCCGGCCGAATATATTGATCTCATAATTACCGAAGCAGGCGCGATTCCCCCGCATCTTGCATTTACGATCATGCGCGAGTACCTCGGATGGGGACTTGACGAGTTACAGAACCAGTTTCTGAGTCTGGAGAAAGACTAACATGAATGATTTAATTGCCACGTATTACTTCAAACCAAAATCGGGAGTGACTCCTGAATTTGCAGCCCAGGCGATCAGCGAGGAGCAGACGACCGGGACCTGGACCGATATTTCGACCGTGAACGAGAAGACCGCCTACGTTCACGCCTTCGACGGCGAAGTTCTCGAGGTCGTTCCGTCGGGTGAAGGTTTCGAAACGAAACTACGTTACTCATATGAAATTTTTGAGCCGGGAAACATCCCCCAGTATCTCTCGGTCATTGCCGGGAATTTGTTTGGTCTCGGCAAACTCGAGTCCGTGCGCCTTCTCGACATCGATATCCCCAAAGGTCTTGACGGGACCGGACCCAAGTTCGGGATCGAGGGGGTCCGCAAACTCACCGGTACCGAAACGACCCGCCGCCCGCATGTCGGGACGATCATCAAACCGAAGGTGGGTCTGACCCCGAAGGATACTGCCGCCGTTGCCTATCAGGCCGCGATCGGCGGTGTCGATCTGATCAAAGACGATGAGACGCTGACCGATCAGAAGTTATGTCCGCGCATGGAGAGACTGGAGATGGTCATGGAAGCGCTTGATAAGGCAAAGGATGAGACCGGCCGGCAGGTTTTGTATGCGCTGAACGTGACTACGGGCGGGGACCGGATCCTCGAGGCCGCTTCCAGTGCCGTGAGGATGGGAGCAAACATGCTTATGGTCGATGTTCTGACAGCCGGTTTTTCCGCGGTCCAATGTCTTGCATCTGATCCCTCAATCACCGTTCCTATCCACGTCCACCGGACGATGCATGGTGCGCTGACGAGAAATCCCGTACACGGTATTGCGATGCGGCCGATTGCAAAACTGGTCCGTGTCTGCGGCGGAGATCAGCTTCACACAGGTACGGTTTCCGGAAAGATGGGTGGGAAAGCTGCCGAGATCCTTGGAGACAACGCCGTCTTGACCCGGCCTGCCGGAAATCTTCTTCCGGTATTCCCGGTGGCCTCCGGTGGTCTCCACCCGGGAAAAGTCCACGCCGAGATCACTACACTTGGAAACGAGATCGTTCTTCAGGCGGGAGGCGGGATCCACGGTCATCCCGACGGAACGGCCGCCGGGGCCCGTGCGATGCGGCAGGCAGTGGATGCGGCTCTTCTCGGCGTGAGTGCCGAAGAGTATGCCAAGACGCATATCGAACTGAGAAAAGCACTGGAGAAATGGGGTTCAGCCTGAGCCGCTTTCTCTCAAGAAATCCTCTTTTTAAAAACCTTTCCGGCCTTCAGACGATGCATCCTGCCGGTTTTTCTCGTTTTTCATTCATCCTCGGAATATATATTTATCTGCGTTCAATATGGGGTATGAAATCTCATGTAAAAATCCTGTTTCTGATTGGGTATACCACCCTTATGGATGATGTCGATCCCGATCTGATAAGTCTGTTCGCCGAGAATTATCATGTTTATCTCTATGATCATCGCGGCATGGGGCATACCACGAGGGATGTTGAACCCTATCAGTTTATGCAGCTGGTTGATGATGCCGATTCATTGATCGGGGCTCTTGGATACGAAAAGATGTACATTTTCGGCCATTCCATGGGATCGATGATCACGCAGCATTTGTTGATTTATTACCCCGAGAATGTAACAAAAGCGGCCCTCTGCTCAACAACATTCAGTGTAGACACGAATGAAACTGCTGTACTCCGGCAGATGGTTGAAAGTAATATTGCAAATCCCGATACCGATAAGGGCGTATATCTGGAATCGTTAGCCGTTCTTTCGATGCAAAGTACGCTTGCAAATCTTTCATCGGTCAACATCAACACGTTGGTTATTGGCGGAACGGCGGATCCTTTAACTCCTATAGAAGATGCCTACACCGTAGCCGGAGCAATTAACGGAGCATGGTTCACTCCTTTCATTGGTGCCGATCACAGTGTTCCGTATGAAATGAAGGATGAGATCGTACCGCTGGTACATCTGTTTTTCCAAAACAGCGAAGTATATACCTCTTAAATCTCTCTCATTTTTTGTTGGCAATATCTGTTCATTATTTCTTAATCTGCTGTGATATTCTCCGTCTGTTATAACAAACAATCCGGCAGTTATTCAATTCTGGAAAATGTCGGCCAATTTCTTTTAAATCTCCAAACTCCTATAATATATATTATGACCATCAAGTTCCCGAAGCATGACCTTAGGTCAATAGCATTCACGAAACTTCACGGAAACGGAAATGACTTCATTTTGATCGATGAAATGGCTCAGGTCATTATTCCGGATGATATGAAGGCCCAGTTTGCTGTTGTGTACTGTGACCGGAGATTCGGTATCGGAGGGGACGGTGTCCTCTTTATCTCTAAGTCCGACAAGGCCGACATCCGCATGAGATTATTCCAGCCGGATGCAAGCGAGGCAGAGATGTGCGGGAATGGGATCCGCTGTCTTTCCAAGTATGCCTTCGATAAAGAGTATGCCAAGAAGAAGGCTTTCTCGGTCGAGACCCTTGCCGGCGTGATGCAGGTTCGTGTCGGTTATGATTCCGACGGGGATTTCATGGCCACCATCGACATGGGAACTGCAGTTTATGATGAGAGCCGCGAGATCGACGGCATGACTGTGTATTCGGTAAACACCGGTGTTCCGCATGCGGTGATTTTTGTCGGCAATGTTGACGGTATTGCGATCAACGAAGTCGCGCCAACGATTCGTCACCACTCCTCATTCCCCAAAGGAACCAACGTCAACTTTGTCCAGATCACCGGGTCGTCCGAGATCGTTATTCGTACCTTTGAACGCGGTGTCGAGGGCGAGACACTTTCCTGCGGGACCGGTTCGACGGCGTCGGCACTTATCGCCGCAAAGACCGGCAAGGTCCACGGAAGTGTTGTTCACGTAAAGACCGTCGGAGGTCCTCTCGACATCACCGTTGGAGAAATCCCGCAGATGACCGGGCCCGCCGCTACGGTCTTTGCTGGAGAAATCCAGTATTAACTTCTTTTTTGCTTAGTCTCTTATGTTCTGTCGGTTCTGGCGAATCCTGGGAGATGACCAAATGCAACACCTTTATTTAACCGAATGCCAATACTTAACTAACTAGCACTACCCCCTCCGTCTTTTGGAGGTTTGGATGAAATATTATGATCGATATACTCGCCGCCATACCCATTGCTGCTGTGATATGCCTCGTGCTTTTTACGACACTTGATATCTTCTGGAAACTCCCAAAGCAGGGCGGTGTTTCCGGAGCCGACATGATCGGAAAAGAGCTGGAAAAAAGCGGAGGGGACTTGAACGGCGGCTGGATGATCGGGAACATCATCTCTTCGCCCGATGCATCGGCAGGGACACTCCTCGCCGCATGCGGATACTATGTGTGGGGCATCTGGGGTGCGGTGATCTCGATTATTTTAGTGTATGTGGGAGCACGCATTTGTGCGGACAAAGGCTTTGCCGGAACGAGCGGGGCCGTCTGTGCCGCACTGATCATCTGGGCGCTCATGTCCTTTGCGGGATTCCCGCCGGAATCGTTTATCGCCGGCTGTGTTATAGCTATTTTCTTCGTTGAAGGCATCTCTGCCAAGTACGCAAGCCGCCTGATTGGAAAAATCTGGAGGAAGGTCTCATGATCGTTGAGGGAATATGTGTGGTCATCGCAGCATACTGTGCGATTCGTGCCGTTTTCGAGCCGAAAACGCTGAAAAAAATGCCGTATCTCAACGTGATGAACTTCGCCGTGGCCGGAGTGATTGTTCTGCTGATGCCGTATCCAATAACGATAGTTGCGGCAATTGCCTATTTCATCGGTTCGACTCTTGAATCGAACGCCATAGCAAGTACCTTTGCCCTGCTGGAGGAACAATGACCGACCTGATTCTGATCCTGGCAATCTTTCTGGCTCTCTTTGGAGGGATAGCCGCTCTTGTGGTGAAGTCCGCATTCGACAAACTCATTTGTCTTGGAATCCTGACAGCCGGCGCAGTCCTCTTTCTTGTGGAAAAAGGATATCTCGATGTGGCGATCGTCGTCTCGCTTCTCATGCCGATTGGAACCATCTTCATTCTGCTTCTTCTCGGCAAAAAGCAGGAGGCGGCTAAATGATCGTTCAGCCCGAGTTTGTGGTGGGGTGCATTCTCTTACTGGCCGGTGTTATCTTCACCGCGTATCCGCGTGACAAAACCTATCTTACCCGGCTCATCAACATGGAAGTAGCCGAGTTCGGTCTAGTTTTTATCATGCTCGGTTTCAACGAAACTCTCGCTCTTGTTACGTTCGTCGCCGTAAACGTCGTGACCACGCTGATCTTTGTTCGCGTGATCGAGAAAAAGGAGGGATCATGAAGGAAGGTCAGGATGCCAAAGACTGCCCGGCAAAAAAGGCACGCGGAACGTTTGCGCCGTTCCAGAAACTCTCCTGCTACCTCTCGACGATAGAGAATCTGCCGAAGCTTTACGCAATCTGTGTATGCCTGATCATCGTTTTTGGTTTATGTTCCGTTCCCTTCATTGCTTATGAAGAGAACCAGCTTTATCCAAAATCGCTTGATCCGACCAGTTCCCTGAATCCGTATGACCGCGGCGGGATTCCGTTCACAGACCCGGCCGACATCATTTCCCAGTATCCGGAAAACGAACCGATCCTCGGATATGTGACCGCATATCTCACTCCGGCGAGCCAGCTCCTTGCAGACTACACGCTCCATCTCGGGACAACGATCGTTTCCCACCCCGGCGGTATTCTGGATGAGATTCTCTATTATACTCGGGGTTTTGATACCATTGTCGAAGCCAGCATTCTCTTCTGTGCGTTTGCGATTGCGGCGTTTCTTTACCGGAGGTCGAAAGAATGATCGAATTTTTTGCGGATATGGATCTTATCTATAAAATCGGGCTTGTCGTTGCCTTTATCGCGATCATAGTCGCGTTTTCTGCGGTCGTCAGGGAAAGAGACGAAATCAGCCTGCTCATCATCGTTGATTTAATAGAAATAACCGGTCTTGTCGTTATCGCACTTCTTGCGACCGATCTTGCCGAAGCGCTCATTCTCCCTGGACTTGTGGTGGGAGTTGCCGAGATCATGGCAGTCTCAGAATTGTGGCTTGTCAAGGAAGGACTTCAGAATGTCAGACCGGTTCGCCGTCTCGACATCGAAGTCCTGCATACTGCCCCGCCGATCATCGGCGCACTTCTTGTGGCCTATGGTATTTTCCTCACCGGATTCACCGGCGGCCTTATTGCGGGTCTTGGTCTTGCCTTGTTCTTCCTTGGAAAATCGACGACGGAAAATTTCCTTTCGTCGGAGAATGCATCGGGCTATGCCTGGGTACTCTGGGTTCTGGCATTTCTGATCTTCATTCTCTTCCCGAGCCAGTGGTTCCTTGCCCTTATGGCCGCCGCGGTTGGAATCATGATCAAAGTAATGGCAAAGATAGCTCTCGTTGGAACCATGCGGGGTGACGGATCATGATGGAATCGATTCTCGTAACGATACCGTTTGGCGACATGATCCATTATCTCTCGGGATATACTGCAGTCCTGTTTGGATTTGCCGCGGTGTTCGTTATCCTTGCGGTGATTTCCCTGCCGGAAAAACCGGTCGAGATTGTATTCGGGACCGATGGCTACTCCCTGAAAGAAACACCGGCGGATCTTGCGAGATTCCAGAGATTCATGGCAATAGCCTGCGGGATCGCGACGATCGGTGCGATCGTGACGGGAGATATCTTCAACTTCACGCTGTTCGCCGCTTTCATCGGTGTCCTGAATATCGGGATCGTTGCCGCCGTGAAAAACAAACATGTTCTTTCGGCCGCGTTCTCCTACGGACTGGTCGTGATGATGGGAACGGTGCCTCTCTTTGCAGGAGCGGCAATTATCGCCGCAACGACCGGCACGCTTTCCAACTGGGAACTTGCGGCCGTGGGCGGTGTTCCCATCATCGCCAAACTTCTCCTACTGATCGGTGTCCTTGGCGAAGGAATGGCGCCGTTCTATATTGGTAAAGCCGAGATAACGCGGGCTTCCGGAGCTCCGTATATCCTGATGATCCATGTAAGTTCTCTCCTGCTCTTCCTGCGGGTCGTGGAGATCCTTTTGACGGTGTGATTATGAAAAAACCAGCATACATCCTACTTGCAGTCCTCTTTGCCTGCGTTGCCGTCGTTTCGTCAGTGCTTGTCGACGGAAATCCGTACTGGATTCTTCTGTTGATCGTATCGGTGCCCGGGTTTTTGATCTCCGTGGTTCTTGCATGTACCACCGGTTCAAAAGACGGAGATATTCCGTTTGTGGGGTACTGACATGATCGAGTTCATTCTTTTCCTGATCTTTGCGGTCTTCTTCGGTCTTCTTCTCCACGGAATCCACCGAAAGGTCATCGCACGGATTCAGAAACGTCCGGGGCCCCCGATCTGGCAGGAGATCCTTCATACCCTGAAGTTCTCCTTCAAACAGACGTGGATCCCAAGGACCGCGAGTCAGGTCATGTATGTTGCGATCGTTCTGATCGCGATCGGGATATGGACCGCAGCACTGTATGTTTTCTGGATCGGCGGAAGTCTGATTCTGATCTTTGCCTTTTACATGCTCCATAAAATCGTGGAGCACGGAACGGGTCTTTCGTCAGGATCACCCTACACCAAATTCGGTGCGATCAGGTCGGTTATGTCTGCAGCCGCAGAACTTCCGCTCCTAGTCACCGTTTCGGTTGTCTATCTTTTCACCGGCACACTCACCATATCCGGAATTGCCGGATGGGAAGCTGCAAACGTTCCGCTTATTGGCATCGCTTTGCCCGCGGCAGTCTCGCTCTATCTCATTATTCTTTCGAAGGCACACTACGGTCCCTTCTCCGTGATCGAGGCAAAAGAGCTCGTCTCGGGATACTGGACCGAGCATTTCGGCGGATGGCGGGCTCTTCTGAACATTGCTCTTTCCTTAAAGACATTCGTGCTGATCTCCTTCTTCATCGTCGTGTTCATTGGAATTCTGCCCTGGTGGCTTTTCCTCATTGTCATGATCCTCGTGATGATTTCGGTCTCGTTTATCTGCGCAACGACCCCTATGCTCACTCCGTACAACACGGTCCTTATCCAGACGATCTGGACCTGTGTTGTCTGTATTTACGGAGTAATCGTCTGGCTGGTGATGATATCATGAATTATATTCCACTTACTGCCGTTGCCGGAGCGGCGTTCTATATCATTTTGATGCTGATAGAATTGTCTCTTCATCCGGCAGTTCTTCCTGCAGCCCTTCTTGGCTCTATACTACTGGCTGCTCTCGCTACGGTTTTTGTCTGGAAAAGTGACCACGCAAAACATACAGGCGAGATGGTCCTTATCTGGGTGATGATTTTTTGTTTCATCATCTACGGGCTTCTTCGCTTCTGGGGGGTTTTATGAAACTTATCTATGAACGGGATCTCGCTCCCATGAAACTCACATCGCTCAACGGGGTCAGGCAGAACGCCGTGACGCTTGCACTTTCGAAACGGCTTGGTATTTCCCGCCAGCGTATGCGGAAGATCCTGATCGAGAAGTGCGATCTGATGACACTGGAAAATCTCGGACCCCGTTATGACGCGGCCGAGATACAGGCCGAGTCAGATGAGGTCGGAGATGTTCTTTCCCTGCCCCATCTTTCAACAGCCACGGGGATCCTTTCAAAGCAACGGGCCGATCATTACCGTTCCCTGGCCATGGAAAAGGATGCCGATCTTTCCGAGATACGCCGGGCAATTCTGGAGGAGATATCATGAGCATTTTACAGCAGTTCAAAAATGCCGTTCGGCAGCGTTCGATTCATGTATGCTATGTAAATACCGGATCCTGTAACGGCTGCGATATTGAGATCCTTGCCTGTCTCGCCCCGAAATACGATATAGAACAGTACGGTATTTATGTTCACAACAACCCAAGAGAAGCCGATGTGATTCTTGTGACCGGCGGCATGTCTCCCCAATGGTTGGATAAATTACCGGATTTGTGGGACCGTGTTCCCGAGCCGAAAGCAGTCGTGACGATCGGAAACTGTCCTATTTCAGGATGCGTGTTCAACAGGCCTGGAAAACTGATCGATCCGCCGGTCAGCAAATATATTCCGGTCACGGCGGCGGTTCCCGGGTGCCCGCCGCGTCCGTCGGAAATTATTTCGGCGATTCTCGGTGCAGCCGATATCCTCTTCAAGGACTATGAGGTCCATCAGAAAGAGAAGGAAGGGAGTGTGAAGAAATGAAAAAAGTCGTCGATGTATCCCTGCCGGTCGGCCCGATCCATCCCTGTTTCAAGGAACCCTGCAGGATCAAATGCGAAACGCGGGGGGAGCATGTCGTGACCACCGAAGTGGAACTTGGATACGTAAAAAAAGGGATCGAAAAGATCATGATCGGGCGACCCTGGCAGGAGACGATCTTTCTTGCGGAAAGAGTCTGCGGGATATGTTCCGTTGTTCACAACACGGTGATCGTCGAAGCTCTGGAAAAAATCAGCGGGATCAGTGTTCCAAGAAGAGCGGAACTTCTCCGCCTGATCCTTAATGAACTCGATCGTATTCAGAGTCATCTTCTTGCAAACTATTCATACTGCTACACGATCGAGCACGAAACGCTCGGCATGTATCTGCTGAATCTTCGTGAGACCGCCATGGATTCGATCGAAATGATGACCGGGACCCGGGTCATGTCGGCGTATGTGGTCCCAGGGGGCGTCCGTGAGGATCTTTCCGCGGAAAATGCGGCAAATATTCTTGCAGCCACCGATCATATCGAGACCGAACTGAAACGTTTCGTAAAGATGTTCGAGACCGGACCAATGATTGGCCTTAGGTCGAGAGGCATCGGTGTTCTTTCGATGGAAGATGCTTTGGCGTCGGGCGTGGTTGGTCCAACCGCCCGTGCAACCGGCCTTCCCCGCGATGCCAGAAAGGATGATCCTCTGTATCTGGAGATGGGCTGGCATATGATTACCCGGAAGGAAAGCGACAATTATGCCAGGATCATGCTCAGATTCGAGGAACTTTTCCAGTCTCTGTCTCTTATCCGAAACGGCATCGTGGCGCTTGAGCCGGGAAAGATCCGGAACGGCGGCAAAATGAAAGCGGGCCGCATCAAACACACCATTGAAGCGCCGAGAGGCGATCTCACCTACGAGATCGAAATCGACGATGCCGGTCAGGTGGTTTTCGTCTCGATTCAGACTCCGTCGATTCCAAACATCGAAGTTGCGACCCATGCGATGATGAAAAATCTGGCATCCGCGGCTGATGTGACCTCAACGTTCATCAGTGCAGATCCCTGTATTGCCTGTGCGGAGCGGTAAGATGACGCTTTTTACCTATCTCCGTGAATTCTGCCGCCTGTCCTGGATCAAGGCAGTCTTCACCGTAAAAACCCCTCCGCTGACGAAACCTACTTACTTCCGGGACTTCCCCGAACTTACCGGAAAGGAATGCACGCACTGTCTCGCCTGTAAAATGATCTGTCCCTGTCCGGGTGCGATCGACGTTGTCCAGACGGAAGGCGTTTGGAATCCTCAGATCACGCAGGGACACTGCGTTCGATGTGGATACTGCGTGGAAGCATGTCCCGAGGGTGTTCTAACAAGCGGCGATCTCCTCGCACGCAAGAAAGAGCAGGGACTCTCCTTTTCCCATGAATACATCATCAGAATCGACAAAGAAAAATGCATGGGCTGTGGAAACTGTGCGACGGCGTGTCCGGTGAACCGGGAAATCGATCCGCATATGGGAGCCGGCGGCACGTCACTTTCGGATGATGTTCTGATACGTGTCGAACACGGAAAAAACACGGTCAAGCACAATGAACGATGCAAGGGGTGCAAAGTGTGCATGGATACCTGCCCGAACGGTGCGATCCATGTAGTTCGAAATGTAGTTGCTTTGCAGGAGGAACGATAAATGGATTATATTATCAATAATGCCTACGTCTTCGATCCGGTCAATAAAATATCCGGCGAACTGAGGGATATCTTTGTCTCAAACGGCAGGATCACCGACGAGGAACCCAAAGGAGCAGAGGTCATCGATGCTGGCGGATGCCTGACTCTCCCGGGAGGAATAGATTCCCACACGCATATCTGCGGAACGAAAGTGAACTTCGGCAGGTACATGAGTCCGGAGGACATGCGGGCAGGCAGGGCTCCCCGAAGACAGGGGATGCGGGCTGTCTCCGGATACAGCATCCCGACAACCTACGGAAACAGTTACCGGTATGCTCTTATGGGGTATACAACGCTCACCGAAGGAGCTATGGCTCCGCTTGAAGCCCGTCATACCCATGAGGAGTTCAAACACACGCCTCTGCAGGATGGTCTTGTTCTTACTCTGTTCGATGGGGACTGGGGCGTGATGCATGCCGTTGCCGCAGGCGACATAAAGCGGGCTGCAGCATTGATCGCCTGGCGTCTTGATGCTGTAAAAGGGTATGGGGTAAAGCTTACCAATCCTCTTGGTGCCGAAATGTGGAGCTGGGGAAAGAATGTGGAATGCATCAGAAAACCCATTCCCGATTTCGATTTAAGCCCGGCCGAATATATCAAAGGAGTGATCGAGGCGAACGAGATGCTCGGTCTTCCGCATTCCGTCCATCTTCACTGCAATAATCTTGGAAAGCCGGGGAACTTCACCTGCACGATTGGAACGATGGGTCTTGTGCCCGATCTGAACGAGAAACGGCAGACCTGTTATCTCACGCATGTCCAGTTCCATTCATACGGGGGATCAGGCTGGAACGATTTCTGCTCAAAAGCCGAACCGGTTGCAAATATGGTGAATCTCCGTCCTCAGGTCACAATCGACATGGGGCAGGTTATGTTCGGACGGACCACGACCATGACGGCCGACGGTCCGATGGAATTCAACCTGTATCGTCTCCATCAGGACAAATGGAGTAATCATGATGTGGAGCTGGAAACTGCTTCCGGTGTTATTCCGGTGATTTACCGGCGTAAGAATCTGGTAAACAGCATCATGTGGTCGATCGGGCTTGAGCTGGCTCTTCTGGTGAAAAACCCCTGGCAGTGTATGCTGACAACGGATAATCCCAACGGTGCGCCCTTTGTTAAGTATCCGGAGATCATCGGACTTCTGATGAGCAAGGAATACCGTGACCGCGAGTTTGCCACTGTCCACCCCAAAACAGGAAGCCGTGTAATTCTTCCGTCGCTTGATCGTGAGATGACCTTTGAAGAAATCGCGGTGATGACGCGTGCGGGTCAGGCCCGTGCCCTTGGTCTCATTGAAAGAGGAAAGGGTCATCTTGGTCCGGGAGCCGAGGCAGATATCGCGATTTATCCAATAAAACCCGAAAAGATCGACCCCTCCCGGCAGTATGCCGAAATCATACGGGGTTTTGCCCAGACGAAGTATACGATGAAGCTCGGAGTCATGATCTCGAAAGATGATCAGGTCCTGGCAAATAATCAGAACAGAACGTTCTGGTGCAGCCCGAAGGTTCCAAAGGAATACGATATGTCGAAAGATCCTGAGTTGATTCGTACATTTGAGCGGTATTACACGATCAGAATGGAAAATTATCCGGTGGAAGAAGACTATTATCTCACGAAGAGTATGAAAATCGAAACGGAGACAACGTTATGAGGCGCGTCACTCTTATCCTACGGGAGGAAGTCGATCCGTATCTTCCAATCGAAGCCGAAGCAATATCTCCGGAGATTCTTTCAAAGAGGATCGATGTTTCCGTTTTTGTGGGGAATGAACGAAAGCGCATCACGGACGTTTTTGATATCAGAGTCGATGGTGAGGCCGCAGGTCCTTCGGCAACGGAAATAGTTCTTGTTGGCGACTGTCACCAGGTAAAACGTGTCGGAGAGTATATGACCAACGGGAAAATTATTGTTGAAGGGGATATCGGAATGCACTGCGGTGATTTCATGAACGGCGGCACAATTGAGATCGAGGGAAATGCCGGAGACTGGCTCGGCCGCGAGATGCTTGGCGGGAACATTATCTGTCACGGGAATGCAGGCAACTACTGTGGTTCAGGATACCGCGGCGGAAGAAAAGGGGTTCGCGGCGGTGAGATTCTCGTAGAAGGAAATGTCGGGGATTACTGTGCCGAGTGTCTGTTCGGCGGGCTGGTTCACATAAAAGGAAATGCCGGCATTCATGCAGGCAGTAATATGAAAGGGGGAAAACTCTTGATCGAAGGCGACTGTCTGATGCCCTGCGGAGACATGTTTGCCGGAGAAGCCACAATATACGGGCATGTGACCGATTTCCTGCCGACATTTCGGGAGACCGAGACGACCTTTGCTGACGGTCATCGACTCACGGTCTTTCAGGGAGACCTTGCCCACAGAAATGGAAAAGGAACGCTTCGTGTCGGGTCATTTGACCGGATCTAGGCGTCTTTTTTTAAGCAAATACGTGAACCGCAGTTGCTTTGAAGGTTACGAAAACCGAATCACCCTTTTTCAGGGAAAGCCTCTCGACCGACTGCGGGGTGAGTGCTGCTGCAAGAGGGATTCCGGCATCCATATAGACCATTACTTCAAGGCTGTTTGGACGAATGTTGGTGATAGTTCCCTGGAATGAGTTGATAGCGGACGATGTTAATTTTTCCCGCGAGATGATCAGTTCTTCCGGGCGGATCTCCACATTCACCACGCCAGATAATGTTGTGACTGCTCTAATGTAGATCTCTCCTATCTTTACACAGACCCTCCCTGATTTTCCAATACAGATCTCACCGCGGTACAGATTCGGATTTTCCGAGACGGAAAATCCATAGGTCGGATCATGTACGATTTCTTCCGGCGTCCCTGTGGCAATGATCGTCCCGTGTTTTATCACCGATATGCGGTCTGCGATCGAAAGGGCATCCACGATCGAGTGGGTTACAAGAATACAGGGAATCTTTTCCGCCCGGATCACGGAGGCAAGTTCACGGCGCATATTTTCCTGGGTCTTCACATCGAGTGCGGCGAGCGGTTCGTCGAGGAGGAGAAGTGCCGGCCTTGGTGCGAGAGATCGTGCCAGGGCGGTTCTCTGACGCTGGCCGCCGGATAATCGCGTCACTGGTTCGTCGGCAATCTGTTCAAGACCCATTTGAGCCGGATCCATTTTCCCCGATAAGAGCAAGCGTCTCTCCGGGTTGAACGGTCAGATTGACATCCATGGTATAATCACGGAGATGCCGGGTAAACTTTGCTTCAAGCATATTTTTTCTTCTCCCGTGCACCCAGATATTTTACGATCAGTATGATGCCAAATGAAAATATCACGAGTAAAATGGCAAGGGCCACCGAAACCGAGAGATCGCTTTGCAGTTCACTGTAAATTGCAAGCGGCATGGTCTGGGTTTTTCCCGGCAGATTCCCGGCAAACATCATGGTTGCGCCGAATTCTCCAAGCGCCCGTGCAAACGTCATGATGATTCCTGAAAGAAGCGATCCAAGAGCCAAAGGCATGGTGACTTTAAAGAGTGTTTTCAGCGGCCCTGCCCCGAGTGTTCTGGATGCATACTCATATTCAACATCAATCGCTTCAAAACTGGAGCGGGCCTGCCTGAGATAAAACGGGGAGGCCACAAAGATCTGGGCAAGAACGACCGCCGTAGTTGTGAATGCGATCTTTATTCCAAATATCGAAAAATACTGCCCCAACAGTCCGTTTGCACCAAATGCCATAAGAAGGGCGAGACCGGCGACTGTCGGAGGGAGAATTATAGGAAGATCCGTTAAGGTGTCAACGACGTTTCTTCCCTTGTAGGGTATCCTCGCATTGACGTAGGCGAGCGGGGTTCCAAAGACGATGACGATAATCGTTGATAGCACAGCAGTGATGGCGCTTAATGTCAGGGCATTTATTGCAGCCTCGCTGGTGAGGGCATAAAGCAGATCACCGACGCTGACACGTGTGAAAAGAGATACGAGCGGTACGGAAACGAATATCAGAAAAAGGAGTATGAGTCCTCCTGTCAGAATTTGAGTCGCGATGCGACTCAATGCGTGTTATCTGGCAGTTGGATTCATAGGCGTGATTTTATGCTACCGGTACAAATCCGTAATCTGTCAGGATCGCACTGCCGGCACTGCCGGTAAGATAGGATTCGAATTTCTGGACTGCGGAGAGTTTGGTGGTTGCTTTGAGGATTCCGTACGGATAGCTTGCAATTACATTATATTTGTCGGGAATCTCAATTAAGGTTATGTCATTTTGATCATCTTTTGAGATATCTGACATGTATACGATGAGGCATCGGCTTCACCGAGGGTGAGGTAAGATTTGACTTTTGTAACTGCATCTACCTGGGTAACAACATTTGCCATGAATGCATCAACATATCCCGGGTGGGAGTCGTTTTGATAATTCTGGATGATCGTTCTCGTGTACTGACCAAAGGGCACGGCGTCATCGCCAATCACGAGTTTGACACCGGTTCCCGTCAGGCTGCCGAGATCGGTGATTCCTTTCGGGTTTGCTTTCGGGACTGCGATGCCGAGTTTGTTTTCAAGAAGAACTTTCTTATAGGTGATAAGTCCTGCTTCAACGACCGGATCGAAGTTCTTGTCGTTTGCTGAGATGTACATATCGGCATCTGCCCCTTCAAGGATCTGTGTCTTTAAGGTTGAACTGCCTGCAAAGTTCAGATTGACTTTGATGTTCGGGTTTTCAGCCATGAACTGGTCTGCAATTTCCGTCATTGCTCCGGTCAGCGATGCTGCCACGAAGACATTGATTTCTGTTTGTTCTGCAGGCTGACTGACGCATCCTGCTATTCCAACTGTGAGAAGAACACAGAGGATGATCGAGATTCCGAGCAAAATGTTGTTACGCTTCATGAATAACTCCTCCTTATGTTTCGCACGGGATGGTATTAAACATCGGTCTAATACATTAACGTTGTTAAATAAACTAATTTAACTAAAATAATTGGGTGTAAATCTTCATCTTATCAGACGATGTATGATGTACTACAATGAGAAGACCGGTTATTTCTGTTATCGGCGATGCGGCGATTGAACCCGGATGTGCGAAAAAACTGTTTGCATTTTCCCTTGGAAGTGCGCTGGTTTCACACGGATATCGGGTGCTGTCCGGCGGTCTTGGCGGCGTCATGGAGGCCGTGTCCCGAGGGGCGCATGCATCTCCCGCATACAGAGAAGGCGATGTTATCGCGGTTCTTCCCGGCAATGATCCGGCCCAGGCAAACCCCTATACGGATATCGTGATCGCGACCGGACTTGACCATGCACGAAATTTTATCGTGGCAAATACGGACGCGGTTGTCGCAGTCGGAGGGGGGTCAGGGACCCTCTCGGAGCTGTCGTATGCATGGGTGATGCATCGGCTGATCATGGCTTACCGTGTTCCGGGTGTCGTGAAAAAAGAGGGAGTGTTCTCCGATTGGGGAGCTTTGATCGCTGATAATAAAATTGACGACAAGCCGCGATATCCGGACATTCCCGACGACTGTGTTTTTGGGGTCGACACAGCAGATGACGTCATCAGGCTCCTTGCAGAGCGGCTGCCGAAATATACGAGCCGCCCTCTCTTAGCCGGAAAAAGAAATTAAGTCAACAGTTTTTTGCTTCACTCTGGCAGCATTTACTGCTTTTATCACATTCCCCGCCGGCAAAAGGACAGACTGTCAACGAAAAGTCTGCCATCGGATGCCCTTTGCTTTTTATTTCAAACTCTTTATACCATCCAAACGCCGCACGTTTCGTTTCGATCCCTTCTTCAATAAGTCTGCTATGGATCGATTTCAAAATCCACTGGGACACGCCCGGGCAGCCGAGATCGCTTGCAAGATGGGCATAGGGAAAAAGCATCACTCTGGTAGCCCCGAGGCGGGACAATCGGAGTTTGACACTCTCAACAGTTGAAGAGACGGTCAGTTCGGGCGTGACCTCATCAGACTTCTCAACTGTGGCAAAAAGGAGAACGCAGTTCTCCATCTCATCCTCTTTTATTGGATCCGGTTCAGCCATTTTTGTTTTTTTGGTAACTTTATACCACACCCGGTCCGCATGAATTCCAAGGATCCTCATTGGAGCACCTCGGAAAGAGAGAGTGTTTCGCTTGTAAGCATGCCTAGAACATGGTTCGAATCATCCACGACCGGAAGGGCGGAGATGGCATGCTTCTCCATCAGAGAAGCTGCCAACCGGAGCGAGTCCGAGCGCTGAATCGTGATCACGTCTATTGTCATGATCTCGGCAAGATTTTGGAAATTACCGGCGACAGATTTTGCGATATCCCACGACGTCACGATTCCGCAAAGTGTCCCGTCTTCTAAAACTACCGGCAGATGATTGATCTCGTGCCCGATCATCAGTTCGGCCGCCTCGCGGATCGAAGAGGTCTCCTGAATAGAGGGAGGATTATTCGTCATCAGATCCTCCACGATCATGGGGGTCAGGAACTGGCCGACGATATAGTTCAACTGGGCGTTCTCCAGAAGGAAGCCGTCATGCCCGTGGGGAGATACGAGCTCTGCATATCTGGCTTCTCTGCCGTTCGTCGTCAGAGCAAGCATGATCTCCTGAGAAAGATAGGGAGGATACAGCCAGTCGGACGAGACGGAGATAATCAGGAACTTTGCCTGCGTCGACGACAGACCCTCGGTCAGACTGCCGTTTTTGGTAAGATCATAGTAGTCGACTGCCCGGGTGATGTAGAGATAGGAGTTTGGATCGAATCTTTCCACAAACGTTTCTCCCTGATGCTGAAGATAGCTTTCGACCGAGAACTCCGTGTCGAATCCGTATCCAAAGGCGTCCAGTTTCTGAAGTCTTCGTCCGAATTTGGTACGCATGGACTCGTCCGAGAGATACGTGATGTGGGCCATCATTCGTGCAAGCGAAAGGCCGTGGGTCGGTTTTTTCTCTGCAGGATAATTTCCGCCGTTCCATTCCGGGTCGCTCATGATCACCGCTCTGCCGACGGCCCCAAACGCGATATGCATAGGCGTCGTATATCCCGCGGAGGCAATGCAGATAACCCGGCGAACAAACGCCGGAAACTCGACGCTCCACTGCATGGCCTGCATGCCGCCCATTGAACCCCCGATTATGGCATAGAGTTCACTAATTCCCAAATCTTCGAGCAGCTGGTGTTCGGCATGGACCATGTCCCGGATCGTGATCACGGGGAACGTGATCCCGTAGGGTTTTCCGGTTGCCGGATCTATTGAAGACGGGCCGGTCGAACCTTTACATCCGCCGAGTACATTCGCCGCAATTACACAGTACCTGTTTGTATCGAGTGTCTTGCCGGGACCAATGATCCCATCCCACCATCCGGGTTTCGCATCGCCTTTATGGAAGCCTGCCGCGTGAGCGTCTCCGGTTAAGGGATGACAGACGAGAATGACGTTTTTTCCGTCGGCCCTTCCGTAACATTCGTAGGCGATCTTAACACCGGACAAAGAGACGCCGCACTCCAAACTCAGTGGAACGGAAAGTGTGTGGTATTTGGTGGTGACTTCACCAACTGAATCCTGTAACATGGTTCTGTCTAGATGAATGAGAGGGCATGGTCCAGATCGGCGATTATGTCGATCGGATTTTCAAGACCGACCGAAAGGCGGATCGTATCGGGCGTGACCCCTGTGGAAATCTGTTCTTCTTCGGTGAGCTGCTGATGGGTCGTCGATGCCGGATGGATGATGAGGGTTTTTGCATCGCCGATGTTTGCCAGAAGCGAGATGAGCTGGACATTATTCTGTACGGTGACCGCCGCCTCATACCCTCCTTTGACGCCGAAGGTGAGAAGCGGCCCACCGGAGCCGCCGAAGTATTTTTCCCGGTTCTTTTCCGAAGGGTGCCCGGGAAGACCAGGATAGTTGACCCAGGCGACTTTGTCGTGGGATGCGAGATGTTTCGCGACGATAAGGGCATTCTCCGCATGGCGGGCGACACGGAGATAGAGCGTTTCAAGACCGATCGAGGTGAGCCATGCGTTGAATGGCGAGAGGGTGGCCCCCAGATCACGCATCAGTGAAATACGGATACTGGCCGATACGGTTGCCTGACCGAATGTTTTGTAGTGAACGAGTCCTTTGTATGCCGGATCCGGTTCGGTGAATTTTGGGAATTTGTCGTTGTCCCAGGGGAATCTGCCGTTTTCGACAATGACGCCCGCAAGGGAATTTCCGTGTCCGTTGGCGTATTTGGTTGCCGACATGACGACCAGATCCGCTCCGTGTTCGAGTGGACGAACCGTTCCGATCCCGACCGTGTTGTCGACGATGAAGGGAACGCCGGCATCGTGAGCGATTCTAGCGATCTCCTCAAAATCCGGGATGTCGAGCTTGGGGTTGCCGAGCGATTCAAAGTAGACGGCCTGTGTTTTTTCGTTGATTCCGGCCTTTAAGGCCTCGAGATCGTTCGAGGGAACGAATTTGACTGTCCGTCCGAAGTTTGGGAGAGTAAGGCTGAACAGTTCGAATGTTCCTCCGTAAAGATTATCAGCCGAAACGATTTCGTCACCCGGGTTGGTAAGGGCAAGGATCAGAGTGCTTATTGCCGCCATCCCTGACGCGGTACTTATTGCGGCTGTCCCTCCCTCGATCGCGGCGATCCGTTTTTCAAACGAGGTGTTGTTCGGATTCGTGAGCCTGGTATAGATATTACCCTCTTCTGAGAGATCGAACCGTGCCGCCGCTTCCTTTGCGTCTTTAAAGACGTAGGCAGTGGTCATATAGATAGGTTCGGTTCGAGATCCGGTCGTTTCGTCAGGTTTTTGTCCGGCATGGATGCTGAGGGTTTCCTTGTGATATTTTGACTTCATGATTATTCACACTGTGAATTCTTATTTGCGGGCATATGATATATAGATTCGGGTACTTCAATAAAAAAAAGTTATACAGATTCTTCAGCTTTTATTCTTCTGACTTCCTCGAGAATTTTTCCGAGGATGACTTCATCCGACGGCATATCGGAGTGGAATGCCTTTTTTACATGGATCGGGACCCCGTCGAGACGGTAGGCCGTTCCCTCCGCATCGATTCCAACCGAGGCAACGGGGATATGGAGTTTTGCAACTGCGGTCGAAAGGGAGATGAACGGATCGATCACAACGGTGTTGATATGTGCGAGATGCCGGACTGTTTCCCGCGGGAAGTGTGCTCCAAGATCCGTGCCAATAATCAATACCGCGTCGGTCTCTTTTTTGGCGAGAATATCAACTCCGCTTGTTTCTCCCGGATTGTAATGCACGATCCCCCGCGAATAATCAACGGCATAGGGATAGCCTGCGACCAAAGAAAACATCTGGTTTGTTCCATTGACATTCCAGTGACCCCTAAGAGGTGTTAATGTGTACTTCGTGTGCCGGTTGAGTTCATCGACCAGTTCGATACCTGCCCGGACGTTTTTGTATTTTCCCCGTGACTGGGTGAGACCGATTCCCGTGAAAAACGCACCGAATTTTGCGGAAAGCAAAACATCCGCTATTTTGAGGATAACATTCTTCTCGACTCCGGCCACCGTGTCTGGAATCACGTCGCGTTCTCCGCGGACGACTGCCCGCAGAGCATTGAAGAGCGCAAAGTCTCCTCCGGGCTTTACCTGTACGAAAATATCTGCAAGTTTGGCCGTGTCGGTTTCTCGAATGTCGACCACGATCACGGTCCGGTCACCCCTTCCCTCTTTACGGTATGCGCCTGTTGCATACGTCGAGTATCTGGACTCGTGACGGGGATGGGCCGCGATCGGATTACAGCCCCAATATACGATAACATCCGCACGATTTTTGATTTGACCAAGCGTGCAGCCGGGATGTCCTACTTCCTGGACCGCCATAATGGTCGGACCGTGGCATTCTGATGAACAGTTATCCATGACGCCTCCGACCTCTTCGGCGATCTCGAGACCTATATGCATCGCCTCGGTCGAGGTGCCCGACCAGCCGTAAAACAGCGGACGTTTTGAATGCACAAACATTTCAGCGGCTTTTCTGACTGCCGAATCAAAATCCGTCTCCCGCCAGACATTTCCATCCCGTTCGATCGGCGTGATCATTCTGCCGTTTGCGCAAAATTTTCCTGCAGACAGTCCGCATCCGTTGATAACTTCTGTTATGACTCCGTCCTTTACATGGAGTTCGATATCATCGCAGAGACATCCGCAGAGAGGACACGCTGTATTTTTGATGATTTTTTCGCCTTTTTCAACACCCGGCAGAACGATGCCCGGCGGAACTTCATAGCGGAGTCCTCCCAGTTCCTCCATCAGATCCCATGCGGTTGAGAGGGGCAGATCGGTCGGCTCGACCTCGACCGGGATTCCTTTGAAGTCCGGAGCCCCGGTTGAATGGGTCTTTGAATGCAGGATAAAATTAGCGAATGGTCCGCAGGGGATGAAGACGACGCCTGCCGGCGTTTCCGGAGATTCCCGTACGGAAAAGACCGTTTTCCCGGCCTCGCTTGCAATGAGAACATGTTCCCCCTCTTCGACACCGATCTCCATAGCATCCATCGGCTGTAAAAAGCAGTAGGACGTTTCTATCGAATATTTTGCTCCGTCCTTATAATACAGCTGCGCACCCTGTTCTGCTGTGCGCCCGCTGCTCATCATCAATTTCATGTTTATCTATCACCATTATCCAAATGTAAGTGTATGTTTCTGGTACAAAGTAATAAATCCATCTTACGTAAGACAATATAGATACAAATGCGGGTCATCAATATCATAGGTCATTCGAATTCTGGAAAAACCACCCTCGTTACAAAACTTGTTCCGCTTCTTGCGGAAGTTGGGACGGTATGCACCATAAAACACATGGGTCATCATATCTGGGAACTACCCCCGGGAAAAGATACGACCGTTCATTATGAAGCAGGTGCGACCTGCGGGGCCGGGATCGATGCAGAAAAAACCGTGCTGACCATGCGGGGTACCGACGTCTATCTTGTCCTTGATTTTTATGCATGGATGGGGTATGATTATGCCGTTGTTGAAGGGTTCAAGGAAGAGGGTTTCTCCTGTGCAGTTCTCGGGGATCTGGCTGCAGATAACTGTATTTTAACCGATCCGACCGTAGACGAACTTTTTGCGGCACGCGATCTGTTCGATGAATACGTGCCTAAACGTTAATCGGCATGCCGAGAAAACGCTCTCCGTCCACAACCCCGAAAACGTCTCTTCACCGTCAGGGATACAACTTCATAGCCGAAGGAGCATCTGCCGCCGTCAAGCCGTGCATGTGGTGCAAACGTGCTCTTCGCGGCGGGGAATCCTGCTATAAACATCAGTTCTACGGGATCGACACCTGGAAATGCGTCCAGATGACCCCGACGCTGCGCTGTAATCAGCGGTGTCTTTTCTGCTGGCGGTCCATGGAGCACGAGATTTTGTCCGAGACGGAGCTTTCTCCGGAAGAAATCGTCGCCGCTATTCCAAAGATGCAGAAAAAAGGTTTGTCCGGAGATAAACCCTACACGGATCCGGCGAGGTGGGAGGAGGCGACGGATCACCCGACCCAGTATGCGCTCTCTTTGTCCGGCGAGCCGACCCTTTACTCGAAGTTGCCCGAACTCATCGATCTTCTCCGGGAAGATCCGAAAAACAGCGTGTTCGTTGTTTCGAACGGAACGATGCCCTCCGTGATCCGGCGAATAAAACCCACCCAACTGTATCTTTCGCTTGATGCCGCGGATGAATCCTCCTATGAAACGATCTGCCGACCGATCGGCGCTCCCGGAACCATGTGGAGGAATATCCAGACATCCCTCTCGCTTCTCAAACAAAAAGAGGAGGAGGGCGTCAGGACTGCTGTTAGGATCACCCTCGTCAAGGGGTACAATGACGCGGATGAGGAGGGTTTTGCTAAAATCATCGAAGAGGCACAGCCCCTCTTTGTTGAAGTAAAGGGATACATGTATTTGGGATACAGTCGAATGAGATTAACAGAAATGCATGTCCCCGACATGGAAACCATTCGCCGTTTCGCCGCAGGAGTTGCCCAACTCTGCAACTATGAGATTATGGATGAAAACGTGCCGAGCCGCGTTGTTTGTCTGAAGAGAAAATCATGAAATTCGATATTGAGGAATTCAAGGAACGCAGAAAAACCGATTTCGAGGGTGCCTGGCATGCCGGACCATCGGTCATAACCCCGCCGGAATCAGCAAAAATCTATCCGCGTTATGCGTATCGCCGAGCAAAAGTCCACCCGATCTTCGACACGATCACCCGTCTTCGGGCCGCCTATATGTCGATGGGCTTTGACGAAGCAATGGTCCCGGTGTTCATCGACGAACAGGATGTCTACCGTCAGTTCGGTCCGGAAGCCGCCGCGGTTTTGGACCGTGTCTACTATGTGGGCGGCCTTCCCCGTCCGAATGTAGGAATCTCCCGTGAACGGCTGGACGCGATCGCCGGAATCATCGAAAAGCCCCTCGCCGAAGGAACGGAAGAGAAGCTGATGAAGTGTCTGCATGCCTACAAGAAAGGCAAATTCGACGGTGACTATCTCACGCACGAGATGTCTGTCGCTTTGGACGTGGACGACGGTGTGGTCGTTCACATTCTCGACACAGTCTTCCCCGAGTTCAAGGAACTCGCCCCAGAGTCTTCCAGAACCACGCTTCGTTCCCATATGACGAGCGGCTGGTTCATCTCCCTTTCCCAGATGTGGGACAAAAAGCCGATGCCGATTCGCATGTTCTCGGTCGACCGGTGTTTCCGCCGCGAACAGGAGGAGGATGCGACCCATCTTCGAACCTATCACTCGGCATCCTGTATCGTTGCCGGAGAGGATGTGACGGTTGAAGAAGGAAAGGCGGTCGCCGAAGGTCTTCTCTCTGCTTTCGGATTTACCGAGTTTAGATTCCAGCCGGATGAGAAACGCTCGAAGTACTACATGCCGGAGACCCAGACCGAAGTGTATGGAAAACACCCGGTCCACGGATGGGTCGAGGTCGCAACCTTTGGAATCTACTCTCCGGCAGCTCTCGCGGAGTACGGCGTCGGCGTTCCGGTCATGAATCTCGGTATGGGCGTCGAGAGGCTTGCGATGGTTTTAACCCAGGCTGAGGATGTACGAAAACTCTCGTTCGCTCAGTTGTATCCCCCGGTGTATTCGGATACGGAACTGACGAAAGGCATCGGTCTTAAAGAAGAGCCGCAGACGGCAGAGGGCCGCCGGGCCGTGCATGCCGTAATGGAGACGGCTGCCGCCCATGCAAATGAATGCTCGCCGTGTGCATTCCCTGCATGGAAAGGTGAGCTCTACGGTCATCAGATCGAGATTTCCGTCGTGGAGCCCGAGGAGAACACGAGTCTTCTCGGTCCTGCCGCTTTGAATGAGGTATATGTCAGAAAAGGAGCTGTTCTCGGCGTTCCGGATACTGAAAAGTTCGCCGACATCAAATCCGAAGGGGTTCCGGTTGGGATTTCTTTCCTTTACTCGACGGCAAATCTGGCACTCGCCCACATCGAGGAGGCGGCAAGAGTCGGCGAAGGGACAAGCGTTCAGGTAAAAATGTCGAAGCATCCAAGCGACGTGAATCTGAAAATCGAGGAGTATGTCATGCGGTATGTCACCGACAATAAAAAGAAACTCGATCTCCGCGGCCCGGTCTTTATGACGATCACCTCAAAGATCCTGTAAAATACTTTTATCCTTTTTTTTGATTTTTTCAGGTTCAATGTCGGTATTCTGCAGGGGGTTACCGTTGACTTGTGAACGTATCGAACCGTGAAGTATTCAAGCTGTTTCCCGGCAAACATTTCCAGAGCTTCGAGGATCCAGTATTTCCTATTGCCGATATCTATCTCTCAACGGTTCGTATGAAGTTCGTTTTCCCTTTTTCCCGGATCAACTTTTTTTAGTAGAACTTATGCGGGATTATCCTCAATCCAATTCGTGAAGGGTATTACTGAGTATGGACACAAGAGATTATTGAACCGCGAATCTCATACACCTATACTAATACCGCACACGAAATCGAAGTACATATCATAAGAACTTCTGTTTTTTTCGGTTAAGATCGCACCGCGTAACTCCTATTCGAGATCTCTTAGAAGAACGGCAAAGTCGATCACGAACTGCATATCCTTTTTTCCAAGCTTGGCATGGTAATACCGTCCGTCTGCATTGACGGCGGACAGCTGCCCGAGGAGTTTTTCCGCATCGGCAGAGGCGATATCCGTTATGTGTTTGTATCCTGCCTCAAACATCGCCCTAGCGGCAGCAGCCCCCACGCCGTTGATCCTGACCAGATCGGACAGGCAACATACTTCTTCAAGCTCGTTTCGGCTGATGCCTGATATTTCCAGGAGTGATTTTTCGGTCACTTCGTTTTGAAACGCGGTGTAGACATCTTTCGATGTTTTTATCCCATTTTCCGATAACATCAGGACGGTTTGTCTGTTCAGTCCCGGAAAATCGGAGATAGGAACAGGTTTTTGCTCAAGGCTGCCGAGCTCTCTTTTCAAAATGATCAGGTAATCGTCCGAAATATTCGTTTGTGCTGCAAACTTCGAAAGCTTCTCCGGAGAAGATAATGCTTTTTTCAATGCCGACAGATCGCCGATGCCGGCTTCTGCCATCCGCTGAAAGTGTGCCTCAGGATCATCCAGAAGGATCCTGCGGCTCGGCAGCAGGTTCTGTTTTTTCAGTATCTCCTGATAGCTTTGCAGGGATATCCCGGTTAAATCGATCGAGTAACTCATAGTAGATAATCTGCGTTTTTTCGGATCTTCACTCGGTCGGGAAATTGAACTCCTTACTCCAGTCAAATCCTTCGTTTGCTTCGATACAGTCAGGCCAGTGTCTGCACCAGGCCGGCATCACGACATCTCTCACTTTATCTTCGGACGGGTGATACGGTTTGATATCCAACACGGGCGTGCCGTCTTCCGCGTCGATATAACCGAGTTCAAGCCGGTGTTTCTCTTTGTCAAGAGCGATGAGAGGAGACACGGTCACGGCTATCGGATTTGGCCGGATCGGGGACCTGCTGGCAAGCACTCCCACCTTCTCCGGGCCGTTTGTGTACGGTTTGTCCATAACAAAGTAGTTTCTGGACTCCTCGCTGTCATACAAATTGAACCACCATATCACCTGAATATGGCTGAACTCATCCAGTCCCAGTGTCGCTTCAAAGAATTTTTCTTTCAGCTCAATGTAATACCGGCCGTCTTCGATTTTTACCGTTCCGATGGGGTTAAATGTTACTAACATATGCTTCTCTCACTACAAATAATTCGATACTCGTTAATTGATCTGAGCGGTTATTATAGTTCTCCAAAGAATTGGAGGGAACCGTTCCTTGATACCATTCACACCCTCTCATACGGAATCTCCATTGGACCGCTCTCACGCCGTCTTTTTTTTTATTTATCAAAAACATTAATCCATATCTCATCTAAACAGATATACCATGGACCCCCTCTACAACCGTCTTGCATCCGCCGTGGAAGAGGCAATTCACCAGGCCGAGACGATTCTTCCGCCAGATGTGGAGGAAGCACTGCATACCGCATACAATAAAGAAACCAACCCAACCGCCCGCGGAGAGTTTGAAAATATCTTTGCAAATCTCCAGGTCGCCCGTGAGAAAGATGTCCCCATCTGTCAGGACACCGGGATTCTCGTCATCTACCTGACCATCCCTGAGTCGGTACCTCTATCGACAAAACTCTATGACGCCGTAAGCGAAGGCATCCGCCGGGCAACAAAATCCGTTCCGCTCCGACCAAACGCGGTCGATCCCCTCTCCAGGAAAAATTCGGGAGACAACACCGGGGCAGGAATTCCGGCAGTACATATTCTCCCGGGAGATACTCTCCGTGTCACCGTATTTCCCAAAGGAGCCGGATCGGAAAACATGTCCCAGATCAGGATGATGCTCCCCTCCGAAATCAAAAAAATCCCGGAGTTCGTGACGTCTGTCGTTAAAGATGCGGGTTCCCGTCCGTGCCCGCCGATTGTTGTGGGGGTCGGGATCGGCGGGACCTTCGACTCGGCCACATCGTTTGCAAAAGAGGCCCTTCTCGCGCCGATAAACAGCATGACCTCTTTTGAGCAGGAGATATGCGATTCGATCAATGAACTCGGCATCGGCGTGATGGGACTTGGTGGCGACACGACCTGTCTTGCCGTCAAGGTAAAAGAAGGGGCATGTCACACGGCTTCTCTTCCGGTCGCCGTCAATATTCAGTGCTGGTGTTCCCGCCGCGGCGTCGTAGAGGTGGAGTTATGATCCGGCTGACAACTCCCCTCGGCGATGAAGTGCTCGATCTCCGTGCAGGTGACCGGGTCCTTCTTTCAGGAACAATCTACACTGCACGCGACGAAGCCCACCAGAAAATACGCGAAGAGGGTTTTCCGTTTGATCCGAAAGGGGCGGTGATCTATCACTGCGGCCCGGTCATTGACGAAGAGAAGAATACAGTCGTGGCCGCCGGCCCGACAACATCTGCCCGGATGAATAATCTCACAATGTTCATGCTTGATGCAGGTATTCGCGGCCTGATCGGAAAAGGCGGAATGTCGGAAACGGTTCGTGAAGAACTTCGCGGAAGGGCTGTCTATTTTGCTTTCACGGGAGGGTGCGCCGCTCTCGCCGCTTCATGCATGGAACTTGCCGGCTGTCATTATTCTGAACTTGGAATGGCCGAAGGAATCTGGGAGATCAAACTCACCGACCTGCCTGTCGTTGTAGGTATAGATGCCCATGGCGGCGATCTTTTCGTAAGATAATTCAGACGAGGCCGGCCGCAACCAGCGCCAGACAGATAAGAAGGGCCAAGATCCCGCCTGAAAGCGTGGCGAGGAGATTGGTCCCCGAATTCCCAATAAAACCCTTGTTTTCGATCAGAGCACCGTAAAGACTGTCAAGATTCGTACCGATGAATCCTGCCGCAACGCCGATCAGGCAGACATTCCATGGAGCCACGCCGAGGATGAATGCAAGGAGACATATTATGGACGCCCCAAACACGCAGGCGAGTTCGCCGATCCCGGTAACTCCGCCGTTCGTCCCTGGCGGGACCGGACGAAGAGTCGTGATCATTCGCGGAGTGCCCCCCGTCACGCCGATCTCGCTTGCCAGCGTATCACCGGTCGCCGTGGCAATGGAACCAACGAACAGGGCGATGAATATAACATCACCGGTTATCCCGTAAAGCACGGCTCCGCAGACTCCGACGCCCGCATTCGCGAAGGCATTCATGTATCCCCTCCGGCCTTTTTTTCCCTCAGCCACACCTAAAAATTCCTTTTCAGCATACCGGAACTTGGTGAAGAACGATCCGAGAATAAAAAACAACATCACGATAAAAAACCAGTTGACGCCGGCAAAGGTGATGAGAATCACGCCGAACAGCACCGCCGTAAAGACGCCGCTCATATCGATCGTCTTTGCCCGGTAGGCAAAGTATCCGAACGCCGCACACAAGACGACGGCAAAGGCAAGAGTCTGGTAATCGACGAAGAACTCCAGATCCTCAAACAGCGTGATGGTCATCGCGACCCCGAGAATACCGATCATCGAACCGTCCTCGCGGTCTTTTAAGATGCTTCGAAGCATCAGAAGAACGATCACCGCGATGATTCCAACTAGCGGCTGATACTCGTTTGTGTAGAGCATCGTTGCAAGTAGGGCCGCAGACGATCCAATTGTGAAGAGAATCGTTGGGTGACTTACCTGTTTGAATATTTTGAGCAGGTATTCTCCCCAGACGATCATCATCAGGGGTCCGATCAGTGCAGAAACGGGAATCATTCCTGTCTGGTATAATATTGCGAGCACACCCACGCCGATCGCAAAATACCGGCTTTTGTCCACAAAATAGAGAACTGCCGCAAAGGCGAGAACTACCAGACCCAAATAAGGGATATACGACCATCCGAGCATCAATGCCGTAACGACAAGAGCGAAAATAAGACGCCGGATTCGTGTATCCATAGGTGTTTTTATGTTTTATTTTTAATCAAGATAAGATTATGCGTAGTAATGATTCCAATTAAATACATGTAAAAAAGATTAGATCTCGACCAGACGATACTCGCCTCGTCCAAGTCCCATCTCTTCGGCATACGATATCTGCAGTTCCGGGTTGGTTCCCGGCCATACACGGGTAAATTTCTCCTCACCGGGCTGATGGTGATCCGGCAGAAGGCTGCCGAAGACACCCTCTTCGCCATTCACAAGATCAAAACAGGCCTTGTCCAGCGCGACCGGATCGGTCGAGGCAAGAATGCCGATATCGGGAACGAACGGGATGTCGTTCCACGGCGTACAATCACAGTGCGGTGTGATGTTGGTTAAGAAGTTGATGTAAAAGGCCTTCCCGGTTTTATTGCCGACCGCCCCGGACGCATACTCGATCATTCGTTCGACGAACACGACCCCGTCATCCTTCCAGTCGAGATCGATCGCATGTTCCGGGCAGGTGTTCATGCACATCAGACAACCGATACAGTGTTCAAGATCGATCGAGACCGCTTTACCGGAAATGTTGATGCAGAACTCTGGACAGGCATTCATACAGGCTCCGCAGGTCACGCAGACATCCTCCAGAATCATTGGACAGGTCGTGTGCTGCTCGCGTTTACCCTCATTTGACGCACAGCCCATTCCGAGATTTTTCAAGGCTCCCCCGAATCCTGCGGCCTCATGTCCTTTGAAGTGGGAAACGACGACCATACTGTCTGCTGAGACGATTTCGGAAGCGATCTTTACCGAATCGAAATGTTTTCCGTACACGTCTACGGAAGTGAAACTCTGCCCGCGAAGTCCGTCGGCGATGATCACTGGGCAGTCGAAAACCGGATAGCAGAATCCGTGCAGCGCCGCAGTTTTTGTATGATCGACGGAGTTTCTCCTGCCGCCAAGGTAGAGAGTATTGGTATCGGTAAGAAAAGGTTTAGCACCGATCTTCTCGATCTCTTTCACGACCGAAGCAACATGGATCGGACTTACGAACGCGTCGTTTCCGAGTTCGCCGAAGTGGACCTTGACCGCGGTCAGATCTCCCTGGGTCACCATATTTTCAAGGCCTGCCGCCATACAAAGTGCCTTGATTTTGTTTTCTGTGTTCCTATCCTGGGACTGCGCTCCGGCCCGGGCGATATAGACGTCTTCCATTCATGAATTATTGACCGCAGAACAAAATATCTTTTCGTGCAGGGGATTGGCAAAAGACGCGTCCTTCCTCAAAGCAAACCACTTTGACTGCGCAAAATACATCATCTCGTTCAACCTAAAGGTAATGTACTATGTTTGAAGGTGTAATCCCTGCACTCATCACACCGTTCAATGACGACGCATCCCAGTCGCTCGATATTGACGGTCTGAGAAACTGCATAGAGTATGTCATACGTGGAGGCGTTCACGGACTGCTCGCATGCGGTTCAACCGGAGAATCGGCAACAATGACACATGCCGAGCATATTCGTGTCATTGAGGAAACCGTTTCCGCCACAAGCAACCGTATTCCCGCCATCGCCGGAACCGGTTCGAACAATACGGAAGAAGCTCTTCTGATGACCCGTGCTGCAAAGATGTCCGGAGCTGACGGTGTACTTCTGATCAGCCCGTATTACAACAAGCCGAACAGATCCGGCCTTTTGAAGCACTACAGAAAGGTCGCCGACATCGGCCTTCCGGTGATCGTGTACAACATCCCGGGACGTACCGGTCAGAACCTGCCTGCCGATCTGATCATCGAAATGGTCGAAACCATTCCGAATCTGGTCGCAGTAAAGGAAGCCAGTGGAAATCTCGACCAGATGATGGCGATCATCCAGGGAACCCAGGATCTCGACCGCGATTATCCGTTCATCCTTACTTCCGGCGATGACTCGCTGACTCTTCCAGTCCTTTCGGTCGGCGGCCACGGCTGTATTTCCGTTACGGCAAACATCGAGCCAAAGCGCATGGTCGAGATGTACGATCTGTTCAGAAGATCCGATGTCAAGGTGGCGATGAAGAAGCATTACGAACTTATGGATCTGTCCAAGGCTCTCTTCATGGAAGTGAACCCGGTGCCGGTTAAGCGTGCCGCAGAGATCCGCGGTCTGATCGCGTCCGGAAATGTCAGACTCCCCTTAGACTCGCTTGGCGAGCAGAACACAGCCGTACTTCGCGAGGTGCTTTCCCGGTATGAGTAAGGTCATCATCTGCGGTGCACTCGGCAGAATGGGAACCACGATCGCGAACATGGTGATCGAGAACCCGGACCTTGAGCTTGTCGGCGGCGTGGATATCCGTGAAGGGACGGTCCTTGGAAAACCCGTCGTCCCATCCGAGAAGCTTGCCGCATTCATCGACGAGGTCAAACCCGATGTGATGATCGACTTTACCGTAGCGGCGGCAACGATGGTCAACGCAAAGATCGCTGCGAAAAAAGGCGTGGCTTTAGTTATCGGCACTACCGGTTTTACCCCTGAGCAGGATGCCGAGCTGCTTGACGCAATAAAGAATGTCCCGGTCGTTAAAACGACCAACTTCAGCGTCGGCGTGAACATTTTCTGGGAACTTGTCCGCGATGCGGCGTCACGCCTCGGCGATTACGATATTGAAGTTATCGAGGCCCACCACCGGCACAAGAAGGATGCACCGAGTGGAACGGCGAAAACGATCCTTAAGGTGATCCAGGAAGAGGTCGGCAAACGCGAGGAGATGTACGGACGCGAGGGAATGACCGAGCGGAAAAACGAGATCGGTGTGCATGTGATCCGCGGCGGCGATGTAGTCGGCGACCACACGGTCCAGTTCCACCAGAACTACGAGACGATCGAGCTGACGCACCGTGCCTATGATAGAGCGGTATTTGCGAGAGGGGCCGTTCGTGCAGCGGCCTGGGTCCCCAAAGCAGCTCCCGGCTTATATACAATGAAAGAGGTCCTTGGGTTATAACCCGGATCTTATTTTTCTGATCTCTATATTTTATCACGGGCCTGAAAAGAATGCTGTCCCATAAAATATTCCCCATAACCTGATGTAGTGCATATGTAATTGTCTGATTTCTCGCAAACCAAACTAATCCATTTAACTCACAGTAAAATTATTCTGATTTTATCTGTATTTAGGATAATGTCAGATTCAACCACAAATCTTCGATGTGCGGCCAAGTAGGTAGGCTTGCGGGTGGATACTCCCCTCCTACCAAAATCCCTCTGTCGAATGATTAATTGGTTGTAACGTCCAACAATCATTCATCATGGATGTCTCCCCCGAAATCTGGATAGAAAAATACCGGCCCAAAAATCTCGCCGAGGTCGTCGGTCAGCAGGACGTCGTAGAACGGCTCCGTTCCTACGTCGCGACCAAGGCCCTTCCCCACCTCCTCTTCACCGGTTCGGCAGGCGTCGGGAAGACCACCTGTGCCGTAGCGTTGGCCCGCGAAATGTTCGGCGATACCTGGAATATGAACTTCCGCGAACTCAACGCCTCGGATGAACGGGGAATCGACGTTGTCAGAAACCAGATCAAACAGTTTGCAAGAACCGCTCCTCTCGGCGATGCAACGTTCAAGATCCTCTTTTTAGACGAAGCGGACGCTCTTACTCAGGATGCCCAGGCCGCTCTTCGCCGGACCATGGAAAACTATGCCGAGACCTGCCGGTTCATCCTCTCATGCAACTACTCCTCGAAAATAATCGACCCCATCCAGTCCCGCTGTGCGATCTACCGGTTCAGACCTCTTACAGATGAGGCAATCTCCGAAGAGATCGCACGGATCGCAAAAAAAGAGGGAATAACCATCGATGAAGGAGCTTACGTCGCGATCACCTACGTCTCCCTTGGGGACATGAGAAAAGCGATCAACGCTCTCCAGGGGGCAGCCATCGTCTCAGATCACGCCACCGCCGAAAACATCTACGCCATCACCTCCAACGCAAAACCCCAAGAGATCACCGACCTCCTCGCCCGCTGCCTCGAAGGCGACTTCGAGACCGCCGAACGCATGCTCCACGCACTCATGTACGACAAAGGCATCGCGCCGAACGAACTCTTGAACCAGCTTTACCGCGAAATCTCGCGTTCCGAGACCCTCGACCGCCGGCTCAAAGTCGACCTGATTGATCACCTCGGCGAAGCCGACTTCCGGATGAGCGAAGGGGCCGACGCCGATATCCAGATGGACGCCCTGCTTGCCCGGATCGTCAGATCAGGCATGAACTAAAAAAAATCTAAAACCCGCTTTTTTCGAGTTCATCGCCAATTCTCGCAAGAAGCAGTTTGTCCCCGTCCAGTTTTGCGAGATCCTCCGCGGTCGTGAGGTCGATGATCGCCTCCTCGATCTCTCCCTCCTCGAGCCGGATCAGACCACGGCCGAGATAGGCAAGCGCCGACCAGTGGGGATCCTCCTTTCCCGCAGCTTTGAGAATCTCCTCGAAATCCTTCCGTGCTTTTTCCAAGTCCCCGGCCTGCAGAAAAAGATCGGCCCGGTTATACCGGATCGGATATGCGGACGGGCTGCGGGAAAGAGCACTCGTATAATCCGATATTGCCTCGCCTGCGGCGCCGGTCTCCTGATAGCAGACGCCGCGGTAATAATAATAGTTCACATTCTCAGGATTTTCCAAGAGTGCATCCGTAAAGCATCCGGCCGCCCCGGAAAAATCCCGGGCCGCAAACAAAACGAGACCCTTTCGGAAAAGCTCTTTGTCGGTATTCATATCTTCCAGCCGGACAGCACGCCGCCCGCGATCCGCCGGACGAACGGATTTTCATCATTGAGCATAGGCGAAATGACCGGTTCGAGTTCTATTGTGCCGCAGCGCCCAAGCGATTTGACAGCCATATACCGGACATGATCCTTTTCGTCGGAAAGAAGGGGCGTCAAAAGCGGAATTCCTGACGGATATGCCGTGAATCCGATGATCTCCGCCGCACGATATCTGAGCCTCCATTCGGGATCGTTTAGAAGGGGACGGATTGCCTCGATTGCCGCCGGACCAAGCTCCCCGAGTTTTTCTGCGGCGAGACGCCGGTCTTCCTTTTCCTTTGAGCGGAGAAGGATGAGGTACTCTGGAGGAATTGATGTCATACGTAGATTGTACGAATTAGGTCATATTTCATACTTTCGATTTTTATCATACGAACGTACATCCGTCAACTGCACTAATATTACGAGTGAGAGCAATTAGTCATACTAATTTATGAGGATACATAACCAACCAAAAACATATGAGTGCAAAAGGTCTCCTGCTGGTTGGTCACGGAAGTCGGCTCCAGTACAATAAGGAGCTGATCACGACCACCGCCGAGATGATGAAGGAAAGCGGGGGGGATTATCTGATCAAATCCTGTTTCCTCGAATACAGTAATCCTACCGTTGCCGAAGGGCTCGATCTGATGCGCAGCGAGGATCTGGAGATTTTAATCGTCGTCCCTCTGTTTCTCGCAAAAGGGATCCATATACTGCGCGACATTCCAAAAATCCTCGGACTCGAAGCCGGAAAAAAACGCGGAACCTTTACGCTTGCCGACGGCCGCGTTGTCCCTCTCGTCTATGCCGAGCCGATCGGGATCGATCCGCTGTTAGCGGAACTGATGCTCAAGAATGCCGCAAATGCCCAGACACTTCCGGAGGATGCATGAAAGTCCTCGTTCTCGATACGATCCACGGCGGAACGATCCTCGCAGAAGCCCTTCTTCGAAACGGCGACGATGTGGAAGCTTTGGATGTCTACAGAGGCGTCGGCCTCACGCCCGAAGAGGTGGCGTCCCGTCATTACGATCTGATCACATCCCCGGTCCATCTCGATCCGGCATATCCTCTCCTCAATACAAAGACCCCGGTAATCTCCCACCATGAAATGACCCGCCGCCTTGCAGGCGACCTGCCAGAGACCGTGATTGAAGTGACCGGCGCCAAAGGAAAGACCACCACCTCTTTTGCGGTCGCTTCTCTTTTCACGACGAAAGGCGTGCTTCACACCAGCAGAGGGACCTATGTTTATCCGGAAGGGACCCTCCTCTGGAAGAAAAGCATAACGCCGGCGTCGGTTCTTCTTGCCGCCGGAGGGGCGAAGACGCACGGTGCAAAATGGCTCGTTGCCGAAGTATCCGCCGGCGTTACCGGGATAGGAACACTCGGGATTCTGACCTCGGCCGACGATTATTCTATCGCCGCAGGAAAGAAGAGCGCCCTTGCCGCAAAACTCGAGTCGCTTGCAAAATGCAAAACCGTGCTCGTCCCACGCGGCGTCCCGCTAAAGGAGGGGTGGCATGTCATCGACGATCTCGTATCCGTCGAAGGCGATCGCCTTTCATGGGACGGCGGATCGTTCCAAAATCCGCTCCTTACGCTTGCCGGATACCGCGAGCCGCTCAAATGCGCCGCGGCCGCCGGTCTGCTGCTCGGTCTTGACCCGTCAAGGCTTGCCGGATTCACCGCGATCGAAGGAAGGATGCAGTATTATCTCGAGGACGGCGTGCCGTTCCTCGACAACGCAAACAGCGGAACGACCCGAGAGACCACGCTCGATGCGGCCGCTTACCTCCGCAGGCTGGCTCCGGACAAGGAGATTGTTCTTGTGATCGGCGAAGAGCATAAAGCCGTCTGCGAAGGATTCCAGGATGACGCGATCCGTCAGACGATCGAAGAGATTGCCCCGATCCAGACGATTTCCGTGAGCAAGACGGGCGGTCTGAACTTTGCGGCCTCGAAGGTGCAGGCTCTTTCGTCTGCAAAAGAACACAACGCGGCGGTTCTGCTCGCCGTAAAAACCTGGAGGTAAAGATGCGTTACGTTCAGCCGCGTCCAAGTTCGATTGTCGCCGCCCTCTACACGCTCCGGGACCTAAACGTCGATCTCGCGATTCTTCACGGCCCGTCAGGCTGTTCATTTAAACACGCCAGACTCTTGGAAGAGGACGGGATCCGCGTTTTGACCACTTCCCTTGGGGATGAGGAGTTCATCTTCGGCGGCCAGAGCGTTTTGGAGGATGATCTCCGGTATGCAGAAAAGGAGTTTTCTCCCCGCCGTATCGCCGTTGTCGGGACATGCGTTTCGATGATCATCGGCGAGGATCTCGATGCCGCGATCGAAGCATCCGGCATCACGACCCCTGCGATAGGGGTATCGATCCATGCGGGATTTCGCGAGAACATCGACGGGGTCATCGCCACGCTCGAGCCGGCGGCAAAGATCGGCTGGATCTCCGAAGAGGAGTTCGAGCGGCAGAAACTGGTCCTTGCCTCGGCGAACAAAACCGAGCGGGAACGCGGAGCTGCCTGTAAAACCTACATCTCACCTTCCCGTGGAGATCTGAAGCACGTTGCCGCCGCCGAACTCGCCGAGCTGCTTCGTTCCGGCAAAAAAGGCATGGCAATCATGAACGCAAAGAAGGAGACGGCGTACATGTTCGCGGACCATCTCTGCGCCGTGCATGACTGTGCGCCGGAAGCGAACGTTACTTTTGTCGCAAACCTCGAGGCCCGCGGTCTGCCGAAGGTGCGAGGAGACGCTGCCATGATCCTTGCTGAACTCAACGAACGCGGCATCCATCCGGAACTCATCGGAGCTCTTGACGAATACGGCGGAAACGGGCCGCGGATCGCAGAAAGGATCGCGGAAGTTCAGCCGGATTTCCTCCTGCTCGTCGGGGTCCCTCACGCGGTCTCACCCGAAGCTCTTGCCGGAATCAAGGTTTTTTCCATTACAAACGGCCCGCGCCAGGTCCTGCCCTTAAAAGAGCAGGGACATGCTCATGTCATGGTCGAGGTTGATCTTCATCCAAAGACGCTCGGCGTCCACAACATCGTTGAAAGCGAGTTCGGAGCCGTTTTGCGGAGCATGTGATGAAGTCGTTTCTGATCTCGGGAGACCGTTCCGGCGCCGGAAAAACGAGCATCACCTTAGGTCTTGCCGGCCTTCTCTCAAAAGAGGGGGTCGTTCAGACCTACAAGGTCGCAATGGACTACATCGACACCTCCTATCTGGCGGGCGTCACCGGCCGGCCATCCTACAATCTGGACACCTTCGTACAGACCGACGAGGAGCTCTCCGGTCTCTTTTCCTACGGGTCCGAGGGCGCAGAGATCGGAATCGTCGAAGGGGTCAGAGGTCTCTATGAGGGCCGCGATTCGTTCACCGACGTCGGCAGCACCGCAGCGATCGCCAAACGCTTTTCGCTTCCCACGATTCTCGTGATCGATGCCCGAAGCATCACCCGGTCCGCGGCCGCTCTGGTCAAGGGATTCCAGGCGTTCGATCCCGAAGTCAGAATCAAAGGCGTGATCCTCAATAATACCGGCGGCGGGCACCATGTGACCAAGGCGACCGAGGCGATCGAACACTACTGCGGGATTCCGGTTCTCGGCGCAGTTCCCCGAAGCCCGGAGATGGATTTATCCATGCGGCATCTTGGCCTCGTTCCGTTTGTCGAAGGCATGCGGGATCCGGGTTTTGCAAAAACGATCGACGGCATCATCCGACATGTCGGCACCCATGTGGATCTCGACGCGATAAAAGCTCTGGCAGAAGACGTAACGCCGGCGCCAAACAGAATCACCGCGTCCCTTGCCTCCCGTCCGACGCCGACGAGAACGATCGCGCTCGCGTTCGACGAGGCGTTCACCTTTTACTACGGTGAACTTGAGGCGGTTCTCAGAAGTCAGGGCTGCGATGTTGTGAGATTCAGCCCGCTCCATGACACCCTGCCGGGGGCCGACGGGTATGTTTTCGGAGGCGGGTATCCCGAAATGTTTGCAGAGGAGCTTTCGAAAAACACCGCGATGAGGGAGGCAGTCCATGCAAAAGCAAAGGAGGGGACGCCCATCTATGCCGAGTGCGGCGGTCTGATATACCTCACCCGGTCGATCACCCTGAAAAAAGGCTGGCTGGGGAGGGAAGCGGACGCTGCGTATCCCATGTGTGGGGTTTTTTCCGGGGACACCGTGATGCCTGCAGGTAAAACGCTGAGATATGTACAAGGGACTGCTATTCTGGCCGGAAAAACCTATCCCTTCAAGGGACACGAGTTTCATTACAGCAGTGTTTCGATGGATCCGTGCACCAGATTTACCTACACGCTCTCGCGGGGAACCGGCATAATCGATGGAAAAGACGGAGTCGTGTTCAACAATGCCCTCGGTTCCTACACCCATCTTATGCCCGTCTCGTCAGCCGGAATACTGGCGGAGCTATTTGGAGAAGAGCGTGGAAAACAGTACATTAAAGCGGATTCCCCGCAGACGTTATAGTATGATTCCTCTCTTCCTCGACCTGTCGGCATCCCGCATTCTCGTGTTCGGCGCAGGGAGCGTGGGTGTTCGAAAAGCCCGCCATTTCACGTCGGCTGCAAGGATGACCATCGTGGCCGAGGAACTCTCGCCCGAGATCTTCTCTTTTACCAATGCATCCATCAAGCAGCTGGCGATCGAAGACATGGAGGTCGAGGATCTCGAGAAACTGATCGGTCGTCACGACATCGTCATCGCCGCCCTTTCTGACGAAAAAGAGAATGAGCGGCTCTGCGGTCTCGCAAAAGCCGCCGGAAAGCTCTACAACAATGCGACCGGAGACGGAAACATCCGGATTCCGTCCGTTGTTTCAGGGGCCGAGTATCAGATCGCCGTCACGACCGAAAAATCGGCACCGGCGGTCCCGGCATTTATCCGGTCCTATCTGGAAGAGAACCTTCCCTGGCTGGACAACATGGTCCTTCTCCAAAACACGCTGCGTGAGGAGCTGAAAACAACAGTCCCGGATCAGGTACACCGGGCGGAGATCCTCCGCGCCGTGATCGACGATGCGGAGATACAAAACGCCTGCATATCCGGCGTTCCCTCAACAGAAATCTGTAAAAAATATCTATGACCCGGACACTACTCACCGAAATCGCGGTGGCTACCGCAGATCACAGCAAATATCTCGAGGAAATCCTCGGCCTCTTCCGGTTTAAGGACGAGAACGCCTTTTTTGAAAAAGCCTCCAAAATATTTCCGGGCGCGGTCCTTCTTGAAACCTGCAACAGAGTCGAGATCCTTGTCCACGGCAGCGGAAATCAGCTGAGGGTTTTCCTGCACGGAGAACAGAGGTTTGGGTTCGAGATCCTCGAAGGTGAAGATGCCCTCATGCATCTTCTGGAACTTGCCGCCGGAACGAAGTCGATGATCATCGGCGAGGATCAGATCCTTGGACAGATGCGCCGTGCCCTCCTCCTTGCCGAGTCGCACGACACCAACGACGTCATCACCGACGTGTGTATGAACACCGCGATCCGTGAGGGCGTTTCGATTCGGCAGAAGACCTCCATCAACAAAGGGGCGGTATCCATCGGCTCGGCCGCGGTTCTGCTCGCCGAGGAGCTGATGGGCGATCTCGACGGAAAAAACATCCTCGTCGTCGGTGGTGGCGAGATGGGGACCCTCGTTGCCCGGGCACTCTGCGAAAAAAATCTCCGGGCAATCTATGTCACCAACCGTTCCTTCGACCGGGCCGTGCATCTCGCTGAGGAGATTAAAGGCCGGGCGATGCGGCTCGATCAGCTCTATCCGTGCATCGCTTTGTCGGATGTCGTAATCTCCTGTACGGGAGCTCCGCATCTGATCATCCATGCCGAAGAACTTGCCGAGACGATGAATGAAAGGTTCTGGCCGCTCGATGCTGAACCAAGACATCTGCTTTTGATCGACATCGCCCAGCCCCGCGACATCGAGGACAACTGCCGGGACATTCCCGGGGTCTCTTTGAAGACCCTCGACGATCTGAAAAGCATCTCGGAAAAGAATCTTGCCGCAAGAAAAACCGAGTGCGAACATGCAGACGTTCTCGCCCATGCCGCTCTCCCGGATTTCATCAGGGCCTTCAACCGTGCGGCATCCGGCGATCTGACAAAGAGCCTCTACACATGGGCGGAAGAGATCCGTCAGCGTGAAAAAAACAAGGCGCTTTCCCGTCTCCGGGACGCCGATCCCTATCTGGAATCGGTAATCGACGATCTGACGAGCGCTCTCACGAAAAAACTGCTCGAGGATGCGGCGAAAAGCATCCGGGCGAGCGCAGAATGTACCGACACACAGACCGCAGAAATCCTCCTTAAAGCAATAATTTCAGGTGAAGTATCATGTATCCGCAGATCAGAATGAGAAGACTCCGGCAGAATATCCTTCAGCCGATGTTCAAGGAAACGAGACTCGTAAAGGATGAACTGATCATGCCGCTCTTTTTCGACGAGAACGCAGTAAAACCGGTTCCGATTTCATCCATGCCCGGCCAGTTCCGGCACCCCCTCTCCTGTGCCGAAGAGGTCGCAGAAGAGATGAAGGCCGCAGGTCTTCGCGCCGTTCTTTTGTTCGGGATCCCGAAATGCAAGGACACGGAGGCCTCGGGCGCCTTTGCCGAAAACGGCATAGTTCAGGAGGCAACACGGCGGATCAAAGCCGCCGTACCCGATTTGGTCGTCATCACCGACACTTGTGCCTGCGAATACACCTCGCACGGACACTGCGGGATTTTATGCGGAAAAGAGCTCGACAACGACGCGTCTCTTCTCTTAATGGAGAAGATCGCGGTCAGTCAGGTGGTGGCGGGCGCCGACATGGCCGCTCCGTCCTGTATGCTGGACGGCCAGGTCACGGCGATCCGCGAAGCTCTGGACGAGGCGGGTTTTTCGAACACCCCGATCATGTCCTACTCGACCAAATTCGCGTCAGCCCTCTACGGTCCGTTCCGTGAAGCCGTCGACTCGGGCTTTTCGTTCGGTGACCGGACAAGTTATCAGATGAGCCCGGCAAACCGTCGGGAGGCGATCCGCGAATCCTATCTGGACGAGATGGAGGGAGCCGACATCCTGATGGTCAAACCCGCAGGATTCTATCTCGATGTCCTCCGCGATGTGCGGGAGTCTACGGATCTGCCGCTCGCTGCCTATCAGGTCTCGGGCGAGTATTCGATGATCAAGGCTGCCGGGATAAATGGCTGGATCGATGAAAAGAAGATCATGATGGAGTCGCTTCTTGCGATCAAACGTGCAGGGGCCGACTTGATCATCACCTATTTTGCAAAAGAGGCCGCGGAGATGCTGCCATGAAGAGTGAAGAGTTATTTACCACAGCAAAGACCTGCCTTCCGGGCGGTGTCTCAAGTCCGGTGCGGGCAATCAAACCGTATCCGTTTTATGTAAAATCCGCCAAAGGCGCAATGCTCGAAACAGAAGACGGGGAATCACTTGTCGACTGCTGCATGGGATACGGACCCCTGCTTCTCGGTCACGCCCACCCGGCGATTCAAAAGGCGATCGAAGCCCAGCTCGACGCCGGCTGGCTCTACGGCACGCCGACGAAACTCGAGATCGTTCTGGCGCAGAGGATCTGCCGCGATCACGACTCGATCGAGATGCTGAGATTCGTTTCGACCGGTCTCGAGGCCACGCTTGCCGCGATCCGGCTTGCCCGCGGATTTACCGGCAAATGCGGGATCGTCAAACTCGAAGGCGGGTTCCACGGCGCCCATGATGCGGTGTTGATCGCCGCGGGAAGCGGGGCGACCACACACGGAACCCCAGACTCGCTTGGCGTTCCTCCGTCCTTTGCCGCCCAGACGCGTCAGGTTCCGTATAACGACACGGAAGCACTTGAAGAACTGCTTTCAAAGGACAAAGAGATCGCCGCATTCATCCTCGAACCGGTGATGGGAAACGTCGGCCCGGTCCTCCCGGATGACGGTTATCTCTCCGCGGTCCGCGAGATCACGAAAGCTCATGATGTTCTCGTCATCTTCGACGAGGTCATCACCGGATACCGGCTCGGCATCGGCGGAGCACAGAAAAAATACGGCATAAAACCCGACCTCACCACGCTTGGCAAGATCACCGGTGGCGGTCTGCCGATCGGCGTGTTCGGCGGCAGAAGGGACATCATGGAACTCATCTCGCCCTCGGGAGG
Organism: uncultured Methanocorpusculum sp.; assembly: GCF_963667985.1. Lineage (NCBI taxonomy): Archaea > Methanobacteriati > Methanobacteriota > Methanomicrobia > Methanomicrobiales > Methanocorpusculaceae > Methanocorpusculum > uncultured Methanocorpusculum sp. The sequence continues at coordinate 408,519 of NZ_OY764081.1, read as the reverse complement.
CGTTTACAATGCAGGAACCTTCAACGGCAATCCTCTTTCGATGGCCGCGGGTATCGCGACCAACGCCTACCTCCATGAAAATGAGTCGCTCTACGCAAAACTCGACGAAAAGACCCGGATGATCGAGGAATCGCTTCCGGCGAATGCCTCGGGTTCGTTCGTCAGACTCGGTTCACTCTTCAAGTACTTCTTCAGAAGCACGGCTCCGAGGAACTATCTGGAGGCAAAAGCTTCGGACACCGCCGCGTTCCGGGTCTTCTTCGAAAAAGCACTCAAAGACGGCGTGTTCATCCCCCCTTCGCAGTTCGAGACCAACTTCCTCTCGACCGCCCACGACTCAGCCTCGGTGGAAAAAATCATCTCGGTATATCAGCATGTCTAAAATTCGGATCGGAACCCGGGGCAGCAAACTGGCCCTCGCACAAACACGCAAAGTCATCGGTCTCCTTGCAGAGAACGGTATCGAAGCAGAGTATGTCGTCATCAAAACGACCGGCGACAACATCACCGACCGCGGTCTTCACCAGATCGGCGGGTTCGGGATGTTCGTCCGCGAACTGGACAATGCGATTCTGCGGGGAGAAGTCGACTGTGCTGTCCACAGTATGAAAGACATCCCGGCCGAGCGGCCGGAAGGTCTTTTGACGGTCGCCGTTTTGAAACGGGATCCGCCGTATGATTATCTGGTGATGGACGGTAAAGTCGAAGACTTGATGGTGATCGGGACCTCGAGTCTGCGCAGAAAAGCCCTGCTTCTCAGATATTTCCACAACTGTCCTGCGGTGAGGGTCGAGATGCTCCGCGGAAACCTGGATACCCGGCTTGCCAAACTCGATGACGGGCTGTATGACGGGATCATGGTCGCGGAGGCGGGCCTCATGCGGCTGGACTATATGCGAAACGGGGTCAGGCTCCCGGCGGATATGTTTGTTCCGGCGGCAAATCAGGGAACGGTCGCGGTTGTCAGCAGAGACACGCCCGAGCTTCGGGCGGCATTTGCGGCCCTGAACGATCCGCAGTCGGCACTGGACTGTTCGATCGAGAGGGTCGTGATGGAGGAGGTCGGTGGCGGATGCTTTACTCCGATGGGGATCTTCTGCGAGAACCGGTACCTCACGGCCGAGGTGCTTTCGCTTGACGGGACCCGTGCAGAACGGATCACTGCGCAGGTTGGGGATCTTGAGGATGCGAGGATGGCCGGGATCAAACTGAAGACCGTTGCCGCCGAACTGATCGCCGAGGCAAAACTTGCGCTCGGCGAACCGGTTGCAAAACCGGGGAAGGTCTACCTCGTGGGTTCCGGTCCCGGGGGCCTTGGGCTTCTGACGTTCCGCGCCCGCGAGCTGATCGATTCCGCGGATGTAATCATGTATGACCAGCTCCCGGGCGACGAGATCATTGCCTCTCTGCCGGAACGTGCGGAGAAGATCGATGTCGGGAAATACGGCGGCCGTCACACGATGAAGCAGGAGGATATCGAGAAACTGCTCGTCGAAAAGGCACGTGCGGGCGGGATCATCGTTCGTCTGAAAGGTGGCGACCCATTCCTGTTCGGCCGCGGGGGAGAGGAGATGGAAGTACTCCGCGAACACGGCATCCCCTGCGAAGCAATTCCCGGCGTCACGAGCGGGATCGCGGTTCCTGAATGCGTTGGGATTCCAGTCACCCACCGGGATTTTGCAAGCCAGGTAACCTTTGTGACCGGCCACGAGAATCCTGAAAAGGAGGTCTCGTCGATCGACTGGAAGTGGCTGGCTGGAAGTCCCGGAACGATCGTTATCTACATGGGCGTGAAAAATCTCGGCAGGATCGCCGAACTGTTAATCGAAAACGGCCGTGACCCTGCAACAAAAATTTCGGTGATCGAGCGGGGATTCCGCCCCGATCAGCGGGTGACTTGCGCCACACTTGCAGACATCGGCGAGGTCTCAAAGCAGGTCGGCATGAAACCTCCGGCAATCATTGTGATCGGTGAAGTGGTCGGGCTGTATAAAGAAGACTAAAATCCGTTCCACTCTTTTTTTGCTTAAGATTTTGGAAGAGTGTGGTAAAGGCTCGAAAAGAAAAAAGGATTATTCCATGTGGAGTGCGCTTTCAGGGCACTCGTCCACACAGGTTTCACAGTCGACACAGTCGTCAACGCTGATGACAGCTTTCTCATCGACGATTTCGATTGCTGCTGACGGGCAGATGTCCACACAGGTCGCACATCCGGTACATTTTTCTTTATTAACTACTGCTGGCATTTTTGGATTTACCTCGTATAATTACTATATTTCTTATCCTAAGGGGAAATACATTTCGAGTTGGTGAAGCTGCGGATCTGCTCTGGTCTGTGCTGTGATTTGTCGGGGCTGTAGAGTATGTTCTCCATGGTCCTCGTGTAATACAAAGACGAATTGAAAAAATATAGGTTGCGCACTCCCCATTGGAAAAACCATGACCACTCATTCTTTGCCAAGGTCAGCAACAATCATTCTCTCATCTTGAAGTAATGTCAGCGGTGATCTTCTTACTCACAAGACTCTCTCCCCTGCACTGCTAGACAATAATATCTAACATTAGATATGTATCGATTCATAATCTCTCTGATTTCAAACGTCTCAATCAGGGATGAACCCAGGATCCTAATCACTGCATCATAATGTACAGTCCTACTTGAACAAAACCCGTTGGTTCAAGAGTGAACTCCCAACCGAATTACGTAAAAAAAAGATTAGTATTTTCTTGCAACGAAGAAATCGGCCATCTCAAGAATGAGAGTCTTAGCTTCCGAATCCGGAAGAACGGAAAGTCCTGCTTTGGAATCATTGATGAGTTTTTCAGCCATGCCCCGGGCTTTGTCCAGAACTCCCGAGGTCTCAAGAAGATTGATTGCTTCACTGATCTCCTCTTTGGATAGTTCAGGTTTGTGATACGCGGAAAGGTCAATGCCTCCATCGCGTGCAAGGATTGCGAGGATGCTCTGCTTGTTTTCCCGGAGATCAGATGCCTGATCTTTGCCGGAGACTTCCGACGGTGCGAGAAGATCGATGATATCATCCTGAATCTGGAAAGCGATACCGGTGTTGAGACCAAGCGTGTACAGAGCGGAAATCTGTTTGACATCCCCACCGGCAAGGGCGGCTCCGATTCCAGCAGCAGCAGCATAAAGGACACCGGTCTTTTTCCGGACCATCGAAAGATACTCTTCCAGGGTCACATCCGACCGTGTTTCGAAGGAGACATCCTCCTGCTGGCCTTCGCAGAGTTCATGGCAGGAATGAGCAAGCATCTGAACGGCGATGACTTTGGACTCGGCCGTGGCGTTTTTCACGCGGCAGAGATATTCAAACGCGTTCGCATACAACACATCGCCCGCGAGAATCGCGGTGGCCTCATTCCAGACAACATGGACCGTTGGTCTCCCGCGGCGAAGAGAATCGCCGTCCATGATATCATCATGAACCAGCGTGAAAGTGTGTGTCCATTCAAGAGCGAGAGCTGCCTGGAAGATATCTTCCGATGCTCCTTTTCGGATGGAATCAGCCGAGAGAAGCACGAGAGCCGGACGCAGGCGTTTTCCTCCGCTTACGAGGAGATGGGACGCAGCTTTCTGCAGAGTCGTATCAACTGCTTTACTATACTCTTCCGCCTCCATATCGACTTTGGCAGCAACAGATTTCAGATATTCATCAAGTTTCATAAAATCATCTCATTTCGGAAGGACCAGACGGTCGCCGTTCTGCATAATATGGACCTCCTTATTCAGTGTGTATCCAAACTCGGAACCAAGTGCCACGTAACCGCCTTTCATAGCGAAAGGACCGTGGGACGGAATGATGTGTTCAGGATTCAGCATGGAAAGCAGATCGTAATGCTCCTGATAATAAGCGTGACCAGTCACGTGAAGTCCGTCAAAGATACTGGCGCCCTGTCTCATCAGAAGGCGGTCGACCTCGGCACGCTGGGCATAGTTGGTCGGATTGGGGATGATGTTTGCAGAAAACATGATCTTGTCTCCTCTCTCGATTTTAAGCGGAGTCTCTCCGAGAGCGATTCTCGAAAGCATGGATCCGGGTTCTCCCTGGTGACCTGTCGCAACGAGAAGGAACTTGTCCTTTCCTTCTTTGAGAACGCGGCGAAGCATCCGGTCGGTGGTCTTTCTGTTTCCATAAATGCTGGTTCCCTGCGGGAAAGCAACCTGCTTTAAGATCTCTGCGGTGGTGTTGTACCGCTCCATACTGCGGCCGAGAAGGACCGGGACCCGGTCGATCTCGCGGGCACATTCGGTGATCGTCTTGATTCTCGCAATCTGCGAAGCAAACGTCGAGACGATGATGGCATTTTTATCATCCTCGCACCGCATGATCGCATCGCGGACCCGGAGACGGGCAACCTGTTCGCTCGGCGAGTATCCGCGGTCATCGAGATTCAGCGATTCAACGATCAGAACCTTGACGCCTTCTTTACCGATCTCACGCATGCGGGCGAGATCGGGAGCTTCACCGATCACCGGCGTCATATCAAACTTGAAATCGTTTGCATACACGACGCAGCCGACCGGGGTGTGGAGAACGGCCATGACCGAATCAATGATACTGTGTTGAACACGGACGAACTCTAAGGTGAGATTCTGGGAGATGGTGTATTTCCCTCCTGCTTTCAGCACAAAGGTCTTGTTCATCACCGAGAATTTGCGTTCGCCTTCGATCTGCTGTTTGATCAGCTCGTTCGTGTAGGGCGTCGAGATGATCGGGCAGTTGTACCGGTGGGCAAGTTTCTGGATTGCACCGATGTGGTCCAGGTGACCGTGCGTACATACGATCGCTTTCACGGTCCCTTCGACCGAGTTCATGACGGTGTCATCGGGAATCGCGCCCATCTGGATAAGATCCAGAGAGTGCATATTCTCCATATCCACGTTGTTGTTTCCCGTTATCGGGTCCAGATATAAGCCAATGTCGAAAATGACAATCTCTTTGCCGATACGGACCGCGGTCATGTTTCTTCCGACCTCGTTGTACCCGCCTACGGCTATTACTTCTATGTCTACCATATTTTGTTTCCTGATTTTTTATGTCCGAATCATCTGCCTGACGTTTCCAAGGAGGTAATACCTGACCTTTGCAAGGGAGGCAGTATCTTTTGCCCCGCAGAGAAACATCGAAGCCCTGAGTTCCGTGTGAATGGTATCTATTGCAGATCCAAGGGATTCCTCGCCGGAAAGTGCCGGGCTAAGGAGAGATAAAGCCATCCCTCCAAGCGTGGCACCAAGAACTATCCCTTTTGCAATATCAAGACCGGTTTTCAACCCGCCTGTTGCAATAACCGGTCCTTTACTCACCTTCGCTACCTCAAAAACGCTGACTGCGGTAGGAATTCCCCATGTAAGCAGAGAATTTCCGAGTCCGGCCAGAGCTTTATCACCGGCAGCATCCCTTTTCTGTGCACGAGCTCCCTCGATTTTTGCCCAGGAAGTCCCGCCGTATCCGCCGGTGTCAATCGCTGAAACACCGGCATCGAAAAGCCGGCCGGCAACTTCAGAGGAAATACCGCATCCGGTCTCTTTTACGATTATAGGAACGTTTGATTCTTTACAAGCCTTTGATATGGCATCAAGGCACGAGGTCGCATCATGGTCGCCTTCCGGTTGAACGGCTTCCTGAAGGAAGTTCAGATGAATACAAAGTGCATCGGCGTCGATCATATCGACTGCGGCGTCCACCCACTCCATGCCATGACTGACCAGCTGGACAGCTCCAATGTTTCCACAGAGGAACGCGTGGGGGGCGGCATCTCTGACGACACTGAAACTATCCGCAAGATCGGGATTTTCGAGCGCCGCACGCTGGGACCCGACCCCCATCGCAAGATCGTATTTTTCCGCAGCTGATCCAAGGACCCGGTTCACTTCGGCAGTGTCCGGGTGACCGCCGGTCATCGCGGAAATAAACAACGGCGAGGAAAGCTTTCGTCCAAGGAAGTCGACGGAGAGGTCGATGGAATCCAGATCGCATTCGGGCAGAGCATTGTGTACGAGAATGATGTCTTCGAAGCCTGCACTGCCGGCGGTTACATCGGTTTCGCTGCAGAGACGCAGATGATCCAGTTTTCGTGATGATGTAGGTGTGTTCGGGGTCATTTTTTCACCAGAGTTCCGCCGTAATTGTGTCCTGCAAGAAAGTCTCCCACACGGTTCGCGGCAAATATGTGTGAGTCAACCCCCTCATCGGCGAGGAGGAGAAGTTCATTGATCTTTCCACGCATGCCGCCGGTTATGTCAGTACTGGATGAACCGCCGAGGTCGATTGTACCAACGTTCTGACGATTAATCTCGGGAACGATCTCGCCATTTTCAAGAACGCCGCCGACATCGGTCGCGATTCCGACGCATTTCGCGCCGAGTTTGACCGCGAGATACGGGACTATCTGATCGCCGGAAACAATACAGGCACCGCGTTTTGTGTCCATGACCACATCTCCATGCAGGACCGGGATTATGCCAAGGGCAAGCATCTCTTTGATCTGCGAAACGCCAGCAGAGACAAGCCGGCCGTTCTCCGCAAGACAGCAACCGAACGGATGGAGAGAAACGGCCTCCATGCCGGCCTCGCGAAGCGAAGAGACCACGGAACGGTTGAGTGTGGAAACTGCCGTGTGCGTAACATAAACTCCTGCGGCGTTTTCTTTCGTGACGCCTCCCGGAATATCATATGCTTTTGCTTCGGGATGGCCGCATGATCCAGCCCCATGAACGATGATGAGCGGGAATTTTCCGGCAAACGGTGCGATCTGCCCGGCAAGGAGTTTGATCTTTGCCGAATCGACGACGCCGTCTTCGGATTTTTTCGTTACAATACTGCCGCCGAGTTTGATGATTACCGGTTCATTCATCTTTTTCCCTCCGTGCCCCTTCCGTATCGATGGATGTGGTTATCGGACGGGCATCGCAGTCTTCAATTGCACCGGCCACCCGATTGCGGGAACCCTTTGAACAGAGAGCCCATATACATCCCCCGCCGCCGGCACCCGAGAGTTTTGCGCCGTATGCACCGGCATTTCTGGCCGCAAGAACGAGCTGGGATAATACGGGATGACCAACACCAAGAGCGTCGAGAAGAGCATGGTTCCGGTTCATCAGAACGCCCAGTTCCTTGGGATTTTCAAGATTGTGCATGGCTTCCATCGTCACGCCACCGATCGCATCCATGATGCCGTTTGCAACAACCGGCGAGGTCCGTTTGAGTTCGGCGACTTTTTCCACCATCTCCGCAGTGTTGTGGGAGATGAGCGAGTTACCGATCACGATCGAGAGGTTCTGCGGAGGAAGAAGACGGCGTTTTTCACTGCCCCGGATAAACACCAGACCGCCGAATGTCGAGACATACGTGTCGGTCGCGCTGGCCCGCCCTCCCTGAGTTGCCTTTTCCACTTCGAAAGCCAGATCGCCGACCTCTTCCCGGGTGTAGCCAAGCTCGAACTCATCGTTGATCGCAAAAAGCGTTGCGACCGTAACGGCGGCCGAAGAACCGAGGCCCGATGCGCTTGGTAGCTGGGATCTGACATACACGCTGCCCTTAACATCGGTGATCCGGAAACACTCAGAGATGTAGGGGGAGTTTGGTTTCTGATAATAACGGGAATGCCGAACGGTGACCTGAACACGGGGTTTTATCGCCATCGCGATAGCCGGTTTTCCGTAAACGACCGAATGTTCCCCAAAAAGGATAACTTTTCCCGGAGCGCTCCATGTTGCCATGTCAGACCACTTCCATGGCGGCATATCCTACTACTTCGGCTAAATCACCGGTGGCGTCGCCCGATGTCTGATATAAAAGAACGCGGGCTTCTTTTGCACCTAACGAAGAACAAATCAGTGTCATGGCGGCAATACAGCCGTAACCGCACATGGACGGACGAAGTCTAAAGAGTGTGTCGTAGAAGACGGACACGTCCAGATGTCGTACGGATGCAAGGACCGCCAGATCTTTTTCTGCGGCAATCTTCGCCGGAACATAATGCGAGCCATCGCCTGAAGCGATGATAATCGGACGAATGCCGGTCGTATTTACAGCAGAAATTACCGCCTGAGCAACCCGGACGGCGCCGTTTGGAGACTGATCACCCATCAGAATTGGAACGATCCTGGCTTTTGGGAACCGATACCGGATGAAGGGCATCTGAACCTCGAGGGAGTTTTCCTCTGCCGAAATCAAATCGTTACGCACAGGAATCTGCGCAGAAAGAGCCTCAACGAATGCTGTATCAGGGAGAATATTACCAAGCGGCGTTTCCCAGATCAGATCCGATGTGGATGTTTCAAGACCAGCATGGCTTGGACCGATCAGAACAAAGGTCCCGACAAACGCCGGAGAGATCGCGGCATATCCTACGGCCGCTGTTTTCCCCGAATATACAAAGCCTGCATGCGGCACGAGTATCCCGTATGGATCCGAAACAGACGTTTCCGTAGCTGCAAAAAGAGCGGACAACAGTGCATCCAGCTCCGGCTCATTTTTTGGATAGAATCTACTCGAGAGTGTTGAGAGCCTCACAGACTTTTCCGTAGCCTTGGGCTCTGCCGGTATTTTTGATATCATTGTTATATAATGGGAAGATTTCCAGATTCCCCATCTAACCGTTTTTGTCCGCCAAATGTGTGAAGCGAGGGGCGGGTTATGTAAGGTATATTATTGTATGTAGGGAAAGGCTTTAATTGTTGGGGTAGAGAGGAAACGAAAGCAGGAAAAAAGCAGATACGTCGGAAAAATGAGATCGGTTGGAACCTGTTTTGAGAAGGAAATCACTCCCCGCTGCAGCCTTTTCCTGACCCGTCGCCTTTGCCGCAGCATCCGAATTCGTTCTGGACATCCTTGCCGAGAATTCCGACCGCGTCGGCCCGGCATCTCTGACAGTGACGCATCTGGCGGACATAGGGGGCACACAGTTCGTGCATCTTTGCTTTTTCCGCCGGTGTTGGAGGAACAACGTCCTTGAATTTATACTGCGGGATAAGCGGGATGATATTGAAGTTGAATACGCCCATTGCTCCAACCTTTTTTGCGATCTCCGGGATATGCTGATCGTTAACGCCGGGGATGTACACGGTATTAATTTTTACGAGCATCTTTCGCTTCACGGCCTCTTCGATACCTTTCATCTGATTTTTCAGCAGAAGTTTGGCAGCTTCACGCCCGTGATACTTTTTCCCTTCATATTCAACGAATGAGTAAATCTTTTCGCCGATCGCGGGATCAATCGCATTCAATGTAATCGTGATATTTCTGACTCTGTATTTTTCCAGAATGTCGATCTTGTCTGGAAGAAGAAGACCATTCGTGCTGATACAAAGGATCACGTCCGGATACTTTTCGTGAACGAGACGGAGCGTCTCGAACGTCTCTTCGTTTGCAAGCGGATCGCCGGGACCTGCGATCCCCACGACTTTGATGTGCTTCATCCGTGAAACGACTTCGTCGATTCGCTCCAGAGCATCGCCGGGCGCAAGGATCTCGCTTGTCACTCCCGGACGGGATTCGTTGACGCAGTCATAATCCCTGACGCAGTAATTGCACTGAATATTGCATTTCGGAGCGACGGCCACATGGCACCGGCCGAACACATGTCGTGCATCCTGACTGTAACAGGGGTGCTCGTTGATTCTTCGAAGCGTATCTGGATCATACGGCAGATTCTGGGCATCACGCAGATCTTTGTCGGTTTCACGGGAATCCATAGTAAATCTATTGTGTTTCGTTCTATAAAGTCCAAACGTTTCTGGCACTGATGATTCAGAGAGAGGCTTTATATTAACTGGGCGGAAATAGTTTAAACAGAGTATCAAGGAGGATGGAATGGTAGATATTGGCGGTCTTTTCGGCAAAAATGACAAACAGAATCCGTGGATAGCACGCGGAGAACAGGCATACGAAAAAGGAATGTATGACGATGCAATCCAGCATTTCACAAAAGCGCTTGAACTGGAGCCGGGGTCGGCGCATATCTGGACACGCCTTGCCACAAGTCAAAGACTTACCCAAAAATATGACGCCGCCGCCCGATCATATGCCAAAGCGGTCGAACTCAACCCGGAGGATTTTCATGCCTGGACATCACTTGCAGTCCTATTGGGTGATGCAGGAAAGTATGAAGAAGCATTATCCGCCCTCGGCCATATCGTCCTCCCGGAAAGCGAGGTATATCTCAAAGACAGAAAATGCGAGTGGCTTCTGCGTTCCGGGAAGTATCGTGAAGCAGCTGCCGTTTGTTCGCAGCTGATTTCCCACTTCCCGGGGAATGTACAATACCGGATCCGGTATGCCGACCTTTTGATGCGAAGCGGAATGTTTGCCGAAGCACGATCCATGTATGATAACCTTACCTCCTCACTTGGAAAACCTGAACTGATCTCCAATGCTGCATTCTGCAGCGAGATGACGGGAGATATTGAAGGAGCGCTGAAACGATATGCACACCTTGCCGAGAATGATGAAGTCGGCTGGTATCGCAGAGCCCGGCTCGAAGAAAGCCTCGGGAACTTTAAAAACGCTGCCGCCGCATACGGAATGATCCAGCATTATACAACAGGAGATGACATTACCGTCACAATCCACCGTGCCTTATCTTTTTACTGGGATGGGAATGGGAAAGAGGCTGCCATCCAGCTTGAAAAAGTATTGGCAAAAGGCTATGCAAACGCAGAACTCTGGCATCTGCTTGGAATGATCTCATTTTTGAACGGAGATTTCAAACGTGCCGTGGAGGCATTTGTGGAATGCAGCCATCTGAACCAGACGAATTCTGCGGTCTGGTATATGAAAGGCTGCGCCGAGTACCTCTCCGGTAAATACAAAGAGGCGCTCGAGAGTTTCGAGAAGATGGGTAAACTCGGCTCTGCCGGGCCCTCGCCTGCTAAAATGAAATGGTTCGAAAATAGTGATCTTGATTTATTCGATAACGCGCCAACTCAGAAAGAGCAGATAAAAGTCGAGGTCGGCGTCGTGAATGAAGGTCTTTTGTCAATGCAGGGATATGCCCTTGCGGCACTCGGCCGATACGCAGATGCCGACAAAGCCGCCGGCGTTGTTTTAAGCCATTCACCCTCGCGGCTTGACATGGAACTTCTTCACAGCAGATGCCTCGCCGGACTTGGGCGTTATCAGTATGCCGGAGACGCGGCGGCACGTGTTCTTGCAAAATCACCCGATAACATCATAGCTTTGGAACAGCACGCCGCGTCCATGATGCTGGCAGGAAAATATAAGGAAGCGGCCGGCTCATGGAAAAAACTCGTTGAGGCGGCTCCGGAAAACACACTTGCCTATATCGGTCTTCTTAAAGCATGCAGCGGAACAGGAAGATACGCCGAGGCACAGGAGATTGCTGAACTTTTGTTAAACGAAGATTACCAACCCCGCGACCTCACAATCACCCTGCTCGCGGGAGAGGCGGCGCTTTCCGCCGGCAACTATGAAGAGGCGGCAGCCCATTATCAAAATGCCGTGCTCCTTTCCACAAACACTCCTGCACCTTTCATCGGGCTTGGATCCGCATATGAGATGCTCGGCGATTATGAAAAAGCCGTAGATGCGTTTACCTCGGCCGATGAAGTTCTGCCGGATCACCCTGGAATCCTTCTTGATCTCGGCAGGGCTCAAACGGCTGCAGGACAGAATCAGGCAGCTGCAGAGACCTATATTAGAATCATGAATGACTTCCCCGACATTCCCGGAGCAGCAGTTCATGCCACGACAATTTGTGCTGATCTCGGGTTAAATGAAGAAGCAGCGAAGGCAGCCTCCTTTGCATTGTCCAAAGGAGAGGGAGGACTCGGTCTTCTGACATTAGGAGGAAATCTATGTACATCAACCGACCAACTCGATCTGGCACAGGAATGCTATACTGCGGCGCTTAAACTGGATCCTGACGACATCCATAACCTTTACTCAATCGGACATGTTCACCTGTTAAAAGGCGAGTTCAAGCTCTGCATAGAATATATGGACCAGTGTCTCAATCTCTCTCCGGAACATTCTCAGGTTTTGTTCGACAAAGGAGTTGCTTACGTGAATCTCGGCAGACTTGAAGATGCGGCAAGAATCCTGCAGCATCTGACGGATATCGACGAAACCAACACAAAAGCCCTGCTTGAACTCGCAGATGTCCTTGAGCAGATGCAGAAGTATGACGAAGTCCTTGAGGTGTACGCAAAATATCTTCAGGCAGGCATTCCAAATGCGGATGTCGTCAGAAAACTTGCTTCCATATATGTCATGAGGGGTGAGTATGACGAGGCGGTATCTGGATATGATCTTCTGCTCGAATCGAATTCAGACGATATCGTCACCCGCCGTCTGAGAGCCGAGGCTCTGCACTTCCTTGGAAAAGACAGCGAGGCGTCAGAAGCCTGTGCAGAGATGCTGACTCTTCGCCCGCAGGATCAGAGTATCAGATCCATGTATGCCGCATCACTTGCCAACATCGGAAAAACGGAGGATGCCCTTAAACAGTATGCCGAGCTGACCCTCAAAGACCCGGAAAACACCGCCGCCCTCTTCGGCTATGCCGAGATGCTTTCGCGTATGGGAAAATATCCGGAAGCTGTCAGATATTTCGACAAGCTGCTTGGAAAATATCCGAGGAACAGTCTTCTCCATATCGAAAAAGCCCTTGCCTCGATCAAGATCGGTGAACCATCAGATATCGTCAGCGACATGACGACCGCTGCCCAGGCCGATCCGAAAAATCCGTATGTTCTTTCCGGGCTTGGATTCATGCAGATGGTCACCGGCCACCCGACCGAAGCACTCGCCGCATTCGACAAAGCGGAAACTGCAGGATGCAAAGATCCCGACCTGAACTTCTGCCGCGGACTCATTTATCTTCAGCAGAACAGATTCGATATGGCTGAGAAAGCAGCCGATCATATCCTGAAAAATGATCCGGAGCACATGCCCGCTATGCATCTCAAAGCCCGGTCGCTTGAGTCCGTCGGCAGACTGAAAGAAGCCGTCGGCTATTATGACAGAATCGTGCAGCTCTCGGAACTTGATAAAGAGACGGAAAGATCATCTGAGGACTGAATGCAGATTCAGATTCTCTGCATCGGTAAGATCAAGGACGCCTACATCTCAGCCGGCATTGCTGAGTTTGAAAAACGTATGCGTCCCTACGGAAAAATATTCATCACGGAACTTGCCGAAGTAAAGATTCCGGAAAATGCCTCGGCATCCGAAGAAAGCCGCGTGAAGGAGAAGGAGGGAGAATTGATCCTTGCAAACATAAAGGAGGGGTTTTCCACCATTGCTCTCGATCCGTATGGCGTTCCTCTATCCAGTGAAGAGTTCTCCGGCATCTTCAGCGAGGCAAAAATCTCTGGAAAAAATCTCTGTTTCATCATTGGGGGACCCCTTGGTCTGTCTCCCGGCGTGCTCAATTTCGTCGGGAAAAAACTCTCAATTTCCAAAATGACGTTTACCCATACAATGTGCAGGCTCATTCTCTTCGAACAGGTGTATCGCGCGTTTCGGATCATGAACGGCGAACCCTACCACAAATAACCTTTTGAAGTGTGTTACCTGTTGTCATGTAGCATCAATATTATACGTGGTTAGTTCCAACATATAAGTACCATGAAATTGGTATACACCGGCAAAACAAAGGATGTATTCTCACTTGAAGATGGGAACTATCTGCTGAAATTTAAGGATAACTGTACTGGTGCTGATGGGGTATTCGATCCAGGGATGAACACAGTTGGCCCGACTATTGAAGGTGCCGGACGTGCTGGTCTGAGATTAACGCAGTACTTCATGGAAATCCTGAACGCAAAAGGGATCCCAACCCACTTTATCAGTGCAGACATCGAGAATGTAACGATGACCGCGAAACCTGCCAAGACATTCGGCAAGGGACTCGAGATCATCTGCAGATTCCGTGCAGTAGGAAGCTTCTACCGTCGCTATGGTGACTACATCGAAGAGGCAGCCCCCCTGCCGGCATTCGTCGAAACGACGTTCAAAGATGACGCACGCGAAGACCCGCCAGTAACCAAAGATGCACTTGAAATTCTGGGCATCATGTCCCCTGAGGATTATGAGAGCCTTAAAGTCCTCACCCAGAAGATCGGTACCATCATGAAAGAGGAACTCGCAAAGAAGAACATCGAACTCTACGACATCAAGTTCGAGTTCGGTAAGATTGGCGACCAGGTCGTTTTAATCGATGAGATCTCCGGTGGAAACATGCGTGCATTCAGAAACGGCGAGTACCTTTTACCGCTCGATCTGACAAGCAAGGTTCTCGACGAGTAACCTCTCCCAAATTTTTTCTAAAAAAATACTTATATCAGGCTGATCCATCATTCAGTATGAAGAAAATCTGGCTGATGAGTCTTGGAGCATGCATACTTGTCATCTGCATATTTGCGGCGGCTTGTGTATCTCCGGAAGTTCCTGTGAACACGGATAATCCTGTCCTGACAGTAATTGTTGAAAAAACAGGTATAATGATTCCGGTAAATGCAGCGATGACATTTATTCTCCCGGCAAATCCAACGACCGGCTACACCTGGAACGTGATGGAAAGTTCCGGACTGAACGTCACCGATGAGTATAAGGCGACCCCCGTGCCCGAAGGATGGACCGGCGGAGGGGGCTATCAGTATTACACGCTGACCGCTGAAAAAGCCGGGACCTATACGTTCAAAGCAGCATATGCACGGTCATGGGAAACGGATACCGAACCGATCTACACCATGAAACAGATTCTGGTCTTTTCCGAGGCAGAGAACAATGATAATGCCGGCGATGTTATGCTGAGCGTGCTGTTTGACGGAACGGTTAATCCGAAAGCGGGCGACGTTGTGAAGATCTGCACGGAAGGAAACCCGACAACCGGGTATTACTGGACCGCCGTAACGCAGGATGGATTAACGATCGTCAAGGATGATTACATCACTGATATCACCACCGGACTTGTTGGTGCCGGCGGAACATACGTGTGGTATGTGACGGCAGAAAAAGCAGGAACGTATGAGTTCAAAGCAACATATCAGAGATCCGGGCAGGATCCGGCAAACGTGTTCTTCTTCGATCTGACGTTCGTGTAACCAACACAAAAAGAAGCCGCAAAGCTTCTTCTTTCCTTTTTTTATCCCCAGTACCTATGCGTCTGAACGAACTTCCGCTCTGCTTTCAGGATCTCCCGGTAAAAATTATCGCCGGTCGCAAACGTGTTCAGGATCCGTGCCGCCGCTTCCGGACCGACCCCGCGTCCTGCCAAAGCAACAACTGCCTTTTTTCCGCTGGATAGAACCATATTTGCATTCCGCATCATCCGTGTCTCCGCCTCCCGCTCCTCGGTCGAGAGGTTCTTCTTTTTCAGGGCGACAAACATCGGCTCCTCGTAAGGTTTCAGCGCCGCAATCAGCCGTGCTCCGCAGACCGGACACTGGGGCTGATCGGGAACTCGTGCGACCTTCGTCTTCGACTTCCATTTCCTGCAGTGCATACAGGCAAGGATCACGTCCTGCTCGTCGATCCTGTGCTTCACGCTCTCTAAAATCGCCTGATCCTCGCCCGGAGGCACGACCACATCCCGGCCGGTGAAAAGACCCTCAGCCCCAATGATAGACAAACGGCTCGTCTTCTTCTCCATCCCGTGGTTCTTCAGCATCGTCACGACCTTTTTCGCCGACTCTACATCCATACTCGAGAAGAACAGTTCACGGAACGCCTCCTTCTCGATCACCGTCCCGTCGAAGAGATCGAGAAGACGGTTCATGCTGATCTTTTCATAATCCGCGTCGGCGTCGATCGCCCCGAACTTCTTCGCGATCTGGACGAGTTTCCATTTATAGAGCGCCGTCTTTTTGAGGGCAAGCATCAGAATCCCCTCGACATGGTCAGGTTCGAGCGAGAGAAGGACCTCCTCCACGTCCGGTGCCCTGAGAAACTTCGGGAGCCGAAGAAGGATCCGGTAGGCATTCGTCTCGATCCCGACCGAGGTTCCGTACCGGGCGGAGAGCAGGATCGAGAGAACGCGGCCGATCGTTTCGTTCACCTTGTGTCCGCCGCAGAGATTCACCACGACCTCCTCGTCGGAATCTTCCAGAACGATCAGCCGGTCCGTCGCCGTGATCGACCGGTTCTTTTTCATCTCGGAAAGGACCTTCTCGGCAAAACGCACGGACCTCTCATCCGCCCGGTAGTCGGCAAAGTTCTGCAGACGGCGCAGCCTCCCTACTTCCATTGCCACGGTGAAAGGCACCGGGATCTGCTCGCCTTCCCAGGACGGCAGTTCTCCCTTCGCATTCTTCGCCGGCTCCACCATGATCCGGTCCTCATCGATGTCGAGGACACGCCAGACCTGGCCTCTCGCAACGAACACGGCACCCGACGAGATCCAGCTGATAACAAAGGACTCGTCCAGGGTCCCGACCGGTTTTCTCGAGACTACGTCGAAGATCATGCTCTTTTTCTCATCCGCGATCATCGAAAGATTCAGCGAAAGATACTTCCTTGCCCGGGCCTTCGTGATCACCATCCCGCCTTCGGTCCGGATCAGGTAATGTTTTTCCATGCCGGTGATCACTTCGCGGATCAGCGGGCCGGCATTTTCAAAGCAGAACGTTCTCGAAAAAATCTGCTCGATCTTTTCGATCGCGATCTCGCCGCGTTCCACCGCGAGGGCCGCGATCTGGTTTGCGATCACGTCAGCGGCGTTGATATGCGGGCGGATGTTTTCCGGCTGATTGCTCATCGCCTTGTTGACGATCACCATCGACTCCAAAATATCGTCGAACCCGGTCGCGAGGATCATACCCTTCGAAGTGGCATGGATCTGGTGGCCGGCTCTGCCTGTCCTCTGCATGAGGCGGGCGACCTCACGCGGCGAGTTGAACTGGATGACGTGATCGATCTGCCCGATGTCGATACCGAGCTCCATCGAGGAGGTACAGATCATACCCCGCGTCATTCCCGCACGGAACTTGTCCTCTGCATCGATCCTGACCTCGCGGGACAAAGATCCGTGGTGAACGTCCGTGTCTCCGCGGGGAAGAAGGGCATGGCCTATCGCCTCGGCCACGCTCCGGGTGTTCGTAAAAACGAGGGTCGAGGTGTGGGCGTCGATGCATTTTTCGATCATCTTCGTCTGGTCGCCGAAGGACTCGCCGGCAAACTTTACGGACAGATCGAGGGTCTTTGCGACCGGGACCTGCACGATCGTGCAGGGACGTTTTCCGCAGAGGAATCTGCCGACGAGTTCGGGGTTTCTGACCGTGGCCGAGATCCCGATCCGCTGAAACTCGCCGGCGAGTTCGGTGACCCTCTCAAGCGCAACGGAGAGCTGAGCGCCGCGTTTTCCATCAGCCAGCTCGTGGATTTCATCGACGATAACGTAACGAACGGTAGCAAGATGCTTTCGAAGCACCTTTCCCATCATCATCGCCTGCAGGCTTTCCGGCGTCGTGATCAAAAGATCCGGCGGGTGGGTCGCCTGTTTTCGCCGGTCGGTCTGACTCGTGTCCCCGTGCCTGACTGAGATCTTCAGCCCTAGTTCGGCCCCCCACCACTCGAGCCGGTTCATCATGTCCCGGTTGAGGGACCGAAGCGGCGTGATGTAGAGGGCCGAGAAACCCTCTGGCAGCGGGTCGGTGAGCATATGATGGAACACGGGTAGAAGTGCACTCTCGGTTTTTCCTGTTCCGGTCGGCGCAATCAAAATCGCGTTGATCCCGGAGATGAGTTTTGGGACCGCACGCATCTGGATCTCTGAAAACTCGTCGAAGCCCCGCTTTTCCAGAACCGCCCGAAGCTTCGGGTGAAGTGAGTCTTTGAGTTCCTGAATCGCGGATGTCATATTCCCTCCAGGTGATCGGGGCGGAGTTCGGTGAACGGAGCAACGTAGGTCCCGTCTTTTAAGAACACCTCGCCCGTTTCTGTCAAAATCGCCTTTGCTATCGGAGAGATTTTGTTGCCCGGGATCAGCCGGACATCCATCCCCCCTGCCAGTTCATAAAACGCCGGGACCAGAAGGACCCGGGTCGGGTCGGCCGGTACCGGGCCCCATATGGAGGGGTCGATCTCGGCAAGAAGATACCCCGGCGTTCCGCGAAGAGCACACCCGACGGTGTCGTAGATGTTCACGACCTGGTGGTGGTGACCGCACAAAATCAGGTGGCCGAGGAGAGCAGGGTCCGGGATCGTGTGACCGTGGAAATATCCCGTTCCGTCGATCAGCGCCCCGTTCATCGGGAGGAGTTCACCCTTTTCGAGATAATGTTCAAGCCCCGTGTCGTGATTTCCGGGAGCGAGTCGGAATTCTGTCTCTCTCCGGATCTTTCTGAGGACCTCGGGCATCTCGGTTCGTTCCTGATAGGTGACGTTGGGAATCATGTGCTTAAGGTCGCCGAGCACGATCAGGTAGTCGGGATCGGCCAGTTCGATGACTGAGAGCAGTCTTGCGAGACGTGAATCGGTGGAGCTCTGGAAATGCAGACCATGCCGGTGGAGGTCGGCCTCGACCCCGAAGTGGGGGTCGGCTATTATCAGGGAACGCTCCTGTCTTTCGATAAGGACCGCTGGTCCTTCTGCATAAAATTTCGGCTGCATGATCAGGCGATTTTGATGAATTCGGTTGTCGGGGTGTAGCATTCCCCTTCTTCCATAAGGATTCCAAGACGCATCTTCGCCGAAGATTCGTCGAGGCCGAGGCTTTGTAAGCGGGAGATGACGTCGAGTATTTTCGCTCCTTTCTTTTCGGAGAGGGCGGAGATGATCTCGAGTATTGTTTCGTTGGTGATCTCTTCTTTTGGACCCGCCGGCCGGACGGCAGAAAGAGCTGCGCTGATTTTTCCGGCAAACTCTTTACGGGAGTCGGAGGCAGGGGATTTTTCCAGCCGCGAGATCGCCGACTCGGCTGTGCTCAGAATCCAGGAGTCCCTGGCCTCACGGTTGGAGGGGGCGATCGTCTCCGGCACGATTTCGAGAAATGTTCTGCCGGCATATTTGCGGAATCTGACTGTTCCTAATACAGCGACGAACGAGGGGGCGTCGATCTCGTCGGCGGTTTTGAGAAGCGTGGTGTTCTGCCAGTTCATCGAGCAGGAGAACACACCAGTCGGATCACTGACGCGAAGCGAAGAGATTTTTCCGTCTCGCTGGATTTTTTCGGTGAAGGTACCTATGAGAAATATTTTGGGGGAGAATATGCCGAACGGGGTCGAAAATCCGGTTCCCGTATCCACTGCATGTATAAGTTCGCCGGCGAATATACAGGATGCCGGGAGAAGTCCATTATTTTGGGTATCCATTCCTTAATTCATTTGGTTTGAGGGAGCATTAAACCGACCGAGGGGGATGTTTTTCATATGAGGTGAGCGATTTGGATGCCCGCTCATACCCATCCAGTAGTAGCCACCATAGCGGCTCCTAATGACATTATCTACCCTCCGTTTGCCGGTTTTATCTTATTTATGGTTAAGAACTTCTTTGATTAGAATCTTGTCTCTGAATATTAGATGTCATTCTCAACTCGCGTCTGCATTCATCCTATAATTGACTGGATCAAACAAACTGTAGAAGAGGTGCATGAACTCTTTGATGACGTCAAGAGGACCTGGAATGCCGAGCTCCCCTAGTGACATCGTTGTAAGCGAGGCCGTGGTCGGAGCAGTTGTCTGATTTGGCGTTGGAGTGGATGTAATTACCGGAGCATTCACATAAATTACTCGTGAATACGAATCCGTTGCTCCCGTACTATCGATGACCGTCAATTTCACGATATAGGTTCCTGCTGTAGTAAAGGTGTATGATGGATTCTGCGTTCCAGATGAGCCGAGGCCACCAAAGTCCCATACCCATTGTGTGGGAGAACCTGCAGATGTATCAACAAACAAAACGGTCAGGGACGTGGTTCCTGAACTGGATGACGCCGTGAAAGATGCACCGAGTCCGACTTTTTTCACCGTAATGCTTTGATTGGAATACGTTGTACCGTTGATATTTTTGGCAGTGAGAAACGCGGTATAATTCCCGGCAGTCGTGTACGTATGTGTAACATTCCCACTTGAGGAGGCGAGAGTTGCGGTATAACCATCACCATAGGTCAATGTATAGTTATCAAAACTGGAGAGAGTATAATAGAATTTTACCGTTAAAGGGACCGTCCCCGAACTTATGTTCGATGTTAATGATGCACCAGGATAAACTTTTGCGGCTGTTTTTGGAAAGGTATAAGTTATGGTGAGTTGTGTTTTTGCAGAATTCAATGAAAGATTGGATGATGACATTTCATCATCGTTCAAAAAAACAGTGGGTATGGTAGTAAACACATACCCATCCTTATTCTGAAGAATAATCTTCACAGTATATATAGTTGTTGCTGCGAATGTTGTGGGGTCAGAGCTCCAATCAATTGAATAGAGTTCCACCCCGGTAGAAACATCGACATTAATGTCCGGTTCTTCTCCATAAACCGGTGCACTTAATTCTGTGATGTCAACTGAAGAAATTGTTGTAGGTGAACTGACCGTTATCGTACTGGAATACTTATCAGATGCTCCGGTGCTATTTGTTACAGTTAAATTAACAATATACGTTCCTTCCGAGGTGAAGATATGTGATGGATTTTGTTCTGTAGCTGTAGCTCCGTCCCCAAACTCCCAATTCCAATGCTCTATTTGTGAACCTTCTGATATATCTGTAAACACAACGGTCAGCGGATAGGTCCCAGATGTGGGAGAGGCAGTGAATTCTGCATCAAGCGGTATTACTGCGTTTACAGTTATTGAAACGGTTGAAATATCTGGTTTAGATTCAGGCTCAGATTCATTTGTGGCTGTGAGAGTTGCGGTATATGAACCAGCAGTAGAATACGGATGTGTAACTCCGGACTGCACATCTGTAGCTTGTTCACTATCATCCCCATAATTTATAGAAAAGGTTGTAGTATTGGTTGCAGAAAAAGTAAACGTCACTTCTAATGGAGCATAACCGTAATCCGGCGTGGCTTCAAAATCATTTATTTCCGGCGTATACTCCGCACTCACTGCCCCCACGCATCCCATCACCAGGAACACAGCGAGAAGCACCAGTAACATTTTTTTCAGTATCATTTTTTCAACCTCCTCTAAATCGATCCTATTGCAAACAGCAGTATATACACAATGATCATACCAAAAAATGCAGAAACAGCGGCCTGGCCGGCCCGCATATTCTGACCTGCGGTAAGACCCTTCCACGTCACCACAGCTGACCAGATACTTGCTACAACCTGACCAAGGATTGGGATCCATCCGATCACCGTGTATGAAAGAGTGCTTCGCATGACGATCGCCGTAATCTCGGAAAACCGTACCTCCGGTTCACAGACCCGAGCCACGATACTGGTAGCCAGTGCTTGAATCATCACGGCAATCAGCCAGATCACGTACAAAACGAGGATGAAAAGGACCAGAAGCATCAGATCCGTCTGCAGAGCAGAAAATATCGGGTAATCCGTGGTGGATATATGCAAAACAACTGGAACTACGTACGTGATCATCAAAACCGTAAGAACCGCCCACAACGCTCCTGACAATAAAAACATTCCAAGTGCATCTCGTGGGGTCTCGCGCATATGATAGGAAAACGCATCCGTCGGGCGGGTGATAAAACCGATCGTTCCGCCGTTGTATGGGACTCTCTCGCTTTTACCTCGTCTCTCTGGTTTTTCCCGTTTTGTGTGTCTCTCAGCCTTTGTCCGTTTACTCCCCTTGCGTGCAGGCGTCTGGGCCCACTCATTGGACACGGCAGCCGGATGCAGAAGCGACCCACACAGGGCACATACCTCATCATCCACATGGTTCCGTGCCCCGCACGCAGGACAATACATATCCCGGGAATTTCTCTGGGTAGGCGGACTTACCGTAGTCACCTTATACTGCGCAGACTCCGGCGCATATATTGACTGCTCCTCTTCGGGAAAGATCTCGGACAATTTCTGGATCCAGAGTTCACGTTCCGGCATACCGGAGAACAGAAGATGCATCTCCTTTTCTCCCCCACTTCCCGCGATCTGCAGGACAATGCCCGGTTCGCCAACTTCACCCGCGAGACGGATCGCCCGGGCAAGTGTGTTCAGGGAAAATTCCCCGAGAATAGCGGATTTCCCCTCGATGACCAGACGCGTGTTCGTCAGATGTAGCGTGACATAATTCCGCTTGATCCGAACGCCTCCAGTCGAGAGAATCACCCGTTCACCTGTTTCTGGGGTAAAGATCCCAATACAGGTCACGACCGTCGGCTTGGGCGGAGCCGAGATCAGCGTCTGCCTGGCTGGCAATTTCCCTTTAAGTTCCTGCATCCAGGCACTTCTGGCCGATTCGGTCGGGAATGACATGACCATCTGTTTCGCACCAGTCTGGGATCCAACGGAAAGCGCTATCGCCGGTTCTCCTCCCTCGGTCTCGAACGCCGCGGCATCCATCAGTTCTGCAATTGCAAACTCCCTCCCTATCTTGCCTGTTGTATTCTGCAGGATCAGCCGGATATTCGTCAGATATATGGTATAAAATGTTCGCTTTACCCGGACTCCTGCTGTTTCGATCACCACAGCTTCACCTGAAACAAAATCCGGCCGGATGTTATTTGAGGAGATTTCGGGTTTTGGAACGATGGCTTTACTCTCCTGAACTGGAACGGGACGCCGCGGTGGTGCCGCACTCTGTGGACCTGCGATCTCGCTTTTTCCTTCGGCAAACGGTTTATCACCGCTGACCCTGGAAATCTGATCTGTCCAGGCTTCCTGCTCTCCTGCCTTGAATTTAGGATCTACCGGGAATCCCCAGATCATCTCTTTTTGTCCATCTGGTGTCGAGAGGATCAGTTTGAGACCTGGTTCACCGGATTCCAGTTTACAGGGATTGGCAGAGAGGATACTACTTACCTTAAACTCTCTTGGAGAGGGCCCGCCGTCAATGATGAGCCGCTCACTTGTCAGAGTGGCAAAAAACTGCCGGCTCTTTACCAGAATCGGCGATGCGTAATGCTGGACTTCATTTGCGTGCATCTCAACGGGAGACATAACCAAGTAAGTTAACTATTTCTCATCCGAACTATTTATACATGTCAACCCGTTATGCGATGATTTAATATGTTTGCGGGTGTATTTTCATAATATGACTGAAAATTCCTGTCCTATGTGCGGAAGTGCCTTCGGGTCGCTTTTAGCAAAAGGAATACTGATGATCATTCTCGGTATCCTGATGATGGTCTTCACTCTGGCATCCCTGTTTGCCAGCGAGATCCTGCTCGCGATCCTGCTGATTTTTGTTGGTATCACTCTTCTGACCGCAGGAACAACCTTCTTCGGCGAAGTAAAACGCACCTGGTGGGTCATTCTTCTCGGTATCCTTGTGATTCTCTTCGGTATCCTGACGTTGATTTTCCCGGGTATTATGCTCGTGTACGCGATGTATGTTCTGGCCGCAGCTGCCTTAATCGGCGGAGTTACCGACCTTGCCCTTGCCCTGATGGGAACATCTGCTCAGGTCAACCGTGGTCTTCTCGCAATTTCCGGTATCCTTGGCATTATCCTCGGTATCCTGTTCCTGATCAACCCGATCATTTCGGCATTCACAATCATCGAGATCGCGGGTATCTTCTTCTTCGCTTTCGGTATTGTTGCGATCATCGAAGCATTCATGGCAAGATCCGCTACCGCATAACCGCTGAGAATCCTCAGCTTTTTTTTTAATTTTATCAACCGTGCAGCTCGGTGTGGATGTTTATTGTTGAAGATACTCTTATCACTCATGTGAGCAAAAGCTAAACATATGAGGCAGAAACAACCCGGTTCCCAGATCGACCGGATAACGATCCGCGGATTTCGGTCGATTCGGTCCTGCGACCTCAAGCTTCGCGACATCAATATTCTGATTGGAGCAAACGGCGCGGGGAAATCGAATTTTATCTCGGTATTCTGCATGATGGAACAGATGTTTGCTAAACGTCTGCAGAAGTATGTCACTTATAACGGCGGTCCGGACTCCCTCCTCTGGTTTGGGAGACAGAAAACCGAGAAGATCAGTGTCGGCATATACTTCGGGAATAACGGGTACGGATTCGATCTCACACCCACAAAAGACAACCGGCTGATGTTCGAAGACGAATGGTTCTCCTGGAACCTCCTCAAAGAGAACAGATCTCTTGGCTCAGGACATCTGGAGTCGCTGTATGATGCCGGAACCGGGACATTCATCGACAAATACGTGCTGAAACATGTGCATCAGTGGATCGTTTATCACTTCCATGACACCGGAGATAATGCAAAAGTCAAACAGATCCATGCGATCAATGATAACATTTGTCTCAGACCGGATGCAGGCAACCTTGCCGCGTATCTCTATCTCATAAAACTGACCGCCCCGAACAATTATCAGAGGATTAGAAAAGTGATCCAGCTTGCGGCCCCCTTTTTCGATGACTTCATTCTGCGGCCCAAGCCGGATAATCCTGAGATGATCGAGCTTGAATGGTGTTCGACCCATGGGAAAACGCCGTTCAAAGCCGCCGACTTGTCCGACGGAACTCTTCGTTTTATCTGTCTTGCAACGCTGCTTCTCCAGCCGGTCGAAAACATCCCCGAGACCGTTCTTCTCGAGGAGCCTGAGTTAGGTCTCCACCCCTATACCCTCTCCCTACTTGCGGCCCTGATAAAATCCGCCGGGCTTGTAAAACAGATTATTGTCTCCACACAGTCGGCTCTTCTTCTCAGCGAGTTCGAGCCGCAGGATATCATCGTCGTCGACTGGCAAAACGACGCCTCGACATTCCGCAGACTGGAGGATGACGAAGAACTCCAGAACTGGATCGCACAGGATTATTCGCTTGGAGAACTCTGGGAAAAGAACATCTTTGGCGGGAGACCGCAGTAGGCATGGTCACCCTGTTCATCTCTTGCGAAGGGTATACCGAAGAGGTTTTTATCAAACGCCTGATGGCAAAGGAACTGGCGCATCTTGGCATCACGCTAATTCCTATCATCGTGATGACATCGAAAAGCAAATCCGGGGTCGTGCGCCGTGGCGGCTGCTCATCGTATGAAAAGATCAGAAAGGATGTCCTGAACCTCTGCAGACGACCGGGTTCATATGTCACGACGATGTATGATTTCTATAAGTTTCCGGCGATCCCTGGATACGCGGTCTCCTATGATCTGGCATCTCCTCTTGAGCGGGTGACTGAAATGGAGGCGGCTTTTTCCGAAGATATCGATCGGGAAAATTTTCATGCGAATATACAGCTTCATGAGTTCGAGACGCTACTTTTTTCCGATCCCTCGGTTTTTTCCGTCTGCGGGATGAGTAAAAAACAGGTGAAAAAACTCGCGGCAGTCCGCAGGGATTTTCTTCCCGAAGAGATCGACGGTGGGGAAATGACCGCGCCCTCCAAACGGATTCTGCGGGTCAATCCTGGATATCAGAAACCAACCGACGGGCTGATGGTTGCACGGGAGATCGGGCTTGAGACGATGTGCAGAGAGTGCCCGCATTTTGGAAAATGGGTTGCCTGGATCAAAACTCTTCCGGAAACTGCAAAACAAACAGCACACGAGAGGTAAGAAAATGGAGAAAATCGATTACAAAAAAGCATTTCCCGATCTGTATAAACCGAAGACAAATCCATCAGCGGTGGAAGTTCCCCCTATGACATTCATTATGGTGGATGGTAAAGGAAACCCGAATGATCCAAACGGCGAGTATCCCGCGGCGGTCGAACTGCTCTACGGCCTGTCATACACAATAAAAATGAACAAAAATGGAGACTCAAAGCCGGAAGGCTACTTTGAGTACGTCGTTCCTCCGCTTGAAGGATTGTGGAGTCTGGACGAAGACACCGACTTCAAAAACAAAGAGAAGTTTCTCTGGACGTCCATGATTCGGTAGCCGGAGTTCGTGACGCCGGAGGTATTTGCCGGAGCATGCCGCACGGTTGAAGAAAAGAAAAACCTGGATACGTCAAAGGCGCGGCTCGAGATTTTTGCCGAAGGGCTTTGCGTCCAGTGCATGCATATCGGTCCCTTCGACGATGAACCGGCGGCGATTGAGATGATGGACACATTCATCCGGGAAAACGGTTTTGTCCATGACTTCGCCGGACGCCGGCATCATGAAATTTATCTTTCGGATCCGCGAAAGACCGATCCAGCCAAAATGAAAACCATTCTTCGCATCCCGGTAAGAAAAGCGTGAATTTTCACCCAATTTCCCGGATGAACTTTTCCGTTCTGCTGCGAATCTCTTCCGGGGAAAGGGGAATATTCGGCGAGCCTGAATTACCCGGGCGTATCAGCAGATGGACGAATGAAATACCTCTGGATACAGCACTTGAGATCTCTTCTGGAGATACGGCCCGCTCAACCGAGGTGATGCCGGCCGCACGGGCAAGCATGCCGATATCGGCGGTTTCGTAGGCCGGGCTAATCTGATTTCCTGTGCTGCCGAATGTGCCGTTGTCCAGCGCCATTATATGCAGATTCTCACATTTCTGTGTGGCGATCACCGGCAGAACTGCCGAGCCGAGAAGACTTCCGTCCCCGTCGATCACATAAACTGGCGTTTTCGGTGAAGAAAACGCACAACCGAGCCCGATCGCGGACGCCTGCATGTAGCTGCCGAGCATGTAGAAATTACCCGGGCGATCCTTAGCCGCAAAGAGTTCCTTGGATGGAACCCCGATGTTGGAGATGATGACCGCGTTATCGGGAACCTCGGAAACGATTTTTTCGATCGCTTCAAGCCGTGTTAGTTTTGGTTCAGAGTATCCCGGCAGGAAAAATGTCTTGTCGGGAAGCGAACGTTTCGGGTATGTGATGGGTGCGTCCTGCTGAGGATCCCAACAGGAGGGAAGGATCAGGGCGACATAGGGCGTTTGCTGTGCAAACGCACCTCTGATGACCTCTCTGATTCCGTCTAAATCCTCCGCCGATCTGCAGATCCGGTAGGGAATGTTGTACACATCCAGCAGTTTCGGCAGCGGAGCATTGAACGGGATCTGGGCGCAGATCTTCTCATCGCACACACCCCGCCAGCTTGCAAGGATCGGCAGAGGGAAGTGATACACGCAGGATAGCGACAAAAGGGCGTTGAGCATATTTCCAAGGCCCGAGCTTTGGATTGAGATGAGGGGGCGTTTTCCGGCGAGAACCACTCCTGCCCCGATCCCGACCCCGTCCTCTTCGCGGGCAAGATCGATGACCGGGAACTCCGTTTCCAGAAGCACAGTGAACCGCTTGTTTTTATCGCACGGCAGCGAGGCGACCATGTCGATCCCCTCTTCATGCATGATCCAGATGACCGTTTCTTCATTCATAATGCCGGCACCTCGCCGGGATCGACCGTGGTGTAGACGCCTATCTGCGCAGTCTCGCAGTCCTTTTTCACCCGCCGGTATCCTCCGCCAGTGATATTCAACAAAATGTCCGCGTTTTTCCTGATGGAGCCGTCTTCGGCTGCTGAAAGGAGGGAGGCAAAGGCAACGGCTGCTGCCGGATCGATGTCGATCCCGTTTTCCGCTTCGATGAAGATTTTGGCGGCTTCAGCTGCATCGCTGTTTTCAACGGCATGCATCCGCCCGCCGCAGGATTTCATCGCATCATACACCCCGCCGGTGATCCCGTACGGCGGTGTTCGGTTAGTCAGAACATGGGCGGACACTGCGGCGATGGAAGCCTGAGCATCCGGCATATCCTCATCTATGATATGATCTCTGCCGACATTCCATGCACGGACCATCGGAACGAACGGAAGATTCTGCGAGAGATGGAGTTCCGGATATGTACTGCCGAAGCGTCCATCCCCGATCAGACGGATCGCAGCTTCCCATGCGGCGATCCCGCCGGTGCCCGACCCAACAGCCTGGAAGTAATACTCGGGGAGTTTACGAATTGTGACGGCGGCATCGAGCATCACGCAGCCCATCCCGTCCCGGCGGGCGATGTTTTTCCCCCCACCTTCCGGGAAATATCCGGGCGTCTCGCAGATCTTATCGGCTGTTTTGATCGCTTCGGTGTAATCACCGCGAACCGTAACGAGCCTGATCGCACTATGATCGAAACATCCCGCGGTCCAGAGTTTGTCGGCCGAACTTTCCGGCACTACGAGGACGACAGGTGTCCCAAATTCCGCAGACATCTGGGCAAACGCCCTGCCTGTGTTGCCGGCGGACGCCACGACGAGCGTTCCTCCTCCTGCCTCGCTGAGGCGGACGATCGTCGGCAGAGCTTCCAGTTCCTTGAACGATCCCGTAGGCACATAACAGCCGCGTTCCGGATAGTAGCCGGTAAACGTGATCCAGAGGTTCGGCAGTCCGAGCTCGCGGCAGAGTTCCCGGTTTTGAAAGGTCACGGGTCTCGATTTGGTCGGGACCGAGCCGTGGACAGGGAGCCAGTCACCGAATCGGAATACGCCCGGCAGATTCTCCCGGACGGTCAGCTGCTTGGCTTTATACTCTGCACGGACAAAACCCGGATGATGCGGGCAGGCAAGAGTATAATGGTCTTCGAGAAGTTCCCCGCCGGCAAGACAGCGCAAAACGTAATCGCCCATTTAAAACCTCCAGGCGCCGGAAGAGATCCGGTCGCGAACCAGGACCGCTGCCCGGTCACCCCGAACGCGATCAGACTGGCGAAGGCCGATTGGAATATCTGCATTTTGTGTGCGGAGCATCCCAGAGTTCGCGGAAAACACCTGATTTTTACATACGGTTACGCAGGTCAGACAGCCCATGCATGCTTTGCCGATCGAGAGGTCGGGGTGAATAGCCGCGACCGGGCAGAGATCTTTGGCACACTCCGCACAGTCATCCCTGCATCGCGAAGCATCGACACGGATCCGCCGGTCGGTGTTCTGCCAGACATCCGCATACGTCGCGGCGGCAAAGGGGGTCCTGTTCTGTATGTCGGCGACCGGCAGCGGGATATCTTCGTCGAGAATATGGAGAGCATCCAGCGTTTCATCATCCAGCACTGGGATCGCGGTCCCAACCGATGTCAAGCATTCGGCGCCGAGAGCGGTTACAAAACCGCCCATCATATCGGGATGCATGCCCAGCAGATCCGCAGAAAGGGAAAGATTCGGTTTCTGCGGCGACGATCTCGTCCCGCACCCAAGGATAAGGCCCGGACCGCCGTTCACCAAGGCTAATGCTCCCGGGATGTGATAGCGTAATGCCGGATCATTTTCAAGAGGGTTGATCTCCCCGCATCCAGAAACGGACGAGCTCTGCATATTTGGCTTCATCGGGAATGTGGAAAAGATCGTGGTGACCTCCTCATTGCCCCGGTTCACAAAACCCTTGTAGTTTTTGAACGCTCCGCGGGTAACGATAAGTCTGGCAGAGGACATCTCCGAAAGACTGACCGTGTGGTTGACTTTTCCCGCATCGGTGACGATTTCGGCAGTGACCGGCTTTCCTGCGACAAGATCCGAAAACAGATGTCCGCCACCGTACGAGGCATCGTGTTCGGCATGGGATGTGCCGTATACAATACAATCCACATGCCCGTTACTTTCATTCGGGCAGGGGCCGATGAATGCCGGAACGCCGTTCAATGTCATGGAAATGACATGCCGGAAGGTCCCTGGCTCTCCGGCCTGAAAAGCGAGCACCGCGGATGTCCCGGACATCACGCCGAATGTCCCGCAGGTCACCACATCCACGTCGTCAGGAGTGATTATCTCTCCTTTTCGGATACGGTCCTTGAGAGTTTTTGCCGTAACGACGACCGCGGTTTTCTCGGCGATTTTCCGGTTGATTTCTGCAAGCGTTTTCATAATATCACGATCCCCTCCACTCTTACATGAAGGCCGTAGGATTTCTGCAGGATCATATTGACGATGCCGGTGTGCGTCCGGTCCATCATACAGAATCCCGGCAGGAACGGATGCCGGACTCCAAACTCCGGGGGCCGGGCAACGACCCTGGCCACTCCCTCGAATCCAATCATATGATACATTTTCAGATCAACGATATCAGTGTTGTCCCGGGAAAAGGCGGGGCCAACCACATGGCCGGTGATCAGCCCGGTGGTATAATCCGCTTCGAGGACCCGAATGACATGCTGGACCGGGCATCCCGCTCCCGCTGGTCTGCCTATGACGATATCATCTTTTTTAATTCCCTCGCGTTCGACCAGATCGGGTCGAAACGGCAGAAGGATTTTTCGTGCGGAGGGTTCGTTCGGCAATGCAGAGAGCACAAAATCATACGGGGCACGGCAGACGTCCGTGCCTGAGTATGATGTTGCCAGCTCTCTGCAAGTGTATTTTGGAACATCCTCATGATAATACGGACAGGCGGCAAGGTTTTTCAGGCCGGAAGCCGCCTGGAGCATGAATGCTTCGCAGCTTTCCGCTCCGCAGGCTCCACAGTCCTTTCCCGGTGGCGTCCAGACCATCAGTCACCCCGGTAGATATTGTCGGGAGCCTCGATCGGCCGGATCACCCCGAAATGTTCCTGCCATCCGATCTCCTTTTTCCCGATGCAGATCGTGCAGACTCCGAGCGGCGGAACGCCTCTAAGCATATCCTTTTCTAAAGGAGCGGGCGGCATCTCCGCGATCACTTTATTGAGATACCGCATACCAGTCCCTTGGACGGCGTTGGTTTCGATGATGTCGATTCCCGGCGCGACCTCTTTGATCCGCTCGCGGAAAACCTCTTTTTCCGCCTGGGAAACAAGATCGATCTTTGTTACTACGGCCACGTCCGCAAGTGCGATCATCGGCGCCATTTTCAGCGGAGCATGTGTTCCCGACACTGCCGAAAGAACGCAGATACCGAGAGAGTTTTTGGTGTAGGGCGTGCAGCGCAGACAAAGTCCCGCACTTTCATAAAGCAGATACTCGGCGCCGATCTGTTCGGCCCATTCCATCGCATCGCGGATGACCATGATACCCATATGATCCGGGCACATATCCCCTGAATACACTTTTTTTGTTGGAATGCCGAACTCGGCTGCGAGTTCCTCGTCTTCCCAGGCCTGCACCACATCGATCTTGAGGTACCCGGCTTTCTTCGGGTCGGGAAGATTTCGGATGATCTGTTTGACAACGGCCGTCTTTCCCGCGCTTGGCGGTCCGGCGATGGCGATCAGCTTTACGTTCATGCCTCGACCCCTTCGAGTCCGCACAGGAGTTCGCCTGCACGAATACGTTCCCGAAGATTTGTGATCTTCGCATCCATCCGGGCGATCTCCGCAAGCGTCTCTTCTTCTTCGCGGCCCGGGGTCAGGATCTTTGTTACGGCGCCATTCCCCATGACGATCCGTGTCCCGGTTAGAAGGGCGACGTAGGGATCGTGGGTCACGAAGATAATGGCCTTCTTTTCTTCACGCAGGACTTCGATGACCCGTTCCTTAAAAATGCCGGCATTTTCCACTTCATCCAGCAGAATGATCGGTGTGTCGGAGATGATGATCGCGTCGGCAATAAAGAGCGAACGGGTTTGTCCGCCGGAAAGAGCGCTCATCCTCATGTGCGGCAGGATTTTTTCCCCGGTAAACTCGTTTGCGATGCGGATGGTTTTCTCGACAATACCATCCCCCTTCAGTTTCCGTGAACGGATATGCATCTCCAGAAATTCTGAGACGATCAGGTCGGCAAGGCATTTGGTATTCTGCGTGATCATGGCGATCGGTTTTCTGGAGGGATCACGGACCAGAGATTCGTCTGGTTCACAACCGTTTATTAATATTCGGCGGTTCGTGACGGTGTCTCCCTGGGCAAACACTTCGATGTCGTTGATGAAAGCGGTTTTTCCCGAACCGGTCGGACCAACGATGGAAAGCGTGTCGCCAGGACGGATAATTATCTCATCAAATCCTTCCTTTATTCCATCCCGGGTGGTTCCTGGAAGAATGGTGAGATACTCTATCTCTGTGCGTGAAGAAGACATACCTGATAATATCCACTTCACGCATAATAATACTTTATCTCTAAGATGTGTTTGTTAATATTTTAAGATATTATTTATCTAAAAATTATCCAATAAGTGTCAAATTGACAACAACATTTACTTTGTCGGCATACATACGGGATATTCCATAAATCGTTTTTGGAGAATATCTGGTTATTAACCGGAGATTAGAGATCTCTCATCTCCATTATACAGAATTATGAAATTAACCCCCTAATTTGTCCAAGAGTTTACGGATCGATCAAAAAAAGTTTAGGGAAAGATAAGCAGATCAGAAAAAGTCCAGAGTTGCCTGTTTTGGAGCGAGCTTTTTTTCTTCCTGGGTTTCCTCTAAAAGAGGCCGTTCTTCTGCGGCCGGTGGCGTTTCCGGGACGGGTGGCTGCTGCATTCGAAGTGCTTCCAGCTGTTCCTCGAGTTTTCGCAGCTCCGCCTTTTTGGAAGCTGCCATCTTTTTCACCTTCATGTCCCGATCCTTTGTAGCCTGTTGGACAGTCTTAACTGCGGCCGCCGCCGCAGCTTTGTCATGAAGGACGATCCCCATCTGATCGGCATCAAGGTTGTGGCGTTCGCAGAATGCTGCGGGATCCTTTTTGGCAAACCGGGAAAGCAGATCCAGATACTGACTCTGGATCTGGTTTTCCGGAATGCTGTACCCTTCTGCGAGCGATGCCGCAAGCGTTCGTCGGACCGTCTTCTGCTTTTTTGCGGTACCCATCCGTTTCCAGCGGGATGGCGGCATGATCCGAGTCCGAAAACCTGCGCCAGCATTTTCCGAAGCGACCCCAAGCGTCATCATCGACGTGGCATACCGCCAAAGAGTAAAATACTGGCGCTTCATTGTTCTTCCAAGATACACATTGGCCCGGGAGATCCTGCCATATGCCCTGATCCGCCTTTTCGTATCATGCATCAGCGGAAGAGATTCCTCGATCCACTGCATGACGGAATCAGGCTTTTCATCGCATTCAAACGAAAGCTTCTGCAGTTCCCGGTCCGGGGCCCCGGCGAAAACGCCGCCAACCAAATCAAAGATCGTCGCACGTTCATCCTTCTGGGCAGTATTGATGTCCCCGGCGGAGATACGTGTCTTCCCGGTCGAGGAGCCAAACAGCATGTTTACGGCAGTACGCATATCTCCTGCCGAACTTTCTGCGATCGCTGAAAGTGCGTCTTCCCCGCATGAGATTCCCTCGTCGCGGCAAATCTCTTTCATCCGTTTCTCCAGTGTGGAGACGCCGATTGCTCTGAACGGAACTGGGTCGCAAAGTCTGCGGATCGAATCGGAGACCCCATATGCGTCGTTTGCGATCAGGATGATCGGCTGTTTTGCTTCTTTGAGAATATCTGCGATTGCCCGGGCGCCTCCACGATCCGCATTTCCTTCGAGGTTGTCCACCTCGTCGATGACGATCAGTTTTCGACCGGCACCAAAGAGACTGGTCGTCGTTGACGAGTTTCCGGCAACCCGTTCAATAATCGCTTTCGTGCGGGCATCCGAAGCGTTTAGTTCCAGAACTTCCCAGTTCATATCGCGGGCAAGAGCAAGGGCTGCCGAGGTTTTTCCAATACCCGGTTTACCCGTAAAAAGCAACGGTCGGGAATCTGGAGTCCAGGTTTTGGCCCAGTCAACTATCTGTCTGACCGCAGATCCATTGCCTAAAATATCGGCAAGATGCATCGGGCGGTACTTCTCTGCCCAGTCCATATTCGTTATTGTAGTAATGGATGTCTGGAGATAATAACGGTTGGGAAAAGCCTGGTACGAGGCAGATGCCGAATTAAAAAAAAAGATTTATGGGGAGACCCGGACCTGATTTCTCATTACCGTCCGGGTTATGAAATCGGCGTAGATGTTGTTTCTCGTGAAAACAGCCTCTTTTTTTCCGTCACGCACATATACTGCAAGTACTTCCTTTCTGTCTGCATAGATGATCACTTTCGTCGGGAGAGACATTTTCCTGAGGATCGGCGGCTGGAACAAAGACTCTTTTGTGTCTTTGTCAGCAAGATAGCAGGGGAACGGTATTTTCTTTGCCGTCTTTTTATTACTGACGACACTGTTGACACTGACGCGTTTTACCGCCTGGGAAAGCTCTTCTGCAAAATACTGATAAAACCCAGGGTCGTCCGAGATGATGAGAAGTTCGTTTTTTGCCGTTTTGAGGAGGAACCGGATTTGATTCTCGATTCCCCACTCTGATTGAATGGTGTAGGTCTGACCAAGCTGATCAATACAGGTGAGAGCGGCATAGGTTTCAAGCGCTATTCCCAGCGTATCATATCGGGTAACTGCCTCCTGCTTGAGTCTTTCGATGGTGTGAGGTATATCAGCGACCCGGTAACGAACTGGGGACTGTCTGTTCGAGATGATAAACCCCTTCTTTTCCAGATTGGTGAGCGTCTCGTATACCCTTCCCCCGGGAATATTTGTTGTCTCGTGAAGTTCCCGGGGACTTGCGGAATTAATACAGATAAGTGTGAGATAAACCTTCGATTCATACTCACTCATACCTATTCCCTTGAGCTGAACTATCATATTTTCTTCAAACATACACCACCGTCAATGTGATTATGTTTTTCATACGTAACGATATAATTTATCCCGTGTTCGGCCGGCTGAAACACAGATATTATCATGACAGAAGGGGAATACATAGACAAGACACATATTAAGGGACTAAAAAAAATCCAGTCCCTTTCATTCCCAAGAGGTGATCAAAAAAACCATGTCTGCAGATACATATACTCCCGAATCCGTTTCAGATGCCGTTCGAAAATATGACGGTGTTCGACGTAAAAAAGCGATTGGCAATCTAGTAAAAACACTTCACATCGACAACATCGACGTTGTTGCATCATACGGAGAGGATGCTGCGGTAATTCAGAACGGTCGTTCGGCTCTCCTCCTGGCTGCAGACGGGATATGGAATCAGCTGATGGAACTCGATCCGTATTGGGCTGGATACTGCTCGATCCTTGTAAATGTTCACGATATAGCTGCGATGGGAGGGAGGCCGATTGCAATGGTCGATGTTCTTTCTGCTGCAGACGACGAACTTATGGATATGGTCACCCGGGGTATGTGCGATGCGGCCAGAGCGTTCGACGTGCCGGTGGTCGGCGGCCATCTCCACCCCGATGCGCCCCACAACGTCATCGATGTTTCCATCCTCGGGATCGCCGAGCTGGACAGTGTAATCTACAGTACGAAAGCGGAACCGGGAGATGCGATCATCGTTGCAATGGATCTTAACGGAAGAATCCATCCAAACGCCCGTATGAACTGGGATTCAGTAACGATGAAGGATCCAAAGCTGCTCAGATCCCAGATCGCCGTTATGAAGACCCTTGGTGAACGCCACCTGCTTACCGCAGGAAAAGATATCTCGAATCCGGGCATCATCGGAACGCTTGGCATGCTCCTTGAGTCCAGCAATGTCGGGGGTCTGATTGATCTCGATGCGATCCCGCGGCCGGACCTGGATAAGCTTGGGATCGGATTTGAACAGTGGGTTCGCATGTATCCCGGGATGGGATTCATCGTAACGGCAAATCAGGGCTCGGTCGATCAGGTATGTCAGCTGTTTAGAAAAGTCAACATGGCAGCCCAGGTCATCGGGACGGTAACTGATACACGCAAACTTGTCCTCCAGAAAGGAAGCGAGAAAGCCACGCTCTTCAACTTCTGCGTTGAGGGCATTACCAATATAAGTTCAGTATGATAACGCTTGGAATCGGCTGCGCCGCCGACGCCGAAAAAGTTCTTGCAAGTGCAGAGCTTGCGGTATCAGAGGATGTCCATATCCTCTGTTACTCTTCGACCCTGTTGAATGATACGAAATCAGCATTCGTTGGGACGGTCATCTCGGATCAACCCCACATCGCCATGATTGATGATCTCCGTTCTGGAAAAATTCATGGAGCGGTGCGGGGAACTCTGCCTGCAAATGAGACTCTCCGATATCTGAAGACGGCATTTGGTGTTTCACGTCTGGAAAGAATTGCCCTTTTGGAGACCGCCGGTGGAGAACGGTTTTTCCTTGCCCCCGTCGGTGTTGATGAAGGATGGACTGTTGAAGAGAAGATACATCTTGTTACCCGCGGCAGGGAACTTGCACGGAGTTTTGGTCTTTCCGATAAGACCGCAGTCCTTTCCGGGGGAAGGATCGGGGATATCGGCAGGCACCCGATCGTTGATAAATCGATCAGCGATGCGATAGAAGTTGCGGAAAAAACCGGGGCTGTTCATGGAGAGATTTTGATCGAGGATATGGTCAAAGAGTGCGGCGTAATTATTGCCCCGGATGGCATTTCCGGGAATCTGATTTTCCGCACACTAACGTTTCTTGGAGCCGGAATCGGACATGGTGCGCCTGTTATGAATATTCCCGGCGTATTTATTGATAGTTCGCGCGCCTCGTCCGGATACGTCCCCGC
Source organism: uncultured Methanocorpusculum sp. (assembly GCF_963667985.1). Taxonomy (NCBI): domain Archaea; kingdom Methanobacteriati; phylum Methanobacteriota; class Methanomicrobia; order Methanomicrobiales; family Methanocorpusculaceae; genus Methanocorpusculum; species uncultured Methanocorpusculum sp. The sequence continues at coordinate 372,140 of NZ_OY764081.1, read as the reverse complement.
CCTCAATTTGACGGTAGCGGTTGTGAAAAAAAATATGTAAGAATTGAGCCCTGATTTCAAATTAGGGCGAAAATAAAAATCTAATCGAAAATTCAGCCGCAATCACAGAGTAAAATAAAAAATAGCCGCGAAATATCATCAGTCTGCTGAAAATGTCCATAACTGGCATAGTTTTATATATTATTTTGAACCATTTTTTGTTTGAGAATTATTATGGCAGACTTACCAAAAGCAGCAGTCGTCAGACTTGCAAAGAAAGCTGGCGCCGTTCGTGTAGGCGAAGATGCAGCAGATGCATTAGTGGCAAAAGCAGAAGCCTACATTGAGGCTATCGCAAAGCAGGCATTCGAACTTGCCCAGCACGCAGGTCGCAAGACCATCAAGGCAGAGGACATTGACCTCGCCACTAAGGAATAACCTGATTTTGTGTGGTGTGCGGGTCAATGATGCCCGTGCGTAAAAAACAAGCCTAGGCTTGTATTTTTTTCATACGGGCGGTTTCTTATGAGGCCTCCCGGACTTATCTCAGCGAGAGGAGTCTCTTTTAAAAATAGAATTATTATAGCGTTCCTTTCGTGCTTGGAACCACAGTATTTCCGGGACGGATGGACAGCGCCTTCCCAAGAGCTATGCCGAATGCCTTGAAGATCGCTTCACATTTGTGGTGATCGTTTACGCCGGAAAAGATCACATGGGCAGTGATGCCTGCATTGATGCAGAGACTGTAGAAAAAGTGTTCGAATACATCGTTTGGAATACTTCCCGTTGAGATGCCGGTAAAGGAACCTTCCATGACGAGATATCCTCTGCCGGAGATGTCCAGTGCCGCGGTGGCACGTGATTCATCCATTGGAATTATGGCATGAGCAAAACGCCGGATGCCGCGTCCATCGCCTACCGCGTCCTTGATGGCGGTCCCAAGAACAATCCCAATGTCTTCGATTGTGTGATGACAATCGACCTCAAGGTCGCCTTTTGCCTCAACGGTCAGCGAGAAGCCGCCGTGGCGGGCAAATGCGTTCAGCATGTGGTCCATAAATGCGACGCCCGTGGATATCTCAATCGTCCCGGGTGTATCCGGATCGAAAACGACACGGATATTGGTTTCTTTTGTCTCTCTGGTTTTTTCCACTGATCTCATACAGCTGCCTCCAGTGCTTCTTTAAGAGTGATTCGTCCGCTATAGAGTGCCGACCCAAGAACACAGCCGGAAGCACCAAGCTGCTTAAGAGCGGTCACGTCCTGAGAGGTTGTCACGCCTCCAGCCACGATGACCGGAATGCTGACGGCATCCAGAAGTTTCTGGACAGGTTCGCTGTCAATCCCGGCCTGATGTCCCTCCACATCTACATTTGTGTAAAGTAGAGAGCCGGCACCCAGCTCCTCGAACTTTTGGGCCCAGCCAATGAAATCGCCTGCCAGTTCCTGCCATCCGGAAACGGCGATCTCGCCCCGTCGTGCATCCACGCCGGCCATGATGCGTTCGCTGCCGAACTCTTTACTTAAGGTCCGGATAACAGCGGGCTCCCGGGTCGCGAATGTACTCAGGATGATCTGGGCCACGCCGCAGTTCAGCCAGCCGCGTGCATCCTCAAGACTGCGGATACCTCCGCCGACCTGAACAAAAACGTCGGTTTTTTCGACCACCTCGCGGATCATCGCCGCGTTGGTGGTACTTGCGGTAAATGCTCCGTCAAGATTCACGACATGGAGATTGGATGCACCCTCGCTGATCCAGCGTCGGGCATTGTCTATAGGGGATCCGTATACCGTGGCCGTCAGCCGATCGCCGCCGACAAGCTGGACACAGTTCCCGGAAAGTATGTCGACCGCCGGGAAGACGTCCATCCTATCTCACCATCCTCATGATGTCCAGAACAAGGATGTCCCGAGCTCCGGCGCGTTTCAGCTGATTGATCAGCTGATACACCTTGTTGGTCGATACGACGGCATGAAGGGCGACGGAGCCGGAACCTGCAATGTCCATAATGGTCGGACCGCCAAGACCGGGGATCAGCGCTTTAATCTCCTCAAGTTTTTCACGCTTTACATTCAGCATGAGATAACACTGGCCTTTTGCAGCGATAACGCTTTCAAAGGCAAGAAGGATCTCTTCGATCTTTTCATGCTTTTCGACGAGAGAGGTTTTGTTAGCGATGACGTTGGTCGTGCTTGCAAGGATCTCTTCAATGATCCGGAGTTTGTTGACCTCGAGGGTCGTTCCGGACGAAGTCAGATCGGCAATTCCGTCAGCTATGCCGAGATGGGGAGCTGCCTCGCATGCCCCGGAGACCTCGATGATATTCACGTCAACTGATCTTTCAGCGAAGAAATCTTTGCAGATACTTGGGAACTCGGTGGCGATCCGGCAGCCGTTCATCGCCTCAACCGACGTGATCGGCGACTCCTGAGGGACGGCGATTACGAGTTTCGCCGAGCCGAACTTCAGATCCAGAAGACGGGCAACATCCGCCCGACGTTCTGCGACCATATCAAGACCGGTGATGCCGAGATCGGCAACACCCTTCGCTACGTATTCTGGTATGTCAATCGGCCTGACGAACAGGACCTCGATCTCTGGATCAATGGTCTTTGCGATTAGCTGACGGGAACCGGTCATATTGATATGGATACCGGCCTTGTCCATCAGATCATTGATAGGCTCTGCTATACGACCCTTATTTGGAATCGCCAGACGTATTTTTGCCATACTTAGAAGGTCTTTAATTTACCGTCGATGACGAGTCTGGTGATATCGGTGATGTTCTCCAGACGTTTGTTGACGATCTCTTCAACTTCGGGTGCGAAGTCCTTGAAGGTGTATCCGCGTTTGGTTATGCACTGGACACTTGCAATGTGCGGGTAGTCGATCGGGTGACCGATCTGAGAAAGGAGTCTGACATACATTTCCTCGATGCCGTCGACCTTCTGGCATGCTTCCTTTGCGATTTCAGTGGAAAGCAGGTTGTAGATCTTACCGATATGGTTGATAGGGTTCTTACCGGACGTTGCTTCCATGGACATCGGTCTGTTCGGGGTGATAAGCCCGTTGCAGCGGTTTCCGCGTCCGACGGATCCGTCGTCGCCCATCTCTGCCGAGGTCCCGTTCACGGTCAGGAAGACATAAGTTGCCTTTTTGCGGATGATATCAGCCGTGTTGATTTCAACTTTTACTTTCCTGTCGGTGTATTGTCTGGCAACCTGTGTGAAAGATTCCACCATCTTGTCCTTCATTTCTACATACTCATCAATCCCAGAACAATACCGGTCGACCATTGCCGAGGCTACAGTAATAGTGATGGTGTTGATGTCTCTAAGTCCCATGAGTTTAAGATCGTAACCGACCATTGGGTTCTTTGGGCGGAACTCTTTGGAGATGTACTCGTCAAGTCCGAGGATGATCTGTTCGACCTCGGAGAACGGAGCGTGACCTACACCAAAAGAGGTGTCGTTTGCACGAGGAACTGCAGTGTGGCCTTTCTTTGTGTGGAAAACATCACGGAGGTCAGTGGAACCGGTTCCCATACGGCAGTCGACGATGACGTCGGTGTCCATATTGAAGGTAGGTATTGTTTCGGTCAGGTAGGCACGTGCTGCTTCCACGGCGATGGCGTCGGTTGCGAACACTTTGTTGCCGAACCGGCGGGTTGCTCTTCCGGTTAAGAGGAAGTAGATCGGTTTAATGATTTTTCCGCCGCCGAACTGCGGGAGAGATTCGCCTGCTACGACTTCGCCCTGATCGGTGTTGTGGTGGAGGACCGCACCATCGCACTCGTCCATGTATTCTTTGCAGAGTGCACGGGAAATCGCCTCGGCGACTCCATCGGCAATACTGTCGGGGTGACCTATACATTTGCGCTCGACCAGTTCGACTTTCTGCTTTTCCATTGGAGTCTGAGAAAGATGAGTGATGCTGATATTTCTCTTCATTTTTGAATCACTTCAGAATAATCTGATGTTTGAATATATAAAAGCTCGTATTGCAAATCGGGAAATTTTGGAACATATGATGGTTAAACAGATTGTAATATGAAAGTATTCATATTCATTTATAGAACAATTCAACCGGATAACGACAAGCCGGATTCATCGCGCCGGTTTAAAGAACTAATTTAATATCAGTGCGGATCTGGGCTACGGACTTGCCGCCGACAAAGACGCGGATGACCCCGCCCGATTCGGAGACAACGATCCCTACGGCATGTACGACCTTGGTGATCGCCGCAGTGGCCAGATGGCGGCCGCCGAGTCCGCTCTGCAGATTCGCATCGCGGCTGTCGGCATCGAGGTATCTGCCGGATGCTGCGATGATTCCGTTTTTATCGATGATAAAGACACCGTCGAGCTGGGCAAACTCCTTCACGCTTTCCCAGTTTTCCTCGATCTTCACATCTCTGACCTCTTCCGGGTGGCCCTCGTACGGATTTAAGACACCCTGATGGGACCAGCGTTTCAGTTCATCGATATCGCCAACAATGAAGGCAGTACCAACCGACCGTCCCTCACGTCCGTCGTGGGCGAGTTCAAGGGCAAGCATCAGCACCGAGTGAAGAGCTTCCGGATCGACAATGTGTGCATAATCGCCGACCGAGAAGGAGTTGTCCTGACTCTCCACATCGTAAATGAGGATCGCATAGGGAAATGCGGCAACGACGGTTCCGCTGTCCACGTTTGCAAGTATCTTATATTGAAGAACCGCATCGATGATCTGATTCGAGCAGTAATCCACAAGAGCCACCATACTGTGATCACGCAGGATCTCGGGCTGGATATCGACCACGTGAACCGTTGGTGTGTCGATGACGATATCCTCCTCTTTTGGGAGAAAAGAGATTACAGCGAGAGCATTTACCGTTTTTGCCAGATTATCCGCCGCTGCCAGAAGAAGCCGGTTCTTCTCACTCATGACAACCGCCGTATCAAATCAGGGATCTCTGAGGGGCGGGTTGCAACCGGAATTTCGAGAGCCCGCAGACGCTCAATCTTCGATGCTGCATCTCCTTCTCCTCCTTCGACGATCGCACCGGCGTGTCCCATCTGTTTCTCTTTCGGGGCGGAAACTCCGGCGATATAGGCAACGATCGGCATCCCAAGGTCAAGTGCACGGCGTGCTCCTTCGATTTCCAGACTTCCGCCGACCTCGCCGATCAGAACGACGGTTTTGGTTCGCCCATCTGCATGGAACTCGTCCATAACTTCAGAGAAGGTCTGACCGATAACTGCGTCTCCGCCGATGCCGATAATTCCTGACTGACCAAATCCGGCCGATGTCAGTTCGGAGATGACCTGATAAGTCAGAGTCCCGCTTCGCGAGATAACCCCGACGTCCCCTTTTCTGCAGAGATTTGCTGGAATGATACCCAGTTTGCACTCATCCGGAACAAGCATTCCCGGGCTGTTCGGACCGATGACCCGGGACCCGCGGGAACCGGCATAGGCCACTGCCCGCATGATGTCATGAATCGGGACATGTTCCGTGATCGTGACGATAGTTGGGATGCGTGCATCGGCGGCCTCCATTATGGCGTCGCCACACCCGCCTGCCGGAACAAAGATGACCGAAGCCCCGATCTCATGTTCATCCAAGGCGTCCACAACGGAGTCATAGACCGGAACACCGAAAACATCCTGACCAGCTTTGCCCGGTGTCATGCCGGCAACAACCCCCATACCACCCACCTGCTTCGCATAGGCGTTCATCAGATTGATATGGAATTTTCCCTGCGATCCCGTTGCTCCCTGAACAAGGATTCCTGTGTTTTTTCCTGCGTAGATCATTGTACTACCTCCACTGCGGCACGAATCGCCGCGTCCATCGTGTCGGACATGACGTATCCACATTCCTGAAGAAGCCTGCGGCCTTCTTCCTCGTTTGTACCGGCAATCCGGACGATTACTGGCTGGGAAACGCCGGCTTCGATGATTCCTTTGGCAACCTCGTCACAGCGGGTGATTCCCCCAAGGAGATTGACCACGATCACTTTAACTCCGGGCATGGAGGCAACCAACCGGACCGCATACAAAACCCGGTCCGAAGCAGCTCCGCCGCCGACATCCAGGAAGTTCGCGGCTTTTCCATTATAATGGGAGATGATATCGAGAGTCGCCATGGTAAGACCGGCGCCGTTTCCGATCACCCCGATGTCTCCGTCCAGTTCGACATAGGAAAATCCATGTTTCTCGGCCTCAGCCTCGCGGGGTGTGAGGTCTCTGTTCTCGGAGATTCCCTGGCGAATCAGGGAGTTGTCATCCAGAATGATCTTGCCGTCTGCCGCGAGAATGCCTTTCGGCGTCATCACCAGCGGATTGATCTCTGCAAGAACGGCGTCTTTGGAGCGGAAAACAGCAAAAAGATTCCGGACAATTGTTCCGATCTCTTTCGGGTTCTTCCCGACAACGTTTCGTACAATGAAATCTGGAAGGGTGACAAAGGAGGGATCCACATACACGCGGCGGAGTGCTTCGGGTCTTTCCTTTGCGAGAGTCTCGATCTCAACGCCGCCTTCGCTGGAAAAGAGAATCAGCGGCATCTTTTTTGCACGATCGATCGTGATGCTCAGATAATATTCATGCGAGATATCGAGCGCTTCTTCGACTAGGATCTTTTCAACGGGAAGTCCCTTAATCTTCTTGCCGAACAGATCACGAGCGACATCGGAGATATTTTCTGCCGTTGAAGGAAGAATGCCGCCGGCTTTCCCTCTACCGCCTACATCGACCTGAGCTTTGAGGACAACTTTTGCTGCGACGTTATCCAGAGCTGGTTTTGCCTCGTCGGCGGAGGTGATCAGAACGCTGTTTGGCACCGGGATTCCTGATTCCCGGAAGATCTGTTTTGCTTCATATTCGCGGAATTTCAAAGTTGACTCCTGACAAGTTCCTGCCCGATCGCAAGTGCCCGTTTATTATTTTCTTCAGTACCTTTGGGAACGCTGTCAAGAACAGCGCGTTCAAGTGCATCATAAGATACGATCCCGGTTGCTTCAAGGATCCCGCCGAGCATGATCACATTGGCAAAAACCGTTTTTCCGAGCTGGGCCTTTGCTTCAATCGTGGCCGGAACTTCAAAAAATCTGCATGCCGGCCGGCTGGTGACATAACCGGGATCGAGAAGCATGATCGCATCCTCCCGCACATTCGAGCCGTATTTGTTGTATGCCTCCTGGGACATAATGACATACACGTCAGGATCCGTTACCTTCGGATAATAAATCGGTTCATCCGAGATGATCACTGCAGAGGCAGATGCCCCACCGCGTGCCTCGGGTCCGTAGCTCTGCGTCTGCACGACGTGTTTTCCTCCATACAGAGCAGCCGCTCTGCCGAGGATGACCGCAGCGGTGATGATTCCCTGACCCCCGAGGCCGGAGAATCGAATCTCGGATTTCATTTCGCCGCCTCCACACCGAGAGGGGGATTTTTCCTGCGGACAAACTGACCTACAACGAACTTTTCCGGAGACAGCGTGATTCCAGCAGCTGCATCGCGGTCGGCTTTTACCTTCAATACGGCATTTTCCCTGAACATATCAAGCATCTGCGTGACTAGACGCATCTTGTTCTTGCTGCCAAACGAGGTGGGGCACTGGGTCATCACCTCAATGAACGAAAGACCAGGCGTTTCAAGGCCGATACGAATCGCTTCGGTCAGCTCTTTAACATGGTACGAGGTCCACCGTGCAACATAATTCGCACCGGAAGCCTCCGCTACTTTGCAGAGATCGAACGGTTGCTCCTGCATCCCGTATGGGGTCGTTGTGCTGATAGCGCCGTAAGGAGTGCAGGGACTTCCCTGACCGCCGGTCATTCCGTAGATATTGTTGTTCATACAGACCACAGTGATATCGATGTTTCTTCTGCATGCATGGATGAAGTGATTCCCGCCGATCGCAGAACAGTCCCCGTCTCCGGTGAAAACGATAACATGCTGCCTGGGCTTCACGAGTTTCAGACCGGTCGCAAAGGCGAGAGCACGACCGTGAGTCGTGTGGAGTGAGTCGGATGAGGTGTATCCCGAAGCACGGGATGAACAACCGATTCCGGATACGAAGGTCGTTTCCTCCTGTTTGTAGCCCAGTTCCTCAACGGCCCGAAGCGTGCAGTTGAGAATCGTTCCGTTCCCACACCCTGCACAATAGATATGGGGCAGTCGGTCCTGACGGTACCAGTCTTCCAGATTCATAAACGCACCTCAGTCACTGGTTTTTTCACGGTTTTTGCGACTTCGACCGCTTTCAGCAGTTCTGCCGGCGTATGATGTGCGCCTCCGAGTTTCGGCACGACGACGATCGGGATGTTTGTGTGCTGGCGGACCTCTTTGGCGATCTGTCCGAGATTCATCTCCGGGATGATGAATGCTTTGGCGTTTTTGAAGGCTAGAAGGGATTCATCGGGGAACGGCCAGACGATACGCAGATTCAGATGACCGTAGGTATCGGGATTATCGTTGAGAAGTTGGCGGACCGTACGGGTCGGTGCGCCATATGAGATGAAGACCAGTTCTGCGTCCGGGTTGACGATGTCCACATCGGCGATCTCGTTTCGGAAATCCTCGATTTTTCGGACCTGACGGCGAACTAGATTTTCATGAACCTCTGCGGAATCGGTCGAAGGATATCCCTTTTCATTATGGGTCAGTCCGGTGATGTGGACGTTATGGCCCATACCGAAGGTCGCAAATCCGGGAACTCCGTTCTCGTCCGGGGCACAGGGAAGTTCGCTACCCTTTAATTCGCGGCGGGGCACGATTTCGACATTGCTGTGCAAAGTGATCTTTTCCCGCATATGTCCAATCGTCTCGTCCGTCATCAGGAACACCGGCGTCCTGAACCGGTCGGCAAGATTGAATGCTTTGACCGTCAGATCGTACATCTCCTGAACAGACGAAGGGGAGAGAGCGATCACACTGTAATCACCGTGTGACCCGTATCTGCACTGAAGCATATCACCCTGGGCAGCCATCGTCGGCTGGCCGGTGGAGGGGCCGCCTCGCTGAACATTCACAATCACGATCGGGGTTTCGGTGAAGGCGGCATATCCAATATTTTCCATCATCAGGGAAAAACCCGGTCCCGACGTCGCCGTCATCGTTCGGGCGCCGGCCCACGATCCTCCGATAATCGCGGTAGCACTTGCCAGTTCATCCTCCATCTGGATGAAGATCCCGCCGACTTTGGGCAGACGAAGTGCCATCCGCTCGGCGACCTCCGTCGAGGGGGTGATAGGGTATCCGGCAAAAAATCTGCATCCGGCAGCCAAAGCTCCTTCTGCACAGGCCACATTACCGTTCAGGAAATCAGTTTTGTCCGTCAATATTCAATCACCACTTTCTGAGGCTCGAAGGGTTTTTCATCAATCCAGGAAATTGCCTGGTCCGGACATATCATCTGACACATCCCGCAGAGTTGACGTCCATAGAGCTTCTGCAAACGGCAGTTTGTACATCTCTCTGGATGGTCCAAAACCGGGATGATGTAGCCGCGTGAACCGGGTCTCTTACCTTCCTGGAAAATCCCGTATGGACAGACTTTTGTACACATATTGCAGCCTTTACACCGGCGTTCATTGACTACGAGCTTCATTATTAATACTATCAATATTATGAGTCTTTAACAGGCTAAAAGTTCTTCCGTTGAGTATGCCGTATATCCCGATAATATCAGGAAAAAGGGAGGGGCCAACGCCCCCAATGAAAGTAAAATGTGAAATCGGATTTCAGAGTTACCACAGACGTTGCGTCCTCATGCGGAAATAATGCCTGGCGGGAGGAGGTCTACCTTGTCATGCAGTGACATACATACGCCTATGGGAATCCTTATCCATTTCAAAAAGAAGAAATAATAGGAATCAGAGGGATACGCTTGCAAAAAAATGTCCGAACCTCGCTAAGACTAGAACTCAAAGACAAACCTGGGCAGTTACTTGCCGCAATAGAACCAATATCAAAAAGCGGAGCAAATATCATAACTATCTCCCATCAGCGTGACACCAAGTCAGTGAACGGAGCTTTAATTGTAGACATTGTCATCTCTCTTCCGGAGACCCGGCTCGCTGAACTGATGGATGCCCTCCGTGCTAACGGCGTGGCCATCGTCCGAATAGGAACCGAACATCTCACCTGTACAAAAACATTCATTCTGATTGGCCATATCCTTCACACTGATCTGACAGATACGGTGAATCGGATCGATAAGAAGCATATTGCTGAAGTGACCGAACTTGACATCGTTATGCCCGGCATGGAAGAACCCTCCACCGCGAAACTCACGATAAAAGCAGTGAGCGAACAGGAGATGAATCAGGCAGTGATAACGCTCAAAGAAATCGCCGTTGAGAAACATCTTCTCATCATCAATCAGGTAGGAGGCGGCTTATGAAAACATGGAATATCGCACTGATCGGCCTTGGGTCGGTTGGACGCGGTGTCGCAGAGGTCCTTGCCGGAGATGAGCGGTTCCGTATCGTTGCCGCAGCGGATTCGAAAAGCGGAGTAATTAACCCCGCCGGCCTCAATATCGAAGAGGTTCTCGCAAAGAAAAAGAAGACCGGACACTGCGGAGATTCCACCTGGACGGCAGAACGAATATCGGCCGAAGCGGATTACGACATCTTGGTCGAGGTAACTCCCACAAACGCCGAGACCGGTGAACCGGCGCTTTCCATCATAAAAACCGCGATCATGTGGCGAAAGCATGTCGTCACTTCGAATAAAGGCCCGGTCTCTCTCGCTTCAGCCGAACTGCTCAGACTGGCGGAAGAGAATAATGTCGGATTCCTTTTCGAAGGTACCGTAGCAGGCGCCGTCCCCATTCTTCGTGGAATAAAATACGGACTTGCCGGCAATAAAATCAAAGCGCTTTACGGTGTTTTGAACGGGACCTGCAATTATATCCTGACCAGAATGGAGGAGGAGGGGCTGACCTACGTCCAGGCACTCGCCGAAGCACGCGATCTTGGATATGCCGAGGCGGATCCCACCTACGACATCAACGGGACCGATGCCGCGATCAAGCTCGTTATTCTTGCAAACACCATGCTCGGGATGGATGTGAAACTTGCCGATGTGAAACGTACCGGCATCTCCGATTTGACTGTTGACGCATTATGGATGGCAGAAGAGACCGGACATTCGATACGTCTGATTGCAACCCTTCATCCGGAAAAGAATCTTCTGGAGGTCTCGCCGCGGCTTATCTCCAAAACCAATCCGCTCGTCGTTACCGGCACATTAAACGCAGTGACCGTTGAAACCGAGTATGCCGGCGCGATCACCTTCATCGGTCGAGGCGCAGGATCAGTTGAAACGGCCAGTGCGATTCTGGCGGACCTCCTCTTTATCACAGACAAATATGACCGGTAAGGAAAAATCCGGCGGCGTCCTCGAGCGCCGCGGAGCATTTCTCACAGCCATGAGGCAGATGACCTTCGAAGCAGGGCACTTCACCACTGCTGATCTGGCATCTGCCGCCAATGTCCCCCGCTCAACGGCCCAGGACTGGATTAACCGGCTGATCAAAGAGGGGTGCATTTTCGTAAAAGAAGAGCCTCACGGGAGAAATCCCGCACATTACGCATCCAGAAGTGCCCTCCCTCAGACCACCTGCAAACGCATTTTTACAACCCTCGACGGGAGTGATGTGGAAATTTTTCACGAGTGTCTCTCCAGCGGTTGTGCGGGATTCTGCGAGTTCCATCACAGGAAAGCCGGCGGAGCGGCAATCTCCGTCACCCGCGACGGGATGATCTTTCGCGAATGGGCAAGAATTGGCGAGGATGGCGAGATCAGGCTTGATTTTGCAGCGGTAGGTCTTGCTGCGGTCAAAAAAGACGGCCCCGACATCATTCAGACGATTCATTCGATCCCGGGCGGTCCAGCATACTCGTTATCGGCGATGATGGGGCATGCAAAAGGAGTAAAAGGTGTGCAAATAACGGTTGGAAACGGCGTAGTCACTGGGGAAGTTCGAACCCCGGCCCTCACACCAGTAACGATCGGCGTCGATGATACCGACCGGAAAGGATGCGGAGGTGCGACCTTTGCCCTTTCCCAGGCCCTGATGAAGTATCTCACCGATCCCGGAAGCGTGATTGGGATCAGACACCAGGTCGCCGCCCTCTGTCAGGACATCGAAGAAAAAACCGCAGGAAACTCCTGCAGCTTCATCGAACTCGCCGTCGATCCGAGCGTTCTCCCAACGCTCGCCGCAAAGGTCTGCAGATTTGTCGAGGAGGAAAGTGTCTCCGATGAGTGGGGTGTCGCAATCATGACAAAAATCACCGTACCGGATGATCTTCTCAGGCTTGGAGAAAGGATCCGTCGTGAACGCGTATCCATGGAAGAGGTTCTCGAGACTGCAGAAAAATCAGGCGTCCAGGTCTACGGGAAAAAAGGCATCATCGGGGCGGTCGGGGCAGTCAGTCTAAAATCACAGCCGCAGGAAGTCCTTCTGGATCCGGCATGCCTGATTCTCTTCTGAATTTTTTCTAACAAAAATAGTGAGGGTTAGTGTACCCACTCTCCCCGGGCATTTCCGGAGAGTTCCTGCTTCCAGATTGGCACTTTTTCCTTCAGTTTCTCGATGATAAAGCGGGAGCCCTCATACGCCTCGGGACGGTGACCGGCGCCGACTAAAATAACGACGATCGTTTCGCCCAGAGCAAGACGGCCGTACCGGTGAACGATATCGACCGAGTTCAAATTGAACTGTTCCATCGCCTCGGTGGCGATATCGGAAAGATCTTTTTCGGCGACCGGAACGAACGCTTCGATCTCAAGGGCATCCATGTTCCCGTCATCCCTCACACAGCCGATGAAAACGATCTGGGCACCGTCATTGTTCGTACGTGAGGCACTGATCAGAGCGCCTATATCAATATCCTCTTTCTGCAATGCAAGAACCATCTTTCATCCTCCGGAAACCGGTGGATAGATAACGATCTCGTCACCCTCTGCCGTAGAGATTGTCTTTGCGTCGTCGGAGTCGATCCTCTCACGGTTGTACATAAGAATGATATGCGAACCAAGTTTTCCGCCGGCAAAGAGTTCATTCATCCCGTCTTTCTGCGTCTTGGCAAAAGCCAGAAGGGCACCGAGAATAGAGGTGCCTTCAGGAACGGTTAATGTGTTCACCTCACCGAAGAGTTCTCTGAACTTGGCAAATGAGCGTATGGTTATCTGTGGCATTTTCGCTGATATGGTGTTTGCTCTGAAGATATGAATAATTACGCGTCGGGTTCTGCGGGGCAGATCTCAGCCAGTGTGATCGTAAACACCAGTGTTTTACCCGCAAGAGGGTGGTTTGCATCAAGCGTCACCGTGTTCTCATCGATCTTCGTGATAGTGACCGGGATCTGGTTCCCATCCCCAAGCTGGATCATAAGCTGCTCGCCGGGATTTGCGGTGAAATCCTCCCCGAACTCTGCACGTGGAATATCCACCGTCATCTCATCGGTCTTTTCGCCGTAGGCATCGGCCGGAAGGATCGTGACCGATTTTGTCTCGCCGATCTCCATTCCAAGAACTGCGGCATCGAAACCGGGGACTACCATCCCGGAACCAACGGTAAACTGAAGGGGGTCGCGACCCTCCGATGAGTCGAAACGTGTGCCGTCGGTTAGTTCTCCAATGTAGTGTACGCGTATTGTATCGCCGTTTTGTACTGACATACCGTGATTGTGGGATGTAACGGTATAAGTATTTGGCGGGGCCGGCATATTCTGAAAAATCACCCTGCATGAACCCTCGTTTTTCCGACACTATCACTGAAATAAACGCATGAACGCCGGATTTTCCCATGCAGAGACCAAAATCCTATATCATACCACATCACATATTATTTATCATGTTAGTTTACATAAACGGGAAATTTGTGCCTGAAGAACAGGCAACCGTGTCGATCTTCGACCACGGATTCCTTTACGGAGACGGTGTGTTTGAAGGAATCAGAGCATACAATGGTCGTGTGTTCCGCCTCAAAGAGCACGTTGACCGTCTCTTTGACTCGGCCAAAGCCTTAGATCTTGATCCAGGAATCACTCGTACCGAGATGGGCGAGATCATCAAAGAGACTCTGCGCCAGAATAACCTGAAGGATGCCTATATCCGTCCGATCATCACGCGTGGTGTTGGAACTATGGGACTCGATCCGCGTCACTGTGCAAACCCCTCGATCATCTGTGCTGCTTCCGCATGGGGAGCAATGTACGGCGACCTGTATGAAACCGGTCTTACCGCGGTGACGGTCTGTGTGAGAAGAAACCCGCCGGACACACTCCCGCCGAACATCAAATCCCTCAATTACCTGAACAACATTCTTGGTAAGATCGAGGCAAACTACAAGGGTGGGGACGAGGCCATCTTCCTTGACCGAACCGGAAAGCTTGCAGAAGGTTCCGGCGACAACATCTATCTCATAAAAGACGGCGTTCTCTACACCCCTCCGACTATCAACAACCTCAAAGGCATCACCCGCCTTGTCCTTCTCGACATCTGCGCGAAAATCGGCATCCGCTACGAAATCTGCGAGCTTGGACTCTTTGATCTCTACACCGCCGACGAAGTCATGGTCACAGGAACGGCCGCAGAAATCTGCGCAATCACCAAAATCGACGGCAGAAGGATCGGAACCGGCGTTCCAGGCCCTGTCTACAAAAAGCTTCTTGCAGCATTCCAGACGGAGACTCAGAACTCCGGCGACGCATACTGATCCTGAAATTAAAAGAGGTCAATCACAATCTTTTTATAAATCAGCGTAGATTATTATAGGCAGGTTTGAGCTGATATAGTGTAGAGGCCAATCATGCCGGCCTTTCACGCCGGCGACTCGGGTTCGAATCCCGATATCAGCATTTATCGGCGGCACGGGTGTGCTGCCAAGTCAAACATGACCACTGGTTATGAGTATTTTCCGCAGTTTTATTATGACATTTCACCCCACAAACAACCCAGTCTTCTGGAAGACGACCGCAGACAATCTTCTCGCTGATGAGCGCTATGAAAAAGCAGCGGAAGCCTACCTGAGATTAACTGAACTTCTGCCGAATGATGCTGAAGCCTGGAAAGGAAGGGGTACAGCCCTGATCGGTCTTGAAAAATACGGAGATGCCGTGTGCGCATTTGAGATGACACTAATTTTACTTCCAGACGACAAATTTTCTCTTGAAAAACTTGCAGAATGCTTTGACAAACTTGGAGCCTCTGAGAAAAAAGCGGCGTGCCTCATACGTCTGAGCGAACTGTAGATACCTGCAGAGAGATATACTTATCCGCTTAGAAATCAAGAAAAATATATGCCCGATTTTAAGTGTCCAAAGTGTGGCGCGGTACTTCAAGTCAAACCGGGTACACAGATGGCAACCTGTCCATTCTGTGATACGGTCACCTATATTCATCGAAGTTCTGCGTTATTCTTTTATCTGCTCCTATTCTCCATTGAAGAGAATGCAGCAAAAGGGATTTTCAAGCGCTGGACTGCCGGTCCCGCCCAAGCAAAAGATCTCGAGTCAACAGCAAAAATCACGAAACTTACCAAAGAGTTCTTCCCGGTTTTCCGGTTCCGCCGGACTGTGAAGGGGAAAGAGACTGTTTTTGCAAAACCCGCGAAAGGAACACTGCTTCCAGGAATGCAGGACCTCACGATCCCCCCGGGAAATACTGTAGTTTATGATGCAAAAACCTCCACGGGAGGAGCCGAAGTGATCCAGCCGGATATCGCGATCGACTCATATCTTCCTGAACTCGCGGGAACTTCCATCGACCAGGCACTGGTATACTTCCCGATTTACGAGATTTCGTATGACTATAAGGGTTCATCCTATCAGGCAGTCATTGACGGGTCATCCGGAGCCGTCTATACGACCTCGTCTCCTACCCGCAGTTCCAGCGCATACATCGCAGTCATGGGGCTTGCCTTCACGTTAGGTCTCCTTGGAGGAGTACTCGGCATTATAGTGAATCCAGTCTTTTTCATTCTGATCATTGCCGGATTTTTCGCAGGAAAACTTCTTGCAGGTAAAGTGGTTGAACGGCAAAAACCTGCTGATGCGGGGGTGAAAGCAAAATGAGTGATGCCCAGAAGATCCTCGTTTCGATGACCTGCCCGTCATGCGGTGGTCAGGTGCAGTGCGAAGAGGGAGAAGACCTGGTTCTCTGTAAGTTCTGCGAATCAGTGTTCACGCTGACGACAGATGAGGGATCAAATAAGGTCATGTACAAAATGACCGTCGATAAAGACAAGGCCCTTTCAAAAGTGAAGGCATGGTTTGGAACAGGACCGAAAGCAAAAGATCTCCCAAATACGGCCGCAGTAACTGAGGCCTACCCCATGTATCTTCCGTTCTGGCGTCTGATTGCCAGAGGAAAGGCATGCGTCTGCGGTATCGAAGAGCAGAGATCGGGAAAGGATAATGAGAAAGTTGAGATTCCCCGCGAGGCTCTCATCAATCGCGAATACATCTACTCGGAGATCGCCTGCGAGGCGGGAGATCTTGGTATTCAAAGTATCGTGCTGCCGGACCGTGCCGAGGCAATCTCCTATGATGATCAGGAAATCGTCACATTCGGTGTGACCTCGTCGCGTGATGCCGCATACGAGGTGGGAGGAAAAGCTATCAGCCAGCAGGCCGTGAAAGACGGCAGCAGCCGGATGACGAAGGTCTATTTCTCGAAGTCGTTCTTCTTCCCAAAAGCATTCACTTTGATCTACTATCCATTCTGGATCGTCAGATACACCTATGAAGGCAGAACCTACTTCGCAACCGTCGACGGCATTACGGCACGCGTTGTTTCGGGCCGTGCTCCTGGAAATGCAGGCAGTCAGAGTACGGTTGCAGGCGTTGGTGGCGCCCTCTCAGGCGGAGCGATTGGTCTTGGAATTGGTCTCGCCATCGCGACCGGTGGAGCGGATATCGGAATTGGTGTCCTTGTGGTCGGAATCGTTGCAGCTATCGTACTTATCGGATATTTCTATAAGAAATTCAGATACGGAGACGAAATTCTGGAAGGAGCATTGAATGGGAAAGGTCTGAAGTCAGGTCGAACCCAGGAGAAGGTACAGTCCATTTACAACGAAACTTATGACTACTTTAAATGAAGGTGATCAAAAATGCTGTTAAAAGAACTTAAATGTCCTGGCTGCGGTGCACCTCTCAAAGCCAAAGAACGCGACATGATGCTGACCTGCGGCCACTGCGGGCGGATCAGTTTATATGCTGACGGAAAAGTAGGTGATGTTACCTACTCTATCGCCACACCCTCTAAGGAATCCTCCGGAGAACTTATCTATGTTCCCTTCTGGATTGTGAATGCTGATCTGAATGTCAAGAAGGAAACCATATCCGGCGGAAAAATTTCCCGGTTTATTACTGACAAAAAACAGATGCGTGGTACCCGCGACTTCTATGTCTGCGCTGCAGCAATTCCAGAAGAATTCAGCCGAAAATGGAATATGGATCTCACGCTAGGTCAGCCAACATTGAATCTTATTTCGGGATTCAAGGGTGGAAAGCATGCAGTGATGACCATGGAAAAAGGAATAGCTGGAGAAAATGCAGAATTCCTGTTCCTGCGGTATGAGACCGAGATCCCCGGTACGCTCCAGAAACTTGAGTATGATTTTAAGATAAACAGCACAAAAGTGCTTTATCTTCCTGCATACAAAACCAATGACAAATATGTATTAGGTATCCCATATGAGTGATGTTAATGATAAACGTATACACCTGATCTGGGCGTCAGTAATTTTGATGCTCGGTGTCTCAATTCTGGTGACGTACCTTGTATCGGCAGTAGGATTCTGGGAAGGCGTAGGTATCTTTCTGGCTGGTGTCGGCGTGATCTCGTTTTGCCTTGCCATGTTCATGGGCGAACGGAGGTCGCCGGTTTTCCCCCTCCTTATGATCCTCGCAGGAGTACTTCTCCTCGTTCAAGGATTGTTGATCACAGTGTTTCCAGTCCTCACAACACCGGTACTGATTGGCGTAGCATTGGTGATAGTTGCATTAGGTGCCATATTATTCCTTGTACTGAAAAAATAGGTGAACAATGACAGTAGATTTACGAGACAAAGTTGAGGATGACCGCGGTCTGATCAAGAAGATTCAGTTATGTATCCCAGGATTCAGGGGATACAGGCAGAAATGATTGGCGTAGCATTGGTGATAGTTGCATTAGGTGCCATATTATTCCTTGTACTGAAAAAATAGGTGAACAATGACAGTAGATTTACGAGACAAAGTTGAGGATGACCGCGGTCTGATCAAGAAGATTCAGTTATGTATCCCAGGATTCAGGGGATACAGGCAGAAAGAAGATGTCCGGCTTGCAGATGCTCTGCTACGCCAACAGATTGCGGACGATTTAAAAAATAACGTCCTCCTCCCTCTTGAACAGACACGCAAGTCAGCGAGTCGAGCACTTGAACTCGACTTGATGAATGATCTGGCAACAGTGATCTCTCAGGCCAAGACGACGGAAGCAAAGATTCGCCATGCCGAACAGGGCTACACAGGTATATCTCCGGCAAACCGTATCAAAAAAGCTGAATTGAACAACGTGTACGAATATGACCTTGCCCTGATCAACGGTATCCGTGGACTTGGCGATTTGGCAAAAGCTGCATTCAGTAGTGCCGATGCAGGAGACTTTGACAGTGTTCAGAAACAACTTCGGGAAATCAGATCGGGGTTCACCGATTTTACCGTGACATTTGACAAGCGCATTGTTGATATTGCAGAAATAGGTGCATACTAATGGGATTATTCTCAAAAACAAACAAGACCATTGGCTCAGGGTCGGATATCGAGGGTGCAAACTCCAGAAAAGGATTCTACTGGGTTGAGGATCAAAAGGGAGACAACATCATGTGGCGTCTCCCAAGAAACGTCATGTGGAACGACAACGTTCTCGTCCGCGAGGATGAATACGGTATCTTCTTCCGCGACGGAAAAGCGCTCACGGTTTTCGACCGGCCGGATCGATACGCTCTGACCACTGAAAACATCCCTGTTCTGAAAAATATTCTTGGAACTGTGGTTGGAAACGTGCAGATTGGAGAATTTTACTGGGCGCAAAAGCGTGAATTCCGGGATAAGTTCGGGACTCCGCAGCCTCTTGCGTTCCGTGATGTAGACTTCGGTGTTGTCCAGCTCAGGATCTTCGGTCAGTTCTCTTACAAAGTTGTTGATCCGCTGCTTCTGATTACCCAGTTCGTTGGAACAAAGGGCCTGACACGATCAGAAGAGGTGGTCGAGTGGCTGAAATCCCAAGTCATCATGGTTCTGAACGATACTCTTGGTGAGTTGAAGACCAAGAAGCAGATGGGTGTTCTGGATATGCCTGCATATCTGCAGGAGATAGAACAACTCTGCCTTGGCAAACTGACGGCCGAGACGGAAGTGTATGGTCTGAAGATCATGAAGTTTGCCGGCCTGAACATCAACATGCCCGAAGAGGTTCAGGAAGCGATCAACAAGCGTGGAGCGATGTCTGCTCTGGGCGTGAACTATCTCCAGTATGAGTCCGGAAAAGCCATCGAAGGCATTGGACAGGGAGTTGCTCTTGGAGGAGAAGGCTCAGGATTTGCCATGATGGGTGCAGGAATGGGTGCCGGAATGAGTATGGGCGGCATGATGACCCAGAGCATGGCAGGTGGCGGTGGTCAGCCTGCTCCCTTTGGCGGTCAGCCGGGTGCTGCCCCCAAGGCAGAGGCGCCTCAGACAACGGCCCCAAAACAGGCTGAACCAATGGATAAATGTAATAACTGCGGTGCTGAGTTTTCGGCCGGCAAAAAGTTCTGCCCGGAGTGCGGACAGAAAATGACACCTGCCGGAAGTTCTACATGTGCGAACTGCGGTGCGGCCCTTTCGCCAGGAGCAAAGTTCTGCCCGGAGTGCGGTACAAAAGTCGAGACTATTCGGAGATGTCCTCGGTGTAATGCTGAAGTCTCT